>DATDGZ010000023.1:0-15167 GCA_036521795.1 Thermoanaerobaculia bacterium | reverse complement strand
GATCGGCATCATCGACACCGGCATCGACTACCTGCACGGCGACTTCGGCGGCAGCGGCCTGCTCACCGCCTACCAGGCCGAGTCCACGGCGTCCGCCAACTTCACCACGGCGGGCTCCTTCCCCACCGCCAAGGTGGTGGGCGGCACCGACTTCGCCGGCGACGCCTACACCGGCGGCAACGCCCCGGTGCCGGACGCCAACCCGATGGACTGCAACGGCCACGGCAGCCACGTCGCCGGCACCGCGGCGGGCCTCGGCGTCACCGCGGCCGGCGCCACCTTCACCGGTCCCTACGACGGCAATCTCTCCACCTACGCGCCGCTGCGCATCGTCCCGGGCGCCGCGCCGAAGGCGCTGCTGTACGCCCTGCGCGTGTTCGGCTGCGCCGGCAGCACCGGCTTGACCACGCTGGCCATCGACTGGGCGATGGACCCGAACGGCGACGGCGACCTGTCCGATCACCTCGACGTCATCAACATGTCGCTGGGATCCGACTTCGGCTCCGTGCTCAATGCGACCTCGGTCGCCTCCGACAACGCCGCCCTGGCGGGCGTGATCGTGGCCATCTCGGCCGGCAACTCGAGCGACACCTTCTTCATCGCCGGCGCCCCGGGCGTGGCCACGCGGGCGATCACCGCCGCGGCCTCGCTCGACGGCGGCGAGCCGGCGCCGATCGTGCAGGTGAACGCGCCTGCCGGGATCGCCGGCAACGACCTGGCCGCCTCGGCCCAGTTCGGCCCGCCGCTCACCCCCAGCGGCACTCCCCCGGGTCCCCACGCCGTGGTCATCGCGCTCGACCCTGCCAACGCCGCGGGTCCGCTCACCACCGACGCCTGCTCGCCGCTCACCAACGCCGCCGCCGTCGCCGGCAACATCGCGTTCATCGACCGCGGCACCTGCGCCTTCACCGTCAAGGTCAAGAACGCGCAGAACGCCGGGGCGGTGGGCGTGATCATCGCCGACAACGCGCCGGGCAGCCCGCCCGCGGGCCTGGGCGGCAGCGATCCCACGATCACCATCCCCTCCGTCCGCGTCACGCTGGCGGACGGCAACACGCTCCGGGCCAATATCGCCACCCTCAACGTCACCCTGCTCGGTCCCGCCGGCGGCGACACCCTGGCGAGCTTCTCCTCGCGCGGCCCGCGCCGCATCTTCGGCTCGCCGCTGCGGCTGAAGCCCGACGTCGCGGCGCCCGGCCTCAACATCACCTCCGTCCAGACCGGCCACACCTGCACGGTGGCGGCGGGCTGCACCGGCGTCTCGGACCCGTCCGGCTTCCAGCCCGGCAACCAGGCCCTGGTCATCTCCGGCACCTCGATGGCGAGCCCGCACGTGGCCGGCGTCATGGCCCTGCTGCGCCAGCTCCACCCCGACTGGTCCGTCGAGGAGCTGAAGGCCCTGGCGATGAACTACGCCATTCACGATCTCACCCTGTTCCCGGGCGCGACGCCGCCGCGGTTCGGGCCCTCCCGCATCGGCGCCGGGCGCGTCGACCCGGTGTCGGCGGCCCTGGGCAGCGTCGTCGCCATGAACGCCGACGACGCCGGGCTGGTGAGCGTCACCTTCGAGCCCGAGGTGGTCGGCGCCGCGACGCAGACGAAGAAGGTCCGGTTGGTCAACAAGGGCCTCACCCCGCAGACCTTCGACCTGGCCTTCGACAACGTCGTCGACTCCCCCGGCGTCGCCTTCTCGCTGCCGGGCGGGAGCTCGGTGACGGTGCCGGCGGCGGACACCGTCGACGTGGACGTCCAGATGAGCGCCAACAGCAACCTGATGGACCACACCCGCGATGCGTCGCTCTTCCCGACCCAGGGCGTGCAGGCGAACTACGGCGACCAGCCACGGAACTTCCTGACCGAGGAAGGGTCGTACCTGACGTTCAGCCAGGGCTCCACGCTGAAGTTCCGCCTGCCGGTCTACATGGCGGAGAAGCCCTCCTCCGACATGTCCGCCCCGCCCACCATCGTCACCGGCGGCGCCCCCACCGGCTCGACGACCATCCCGCTCTCGGGCACCGATCTCTGCACCGGCACCCTGGCGGCCGGCCCCACCTGCACCGGCGTCGGCACCCTGCCGAAGATCGAGTCGCTTGTGTCGCCCTTCGAGCTGCAGGTGGTTTCGCCGCTCGATCCGGTCAACTCCCCCGACTACGCCGACATCCACTACGCCGGCGTCGCCTTCCTGCCGGGAGCGGGGAGCCCGAGTCTCACCAACGACCTCGTCCTGTTCGGCGTCGCGAGCTGGGGCGACTGGTCGACCCCGACCGACGTCGCCTACGACATCTGCGTCGACAACAACAACGACGGCGTCTACGACAGGATCGTCTTCAACAGCAACCCGTCGATCTTCGTCGCCGGCGCTCCGGCCAACGACAACTTCGTCCGGATCATCAATAACACCGCCACCAACGGCGACACCATCCTGGGGCTCGGGTCCCTCGTCAACCTGGTCTCGCCGGCCTCCTACGACACCGCCCTGCACCTCAACAACGTGATGATCCTCGGCGTCACCCCATCCCAGCTGGGGATGGTCTCCACGGCGGTGACCACCATCCGCTACAAGGTGATCACCTGCCCGGGGACCAACCCCATCTGCGCCCGCACCACCACCGGCGACCACTGCTCGCCGGCTGCCGGCACCTTCTACGACCAGGCGGCGGGGCCGTACGTCTACAACTGGGCCGCGCAGGGCCTCAACTTCGGCGGCAGCTTCCTCGCCGAGGACCTCAACGGCAGCAGCCTGCCGGTGACCTGGAACACCGCCAACATGACCGCCAACGGCTCGCTCGGCGCCCTGCTCCTTCACCACTTCAACGGCGTCGGCAAGCGCGCCGAGGTCGTGCTGCTCGACAGTGCTCCGAGGGCGGACCTGGCGCTCACCAAGACGGTCGACAACCCGACGCCGGCGGCGGGCGGCAACGTGACCTTCACCCTCACGGTGACCAACAACGGCCCGAACAACGCCACCGGCGTGGTGGTCAGCGACCCGCTGCCGGCGGGCCTGACCTACGTGTCGGACGACGGCGGCGGCGCCTACGTCTCCGGCACCGGCCTGTGGACGGTCGGCGCCGTCGCCAACGCGGCCTCGGCGACGCTGCACATCGTCGCCACGGCCGTCAGCACCGAGGAGATCGACAACGTCGCCGAGATCACCGCGGCGACGCCGCTCGATCCGAACGCGGCGAACAACCGCGCGACGGCTTCCCTGCAGGCGCCGCGCACCGCCGACCTCCACCTGGCGTTCAGCGCGAACGTGACCTCCACCAACCCTGGCGGCACGATCATCTACACCCTGACGGTCAAGAACAACGGCGGCGATCCGGCCTACAGCGTCAACGCCCAGGAGGCGTTCGCGCTGTTCCCGGCCCTCGATCCCTTCTCCTTCACGGCGTCGCAGGGGCTCTACAACCCGGCGACCGGCATCTGGAACCTCGCCAGCCTGCCGGTGGGAGAGACGGCGACGCTCACCTTCTCGGTCACCGCGCCGAACTTCGCCGGCAACCTGGTGAACAACGCCTCGACCGCGTCGAACGCCGCGGCGGTGCGCGGCGGGGCCGTGGATCCGAACCCGGGCGACAACGTGGCGACCGCCACGGTGCTGGTACTCTCGCCCGCCGCCGTCACCGGCACCAAGTCGGTCGCCGGCAGCTTCGTCGAGGGCGGCGCCGTCACCTACACGGTGGTGCTCGCGAACAGCGGCAGCTTCGACCAGCAGGACAATCCCGGCCACGAATTCACCGACGTGCTGCCGGCGCAGCTCACGCTGGTGAGCGCGTCGGCGACCGCCGGCACCGCCGTGGCGACCGTCGGCACCAACACCGTGACCTGGGACGGCGACGTCCCCGCCCACGGCTCGGTGACGATCACCATCCACGCCACGATCAAGACCGGCACCGCGCTGCAGACGGTCACCAACCAGGGCACCGCCAGCTACGATGCCGACGGCAACGGCACCAACGAGTCGTCGGCCCTGACCGACGACCCGGCGGTCGGCGGCAAGGCCGACCCGACCTCGTTCAAGGTCGCCTCGCCGGCCATGATCAGCACCCGCACCAAGACCGTGACCGGCACCTTCGCCGAGGGCGGCACCGTCACCTACACCGTGGTCATCGGCAACTCGGGCCCGTCGGCGCAGCAGGACAACCCGGGCGACGAGCTCACCGACGTCCTGCCGCCCCTGCTGACCCTCACCGGCGCCTCGGCCACCAGCGGCGCCGCCACCACGACCGGCAACACCGTGCACTGGAACGGCAGCATCGCGGCGGGCGGCTCGGTGACCATCACCATCACCGCGGTCGTCGACAACGGCGCCGCCGGTCAGACCATCGCGAACCAGGGCACCATCTTCTTCGACGCCGACGGCAACGGCACGAACGAGTCCTCGATCCTGACCGACGACCCGAACGTGGGCGGCGCCAACGATCCGACGGCCTTCCAGGTCGCGGGCATCGCCCAGGTCCCGACGCTGTCGCCGCTCGGCCTCGCGGTCCTGGCGCTGCTGCTGGCGAGCGGCGCCCTGCTGGCCCTGGCGCGGCGGCGAGCCTAGACGGGGGCGGAGACAGCCGGTCGCGGCCGGCTGAGGCCGAGGGCGATGGCGAGCCCCAGCCCCAGGCCGGCGGCAGTCAAGGCCAGGGCGTCGCCCAGCACCAGCCGCATCACGTCGGCGCGCCGCGCGCCGAGGGCGATCCGCACCGCGATCTCCCGGCCGCGCCCTTCCTGCTTGGCTATCTCGGCGGGGCTGCGCAATTAATATCAACCCATTAATTATTAGTCATGGCAATGCGCGGCGGTCGACGAGCGTTCGTCGTGTTATCTTGCGGCGATCCAAGAGAGGAGCCGCATGTCACAGCGACTGTGCGAGAGCGAAGGGCTCGCCCGTTCTTCGGCGAGGCGGATCGCGTTCTGGGCATATTTCATCGTGTGTTGCATGCCCGTGGCGGCGGGCGCCGTGGCGATCTACGACAGCATCCCGAACCCTCTCCCGGGGAACGTGCCGAGCCTGGGTTATCAAGCGACACAGACGGCAGAATTCGGCGACCTGATCCAATTCGCAGGTGCAGGCCGCACGCTCTCGCAAGTTACGATCGTCATGAGCGACTGGGCGCTGGCAGCGGACTATCCTTCGTTCCCGGGCGCCGGCGGGCCCACTTGGAACCATCCGCTGACTCTCAACCTCTACAACGTGGACAACAGCGGCCCGAACCCGGCGCCTGGGACCCTCCTCGCCACGCGCACCCAGACCGCCGCCATCCCCTGGCGGCCGGTGGCAGATCCCAGCTGCAGCGACAAGACGGAGTTCCGCGCCCCCGACGGCCTGTGCTACTCGGGCCTGGCGTTCACGGTGGCCTTCGATTTCACCGGCGTCACGGTTCCGGACCGGGTCATCTATGGCGTGGCCTACGACACCGAGACCTACGGCGCCAACCCCATCGGGACGGCGGGCCCCTATATCTCGCTGAACTTCGGGCTCGCGCAGGTCCCGCCGGCCACGGGGAGCAACCCGTTCCCGGACACCGCGTACTGGAACACGCAGGCGTCGAACTACACCGCCAGCTGTCCCGGCGGGACCTTCTGCAGGGACACCGGCTGGACACCCTTCAGCGGCGCGATCCGCTTCGATTCGCCAGCGGTCGCCCAGGTCCCGACCCTCTCGCACCCGGGCCTGCTGCTCCTGGTGCTGTGCCTGGCCCTCCTGGCCCTGTCGCGTCTGCGCCCGTGAACGCGCGGCACTCGCTCGCCGCCGCGTACCTGCCTCGTCATCACGGCGACCCCTTTCGACCGCATGCTGATCGCCACGATACCGGCGGCCGGTATTCGCGCGCTCATGCTCTCGCTGTACTATGAAGTCAAAGCAACGTTCAGCGAGAGGAGGTCGAGATGCGAGAGCTGCGTTCCAGGTCCTCTGTTCGCCTCACGGCGTTCCGGCATGTGTCAGTTATTGCGTTCTTGTTGCTCCTGCTGGCGACAGCGGCCGGCGGGCGGGCGGCGACCATCCCTATCGGCGATTATGGCGACGCCCCGGACAACCTGCCGTCCCACTATCCGCCCCCCTACAACACGGTGCCCGGCAAGTTCCCTACGGACTTCGCGACCACCAACAGCCGCTATAGCCTGCCCGGCGCCTACACGGTGACAGCCGACGCCTGGCTCGGACCGACCGTGAGCTTCGAGCAGGGCGCCCGCGACTGCCAGGATCCCGACACCGTCATGAACCTGGTCGGCAACGACAACGACGACGGCCTGGTGGGATCCCTGTGCCCCACCACCTCGGGTCCCTTTGACAACAGCAACGTGCCGGTGACCCTGACCTTCGACGTCACCCTGGCCCAAGGCGGTTCGACAGCGACGCGCTACCTCAACGTCCTGATCGACCTCAACCACGATGGCACCTGGTCGAGCAGCACGGGCAACAACGAATGGGTCGTCGAGGACTTCCCGGTCAACAACCTGCAGGTCGGCGCGAACCAGGTCACCGTCGGGCCGTTCAACGTGCCTGCCGCGTCGGCGCCGATGTGGATGCGCGTCTCCCTGACCACCCAGCGTGTCCACGACGTCGTGCCGGTGAATGCCACCGGTTGGGACGGCAGCGGCGCCTTCTCCTCGGGCGAGATCGAGGACTATCTGCTCGACCACAGCGTGGCCTATGCATCGGCAGCCGCCTCGGCTGCAGCCAGCGCCACCGCCTCGGCCAACGCGGTCGCCGCGGCATACGCCCAGGCCCAGGCCTGGGCCAGCGCCGTGGCCAGCTCTTGCTCCGGCGCCTCCGCCTGGGCCAGCGCCGCCGCCACCGCCTGGGCCAATGCCAAGGCCTCCGCGTCCGCCGCGGCATCGGCCTGGGCCACCGCGGTGGCCTCGGCCAGTGCCACCGCGAGCAGCTGCTCGAACGCCAGCTCGCTGGCCTCCTCGATCTCCAGCGCCGCCGCCTCCTGCGAATGCGCCTCGGCGGCAGCCTCCGCCGGCGCCTCGGCATCGGCCTCGGCGGCGGCCTGCGCCAACGCGTCGGCTGCGGCGACCGCGGTGGGGAGCGCCGCGGCCCAAGCCTCCGCGGCGGCCTCCGCGGCAGCGGCAGCGGCCGGCAGCGCCTCGGCAGCCGCCAGTGCGGCGGCGGCGGCCTGCGCCTCCGCCCAGTCCTCCGCCAATGCCTCGGCTTCCGCCCTGGCCACGGCATCCGCCTCGGCGCAGGCCCAGGCCAGCGCCGCTGCCGCCGCGCAGGCGTCCGCCTGGGCCGCTGCTTGCGGCGGCAACGCCTCCGCCGCCGCCACCGCCGCGGCGAGCGCCACCGCCGCCGCCACCGCCGCCGCACAGGCCGCTGCCAGCGCCCAGGCCCAAGCCTGGGCGGCCGCCTCCGCCCAGGCTTCAGCCAGCTCGGCCGCCGTCGCCGGCGCCCAGGCGCAGGCCGATGCGCAGGCGTTCGCCTCGGCCGCGGCCTCCGCCGCAGCCTCGGCATCGGCCTCGGCCTCCGCCGCCGTCAGCGTCCAGGCGTCGGCCGCCAGCACCGCCACCAGCCTCGCCGATGCCTACAGCGGCGCGTCCGCCAGCTGCTCGAGCAGCTGTCAGCAACAGGTCTGCTGCAAGACCACCAACACCACGTCCACGTCGAAGTTCTCCGAGATCTTCGGCGACGGGACCGAGAAGGCCTGCGTCGTCTGCATCGCCCATCCGACGCCCAGCGGCGTCCACTGATCGACCGATCCATGCCCCCGGGAGCCGGCGAGTCCGCCGGCCCCCGGGGGAGCTCGGCACCGGGCGGCGGGGGGCGCGACCCGTCCCGGCACCGCAACTCGCGCCCTCCGCGCGCGTACAGGTGTGCAGTTGGCGATCCGCACCGCACCCACCCGAGGAGGGATTCCGTGAAGAAGACGCTCGCTTGCTTCATGACCACCACCGTCCTGCTGTGCGCCGCGGCGGCCGCCGCCGCAGCCGCCGCCGACAAGCCCGCCGGCGACGACAGCAAGAAGCCGGCGCCCGAAGCGCCCAAGCCCGAGCAATCGGTGACCCAGCACAGCTTGGCGATCGGCGGCAAGACGATCTCCTACACCGCCACCGCCGGCACCCTCATCGTCCGCGACGACAAGGAAGAGCCTTACGCCTCGATCGGCTATGTCGCCTACACCCAGCGCGACACCGCCGCCGCCAAGCGCCCGCTCACCTTCGCCTACAACGGCGGGCCGGGCGGTTCCTCGGTGCTGCTGCACATGGGGGCGCTGGGGCCGCGGCGCGTCGTCACCGCCGACGCCGGCCCGACGCCGCCGCCCTATCGCGTGGTCGACAACGCCTACAGCCTGCTCGACAAGAGCGACCTGGTCATGATCGATCCGGTGGGCACCGGCTTGAGCCACGCCGTCGGCGCGGCCAAGGACAAGGATTTCTGGACCGTCGACACCGACATCGAATCGGTCTCCCGCTTCATCGAGCAGTACGTCAGCGCCAACGGCCGCTGGAGCTCCGCCAAGTACCTGCTCGGCGAGAGCTACGGCTCCACCCGCTCGGCGGGGATCGTCGACTACCTGCAGACCCATGACAGCATGGCCTTCAACGGCGTCATCCTGGTCTCGGTGGCGCTCGACCTCGACGCCCTCATCCCCTGGCCGGCGAACGACCGGCCCTACATCTACGAGCTGCCCACCTTCGCCGCGGTCGCCGCCTATCACCATGCGCTGCCGCACCAACCCGCCCAGCTCGAGCCGTTCCTCGCCGAGGTGCGCAAGTTCGCGCTCGGCGAGTACGCTGCTGCGCTCCTCGAGGGCGATGCGCTGAGCGACGCCGAACGCGACGCGGTTGCCGCCAAGCTGCACGAGTACACCGGCCTCTCGGTGGAGTTCGTCAAGCAGGCCCAGCTGCGCGTGCGCAACTCGCAGTTCACCCAGGAGCTGTTCCGCGATCGGCACCGCATCACCGGCCAGCTCGACGGCCGCTTCACCGGCTCGCCCTTCGACCTGCTCTCCGAGGACGCCGAGCACGATCCGGCGCTGGAATACACCTCCCTGCCTTTCGCCGCCGCCTTCCTCGACTACTATCATGGAGACCTGAAGTTCGGCCAGGACAAGACCTATCGCTTTCTCAACTACGACGCCAACGCGGCGTGGGACTTCAAGCACAAGGTCCCGGGCGGGCCGCCGCTGCCCTTCGTCAACACCGGCCCCGACCTGGCGCACGCCATGCTCGTCAACCCGCACCTGCGCGTGCTGGTGGCCAACGGCCTCTACGATCTGACGACGTCGTTCCTCGGCACCGAGGCGCAGATCGATCATCTCGGGCTCGAACCGTCGGCGCGCTCCCGCATCCAGATCAAGCTCTACGAGGCAGGCCACATGATGTACCTGCACGAGCCGTCGCTGCACCAGTTCAAGGCCGACGTCGCCGCCTTCGTGGATGCCACCAGCGCCGCGCAACCCTGACCGCGGCGCCGCGGCACTGTCAACGGCTCGACAGCCATGGATCGACATCCGGCAGCCGTCGTCAAGGCGATGACCCTGCCGGCTCAGCCCGCGAATCCTGGGCGACGCAAGGCGGCGAGCCTGCTGGCGACGGCGGCGCGAGGGCCTGCGCTGCGCGCCCAGCCGAGCGCCGCTTCATACGTTGCCATCGCGCGAAGGCGGGGTCGGACTTGAGCTTCTCGAGGAACGAGGTGGCGTCACGTACGGACATCTGGTTCTCCTTTCGTGGAGGGTTGTCAGGAAATCAGGCGGAGCCGGGTGTCCTGCTTGGAGCGACCTCCACCCGCACCTCCCCTGGAGCTCGGCGCCGGCTTGCGAAGCGGAGGAGTCACCGAGGAGGCGAGGGCTCTCACAGGCATCGCCGCCGGAGGATCCTTTCGTCCTCCGAGCCGCAACCAGCTCTCTCGCTTCAGCCGCCTGGATTCAAGATCCTGTCCGCCGGCGATCGGACGACCAGCGACCAGCAAGGCTCGCGCTGCTGGGGCTTCGACCTCGGATAGTATGCACGGCACCATGACGGAACGACCCACCGCCGCCGCCGGGCGCGACTTCATCCGCGACCTGATCGACCGCGACCGGGCGGCTGGCCGGCACGGCGGGCGGGTGGCGACCCGCTTCCCTCCCGAGCCGAACGGCTATCTCCATATCGGACACGCCAAGTCGATCTGCCTCAACTTCGGCCTGGCGCAGGAGTACGGCGGCACCTGCAACCTGCGCCTCGACGACACCAACCCCGAGACCGAGGACCAGGAGTTCGTCATCGCCATCCAAGACGGCGTGCGGTGGCTGGGCTTCGATTGGGGGCAGAGCTTCTTCCGCGCCTCCGACCACTTTGAAAGGTTCTACGACCTGGCGGTCGAACTGATCCGCCGCGGCAAGGCCTATATCTGCAGCCTCAGCGAGGACGAGATCCGCGACTCTCGCGGCACGCTCACCGAACCCGGCCGCGACAGCCCCTATCGCGAACGCAGCGTCGCCGAGAACCTGGACCTCTTCGCTCGCATGCGGGCCGGCGAGTTCGCGGACGGCGAGCACGTGCTCCGCGGCAAGATCGACATGGCCTCGCCCAACATGAAGATGCGCGACCCGCTCTTCTACCGCATCAAGCACGCCGCCCACTATCACCGCGGCAACGCCTGGTGCATCTACCCGCTCTACGACTTCGCCCATCCCCTGTCGGACGTCATCGAAGGCATCACCCATTCGCTGTGCACTCTCGAGTTCGAGAACAACCGCGCGATCTACGATTGGCTGGTCGACACCCTGGAGTTTCCGGACCCGCCGCGCCAGACCGAGTTCGCCCGCCTCAACCTGACCTACACGGTGATGAGCAAGCGCAAGCTCCTCGAGCTGGTCGAACGCAAGCGGGTTGCGGGCTGGGACGATCCGCGCCTGCCGACCCTCGCCGGCCTGCGGCGCCGCGGCTTCACTCCCGCGGCGCTGCGTGACTTCTGCGAGCGGATCGGCGTCGCCAAGGCGAACAGCACGGTGGACGTGGCCCTCCTCGATCACTGCCAGCGCGAGGACCTCAACCCGCAGGTCCCCCGCGTGATGTGCGTGCTGCGGCCGCTCGAGCTGGTGATCGAGAACTATCCCGAGGGCATGGTCGAGGAGCTGGAGGCGCCGTATTACCCGCACGACGTGCCGAAGGAGGGGAGCCGCAAGGTGCCGTTCTCGCGCGTCCTCCATATCGAGCGCGACGACTTCGCCGAGCAGCCGCCCCAGGGCTTCCACCGGCTGTCGCCGGGGCGCGAGGTGCGCCTGCGCTATGCCTACCTGGTCCGCTGCGAGAGCGTCGTCAAGGACCCGGCGACCGGCGAGCCGGTCGAGGTTCGCTGCACCTACGATCCCGCCACGCGCGGCGGCTCGGCGCCGGACGGCCGCCGGGTGCCGGGCACCTTGCACTGGGTCTCGGCCGCCCACGCGCTGCCCGTCGAGGTGCGGCTCTACGACCGGCTCTTCCGCGTCGAGCGGCCCGACATGGAGGCGGCGGAGGCCGAATTCGAGGCGGCGCTCAACCCTGACTCCTTGAAGGTCCTCGCCGGCTGCCGCATCGAACCGGCGGCGGTGGATCCCGCCCTGGGCGAGCGCCTGCAGTTCGAGCGGCAGGGCTACTTCTTCCGCGATCCGGTCGACGCCGTCGCCGGCCGTCTGGCCTTCAACCGTATCGTGCCGCTGCGCGACTCCTGGGCGCGGGAGGCCGCAAAGACCCCGCCAGGCCCGCCGCTGCCCAGGCCCGAGGCCGCCGGACCCGCCGCCCCGCCAGGGAAGGCGCGGCCGGCCTCCGGTCCCAGAGCACCCGAGTCGAGAGCTCCCGATCCCAAGACCCTCGAGCCGAAGGCCCCCGAGCCGAAAGCGCCCATCGCCCTGTCGGAGGCCGAGTTGGAACAGCTCGAATGCCTACGCCCGGCGCTCCTGCCGGTCGTCCAGCGGGTGCTGGCGGCGCACGCCGTCGAAGTCGAGCGATACCGCTCCGGCAAGGCCGGCCTGCTCGGGTTCTTCGTCGCCCAGGTGATGAAGCAGGTCCAGCCGGACGCCGCCCCAGTCAACCCGAAGCTGGTCAACGCGATGCTGGTACGTGAGCTGGGCGCCGGCTGAGGGTTCTACCGGTCGTAGCGCTCCTCGACGATCTCGAGCAGGTCACGACGATGGCCGTCCGTCGGCGCCAGCAGTCCCCAGTCGTCGAGCACCAGGACCTCGGTGCGCGCCAGCGCGGCGAGGAGCTTGCTATAGCGGCCATCGGCCTTGGCGATCGCGAGGTCGGGAAGCAGCCGAGGCAGGCGATGGTAATATGCTCGACGCCAACTGGTATGATGGCGGCGTCGCCCGATTCAATCCGGATGCGCGTCGCGAAGAATACAGGAGAAACAGGAGAACAAGATGAAAATACTGATGGTCCTGACATCGCACAACCAACTGGGGAACACGGGGCGCCCGACTGGTTTCTGGCTTGAGGAATTCGCGGCCCCCTATTTCGTATTCAGGGATGCTGGCATTGAGCTGACGCTCGCCTCTCCGAAAGGCGGGCAGCCTCCGCTCGATTCGAAAAGCGATCTGCCTGAAAATCAAACGCCGGCGATGGCGCGGTTCAAGAAGGACGCGGCGGCGCAAGAGGCTCTCGCCCACACGGTCAGACTTGCGGACGTGAAGGCGGAAGACTTCGACACCGTTTTCTATCCCGGTGGGCACGGCCCGATGTGGGATCTCGCGGAGAGCCCTACATCGATCGCCCTTCTGGAGGCCTTCTACAATTCCGGCAAGCCAATCGCATTGGTGTGCCATTCCCCCGGGGTGCTTCGCCACGTTACCTGCCAGGGCGCTCCGCTGGTGAAAGGAAAACACGTCGCCGGTTTCACGAACGGCGAGGAAGAGGAGATGCAGCTCACGAAGGTTGTGCCGTTCCTGGTCGAAGACGAACTGCTGCGGCTCGGTGCCATATACGAGAAGGTGGCGAACTGGCAGCCCTTTTCTGTCACTGACGGCCGTCTCATTACTGGCCAGAATCCTGCGTCGTCGACCTCGGCAGCTCAGGCGCTTCTGAAACTCATGACTGTATCGGAATTGGAGCCGTCAATAAGCCGCGTACAAATCGCACAGAAGAGCTATGAGATGCCCCCGCGAGACGGAATCAGCGTCGCACATTTTCTCACCGTCGCCGACATCGACCGATCGCTTCGCTTCTATGAAACGGTCTTCGGCGGGCGCGCCCTGAGCGGAGGCGACAGCAAGGGCGCGCCTGGGTACATTCAGATCGCGAATACGTGGCTCCTTGTCAACGTCGGGGGCGGGCCGACCCCCGACAAGCCGTCGGTAACGCTTAGCGTCCTCGCCGACCCGGATAAGATCAGCAGCTTTATGAATATCCGCGTGGCAGATATTCAAGCGTGCTATAAGTTATGGAAAAGCCGAGGAGCCGAGTTCATCACCGAGCCGATCCCCAAGTACGGCGAGACGCGCTGCTACATCCGCGATCCTGACGGTTATATTATCGAGGTCGGACAGAGCACCGCCCTCAAGTACGGTTAACGCTCGGCCCGGACGGGACGCGGATTTAACGCTTACGGATGTCCGCTTAGGACCTCACCACAGGATACGGGGTCACTTTGAATTCCGCGGCCGGTAGGGTCCCCGCTTCTGCCCGACCGGGGCGGGGAGGAGGGCAATGATCTCCTCGACCGACCACAGGTGAGGAGTGACCGCGGCGGGGAGCTCGGCTCAGGGCACGGGCGCGGCCGGCGGCTCGGGGGCCTTGGCCTTCGTCAGCCGCCTCCAGCCCCCGGAAAGCGTGAGGCTCTGCCAGACCCAACGCAGCCAGCGCAGGAGCGCGATGGCGAGCCAGAGCGCCCAGGCGAGCATCGCGACCCGATAGCAGATCATCGGCAGCGACAGGAACCACGCCCCGGGAAGCAGCGTGCCGGCACGATCGCTGAACCAGTTGAGCAGATTGCCCGAGGAAGCGTTGCCGGCGATCTGCATCTCGGGCGAACCGAGCAGCCCTGCGCGCACCGCGAAGAAGAGAATGCCGATCGCGAGGAATCCCCAAACCCACAGCAGGACCTGGAGGAGGTCGAAGACCAGGCGACGACGGATGGACGCCGCCTTCGTGCGGCGCCAGCCGACCGCGAGAAGCCAGCCGGCGACGGCGGCCGCCGCCGCGAGCGGCACCTGCGAGAGGCCGACGCCGAGGAGGAGCCAGTCGCGCGCGCGGAGGGGCGAGAAGCCGAGCCGCGCGAGCGCGATGGCGAGCAGGAGCAAGAGCAGGAGCAGTGCCCAGAAGAGCACCGCCGGACCGAGCGGCGGACCACCGGTCAGGAGCACCCAGCGGCTGCCCGCCACCTGGACGACCGTCGCCGCGTTGACGCTCGGGTGACCGAGGTCGACCCGTCCGGTGCGGTACAGGAATGCGTTGCCGCGAGGCTCCCGCCAGGTGACCTGGACGTGCTGGGTACCAGGCGCGATCGGCAGGCTCACGCGCCGTCCTTCCTGGCGCACCGGCATCGCGGCGCCCCCGATCTCGACCGACTGCAGCGTCGCTCCCTCCGGGAGCATCACGATCTCCTGGGTTCCGCGGCTGCTCCGGAGGTCGACGTCGAGCGTCGCGCTGGTCGAGCGGGCGCCTGGCGCGAGGGTGAGCTGACTGCGATCGATGGTGACCGAGCTGCCGGGCACGCCGGCTGGGCGGTTCACCTGGAGGACCAGGCGCTCCCCGGGCCAGGGACGCCACTCGGGGGTGCCCTCGTGCGCCTCGTCCACCGCGACGATCGGCGGCACGCCCTGCGCAGTGACGTGCCAGAAGGGGGCGGCATCGAGCTGCCAAACCTCGGTCCAGGCAAGCGTGCGCGGCGCCTCGAGCGCGAGCGGCGAGGACATCGCGAGATCGGAGGCCCAGCCCACCGCCGAGGCCTCCGGGCCGAGGCTGACCTGCGCCATGCCTTGCGCCACCCGCACCCCCGGGCTGGTGACCGACTCGCCCGGCAGGAGCGGCACGTCGACCGCGGCCGGCGTGCCCGCCGGGCTTCGCCGCACGACGCGGGTCTCGACCGACCAGCGCAGCCCGAGGTGCAGCGTCCGTTCCACTTCGAGAAACGGCGGCAGGGGGTTGCCCGCGGGTGCGCTCGCCCCCGCCGCCGTCGCCGTCGCGTCGATGGGAGCAGTCGCCATCCGGTGGAGCTGGATGCTGTCGTCGGGAACGCCGTCCTCGTGCACGCCGGTCGCCGTCCAGCCCGCACC
>DATDGZ010000022.1:0-13191 GCA_036521795.1 Thermoanaerobaculia bacterium | reverse complement strand
CGCCGCCGCCGCCCACCCCGCCGGCCTCGCCGCTGCTCGACGAACCGCCCAGCTCCGAGCAGCTGCTCGCCTGGTCCTCCCTGTCTCCCGAGGTGTGGCCATGAGGCGGCGATGAAGCGTTCCTCGGCCCTGGCCGGCGTGGTGGCGCTGTTCCTGGTCGGCGTGGTCGTTGGCGTGCTCGGCGCCGAGCTGGTGCGCCGCCACCACCCCTGGGGCCTGGCGGCCGGCCCGGGCCACCAGGGCGGTCCGATCGGTCACCTCGGCATGGGGCATCGGACCGTGGCGACCGAGCTGACGCGCCGGCTCGACCTCACCGCCGACCAGCAGCGCCAGCTCGAACCCATCCTCGCCGAGACCCACCGCGAGGCCCAGGCGATCTGGCGGGAGGTGAGGCCGCGCGTCCTCGCGGTGATCGAGCAGGGGGAGAACCGCATCGCGCAGATCCTCACGCCCCGGCAGCGGGAGGAGTTCGAGGCCATTCGCCGGGAGCGCGCCGAGCACCTCCAGCGGGCGCTCGGCACCGCCATGCACTAGCGCATCCCTCATCTCTGGTTCCACAATCGCTGCCACCAGGGTTCTTCCGCCCGTACGCCGCCGGGGGTGCCGGCTTCGAGCGTCATCCGGCGGCGGACGTCGTCCAGGCTCCAGCCGGTGAGCTCGGCGACGTTGCGGGCTTCGTGGTCCCATCGCTGCCGCAGCTCGCGCCGGTACTCGGCAGCCGCCTCGCAAGTGGCGCCGCCCTTCCAGGCATGGCGCAGCACGTAGCGGCCCTGGAAGCTGTCGCGGTCGCCGGTCTCCTGGAAGGCGAGGTCCTCGGGGAAGTGCGGCGAGTCGTAGCGCAGGTGAAGGCGGGTGAGGAACACGCCGGCGGCGCTGTCGAGCCAGAAGACGCCGAGGCCGCGCAGCTCTTCCTGCGAGAGCGGCTCGGCGGCGCAGGGGTCGCACGACCCCATGTCCCAGGCGTACTCGAGGAACACCGTGCGCATCTCCTCGCGCTTCACCTGCGAGTCGAACATCGCCTTGTAGAAGGTCCCGAACTCGCCCTTGACGAACAGCGGCACCTCCTCGCCGGTGGGCAGCTTGACGGTGCGGTAGTTGGTGGTCTCGACGCGGCCGCCGCGGGTCAAGGCGTAGAGGAACAGCTCCTGCGGGCCGGCGGCGTTGACCATGCCCAGGCGGATGGGGAGCATGAAGCGCGGCGATTCGTAGGCGACCTGCAGCGGCCGCAGGTAGCCGAAGCCGAGCTTCGAGCGCTGCTCGAGGTTCACCTTGGCGACGAAGAAGTGCAGCCCCTGCTTGATGTAGCTGCCCAGCACGCGCGAGGCGCCGGCCGGCACCTGGTAGCCGTTCTCGCGCAGCCAGGTCTCGAGGCCGTCGCTCTGCAGCGCCGAGAGGATCAGGATGTCGTACTCGCCGACCGTGTAGGAGGCTTCGATCTTCACCCCCAGGCTGCGGCCGCGCTCGGCGGACGCTGCCATGCCGGCGGGCGGCGACACCGCGTCCGATTTGTACAGCGATGGGCGCGGGTACGACCTCTGGCAGGGGTCGGGGTCGAAGTACTCGACCAGGCGCGGCGCCGACCAGGCGTCGAGGTGGTCGATCAGCGCCTTGTCGGCGACGTGGATCTGCCCGCGCTGCAGCAGCACCGGCACCGGGATGACCATCGCGAACTCCTTCGGCTCGCCCTTGAAGTCGTTGGCCATGGTCATCACCGTGCGATCGCCGTCCCGCACCAGGACCACCTGCGAGGCGCGGTTGTAGAGATGGGTGTCGGCCTTGGCCACGTAGAAGCCGCAGAAGGCGTGCGCGGGGCCGGCGCCGCCCGCGAGCAGCAGGGCCAGCGCCAGCGCCGGCGCCAGGCCGCCGCGGGACAGGGGCGAAGGGGAAGGAATGGATTCGGGGCGGTTCATGCGAGGCTCCTTTCGGGAGGCAGCAGAGCTGGCCGCGGCCAGCGGTAGGTCGCGCCGGGGAGCAGCCGATCGAGCAGCGGCACCAGCGGCGCCAGGCAAGCCAGGGAGAGCAGGAGGCCGGTGGGCCGGTAGAGCGCGAACTGCGCCCAGCCGGCGCCCGCCGCCACCAGCACGGCGAACAGGATGCGGCCGGCGCGCGAGTCGGGAGTGGTCTTGGGGTCCGAGATCATGAAGAAGGCGAAGATCAGGAAGGCGCCGCTCGCGACCTGGTGCAGCGGGATCGCCGGCGGCTGGCCCAGCCACCAGGCGCGGCCGAGCAGGAGCGATCCGTAGGCGGCGAGGAAGGCCCAGGTGACGTCGGCGCGCGCCGCGCGGTTGACCACCAGTCCGCCCAGGCAGAGCACCAGGAACCCGAAGAGCGCCGCGCTCCCCCACTGGCCGGGAGAGACCCAGACCTGGCCGCGGCTGGCGGTCATCGTCACCACCAGGCCGAAGTTGGTGGGGTTCCAGAGGTGCTTGCCGCCCACCCGGAGGAAGAACTTGCCGGCGATGGCCAGCACCGCGGCGGTCACCGCGAGCCAGAGACGGTCGGTGCGCAGCAGCAGGCAGAGAGACAGCGCCGAGATGCAGGCGCTCCTGGGATCGAAGCGCGGCGGTGCCCCCCCGTCGCGGGCGTCCCGGGCGTGCCGCGCGAGCCGCGTGCAGCCGAGCTGGGTCAGCAGCGCCGCCGCCCCCATGGCCAGGGCCTGGACGGCGCGCACCTCGAGGTCGAGGCGAAGCAGCCCGTACACCAGCAGCGAGGCGAGGACCAGGATCTGGTAGTGGCGCGGGTCGCCCGCCAGCCGCCGGGCGCGGGAGAGCGGCCCGCGCGCCGCCTGCGGCATGGGCGGCATGGGCGCGATGGGCGGCATGGGCGCCATGAGCGGCAAGGGCGGCATGGGCGGTATCGGCGGCATGGGCATCGGCGCGGTCGTCCGCGTGGGCATCGGCGGGCCTCCTCTGCAGCGTTTAGACACCCGGCCTGCCGCGCCGGCAACCGGCGGCGAACAAACGGCCGCCGCGCCGCTTCCGTAAATGAGTGTCAGAAGGTTGGCCGCCAGCCGCACACGACAACGTAGGACTTCGACCGTGGAGGACTGAAATGATCAGCCGCAAGCTCCCGTTGCACCTGGCGGCCGGCACGCTCGCGCTCGGCATGGCGATCGCCGTTCCGGCGGCCACCTGGGCCCAGCAGCCGACGCCGGGCCACGTGTTTCTCATCAGCAGCTGCCTCTCCTGCTCGCCGAGCAATGCGACGGTGGCAGGCAACGCCGCCGGCGACTTCCTGGGGACCTGGACCGAGCTCAGGGACGTGGTCAGCGACGGCGTCTTCAGCCGCGCCTTCAACGCCGCGCACACGCCGATCGGCAACGATTTCGAGGTCGCCCCCGGCGCCCCCGGCGATCCGCCGCAGTTCGACGGCGCGTCGGTCGCCGATTCGCAGGGCAACTTCGTGGTGACCTGGGCCAGCCTGGCGGGCGGGCAAAGCGTCATCCTGGCGCAACGCTTCGACCCCCGGGGCAATGCGCTCGGCAGCGAGATCGAGGTGGCCGCGGACACCGGCTCGCTGGCCACGCCGTCGGACTTCAAGCCGGCGATCGCCGCCGCGCCGGGGGGCGGCTTCGTGGTCGCCTGGGTGTCCGTGGTCACGGCCGGCGAGCCCCAGGGCCCGCGGGTGATGGCCCGCGGCTTCGACGCGACCGGCGCCCCGATCGGACCGGCGGTGCAGCTCAGCACCAGCGCCGCGCTCAGCGACCGCCCGAGCCTCTGCGTCAGCTCGACCGGCCGCATCCATGCCGCCTGGACGTTCACCGACGAGCTGTTGCCGTTCCAGCCCAGCCCGGTCGGCGTGGTCGTCCGCCGGCTGTCCCCCGCCGGCGTGCCGATCGGCCCGGAGCAGGTGGTGTCGCCGGCGGCGGACGTCGAGTCGTCGGTGTCCATCGCCTGCGGTCGCGGCAACACCTACGTGGTGGCCTGGCAGACCGCCCAGGCGCCGGCGGCCTCCGGCAGTGACATCGTGGTGCGGCGCTTCACGCGGCTCGGCCGCGCGGTGGGCGCTCCCTTGGTGCTGAATCAGCAGGTCGACGGGGACCAGAGGAACCCGGCGCTCGCCGTCGACTCCTCCGGCAACTTCGTTGCCGCCTGGGAAGGCAATCCCGGCGGCCTCCAGAACGTCCGCGGACGCCGCTTCGGCGCCAACGGCACGCCCCTCTCCGACGAGTTCACGGTCTACAACGCCGGCCAGGGGAACTTCGCGGCGCTGCGGCCGGCACTCGCCATCCTCGGCGCCGGGAGCTTCGTGGTCGCCCTGGATTCCCCGGTAGGGATCCTCGGGCGGGTCTTCTCGCTGAGCGGCAACCGGCCGCCGGCCCAGGCGGCGGACACGGCGGACGCGGCGGACACGGCCGACACGGCCGCCGCCCAGGAGGCCGCCGCCGCCGCCGTGCAGGCCGGTGGCACGACAGGCAACGGCCGCGGTGCGGGAGGGCTGTGGTAGGAGCGCCGGGCGCGGCCCGGTGGCCGTGGCCGTGGCCGTGGCCGTGGCCGTGGCTGTGGCGGCCGTGGCGGTGAAGGCGATGCCGGCTGCCGTGGCGGTCCTGGCGGCCGTCGCGGCGGTGACGGCGCTGGCGGCGGTTGCCGAGAGGGGCGGCCGCCGCGCTGTCGCCTGTATACTCCTCGCCGTCTGCCCCTGCCCGGCTTCCTGCCGCCTTCCGGCCGCCGGCGCGGACAACCAGCACATGAACGCCTAAAGGAGGCCTGCCTTGATGCGCCACCGTCGTTCGCTCTTGGTCCACCTGCCCGACCGGCGGCCTCGGCCCGCCTCCCGGGCCGCCCGCGGGGTCGGCCTGGCGCTGCTCGCGGCGCTGGCCGCCCTGGTGCTGCCCGCGGCGGCGGCGGCGCAGGATCTTTACAACTGGAGCGTGGGCGTGATGGGCGGCGTCGGCGGCTCGGTCGACGTGAATCCCGGCAGCCGCGACTTCACCAACGGCACCTGGCAGGTCGAGGCGCTGGACCTCACCGAGCCGCGCCTCTTCCTCGGCCTGCGCGTCGGGCACCTGGCGCTGGGTGGCAAGGACACTCTCTTCGGCACGCGGGTGGGGGCCGACCTCTCCTACGTCACGCTCTCCGGCCAGTACATGTACGAGGAGAGCTACTACGACTCGGGGGTCTACCTCGGCCTGGGCGCCTATCGCCTGGGGGGCAACGACGCCGTCACCGGCGCCTCGGCGAGCAAGACGGTCGCCGGCGGCGTGCTCGGGCTGACCGGCGACTTCAAGGCGAGCAAGCGCTTCAGCGTGGTGCTCGAGCTCTCGGGGCACTACATCGACATCCGCCAGGCCCACATCTACGGCATGGCCCACGGGGGGCTGGCCTTCCACTTCTAGTGAGCACCACAGCCGGGATCAGGGGAACGGCGGCCGCTTCGGATCGGTCTCGTCGAGGGCGCGGATACCGTGCAGGCTGGCGTGCTCGACGAGGCGCCGGGCGTCTCCTTCCAGGCCCCGCAGCTTGATGATCAGGGAGGTCTGCGGACCGCGCCGGGAGACCTCGATCCCCTCGGTCTCGACCGCGCTCTCCTCGATGCACTCCATCGCCTGCGACACTTTCTGACCCTTCTCGAGCTGCAGCACGACGGTGCGCAGGTGGCCGCGCACCAGGAGGCGCTCGAGGGGCCGCAGGGCGGTGAGGATGATCAGCAGCGCCACCGTGGTGACGACGCCGGCAATGTAGTCGGAGAACCCGATCGCGATGCCGATCGCCGCCGCCACCCACAGGCCGGCGGCCGTGGTGAGGCCGTGTACCGCGCCGCGCGACTGCAGGATGGTGCCGCCGCCGATGAACCCGACGCCGGTGACGATCTGCGCCGCGATGCGGCCGCCGTCCCAGGTGCCGGTCCCGGTGCCGGGGCCGCCGCCGGGCCCGGCCTGCAACGAGAGATGCGTCAGCAGGGTCGCGCCGACGGCCATCAGCATGTGGGTACGCAAGCCGGCCCACTTGCCGGTCCATTCGCGCTCGGCGCCGATCGCGCCGGCGAGGAGGGCCGAGAGCGAGATCTTGAGTCCGATCTCGGCGAGCTCGGTCACGAGGAGCCCGCCATGCCGGAGTTGCCGCCGGCGCCGCCGTGCGGCAGGCGGGCGGCGATCTTCTGCCGCACCGCCGGATCGTCCCAGTCGACCTCGCCGATGAACTTCTCGACGATGCGGCCGCCGACCACCAGGTAGGTCTCCGGCAGCTGGTCGGTGCCGTAACGATGGGCCACCTCCCACTGCGGGTCGTAGAGCACGCCGGGAGCGCCCGCGCCGAGGAAGGACTCCACCCGCGAGCTCGAGTCGGCCACCGCCACGCGCAGCACGGCGAAGTTCCGGTCGCCGCCGAAATCGCGGACCAGCCGGTCGAGCGCCGGCGTCTCCTCGATGCACGGCGGGCACCAGGTGGCCCAGAAGTGCACCAGGGTCACCGGCGCCAGGCGCGCCCCGAGGGTCGCCGCCCGCCCGGTTGCATCGAGCAGGAAGCCGGCGGGGGCCGCCGTCGTGCCGTCGCCGCCGCGCGGCCAGAGCAGCACCCCGAGCCCCAGCAGGGTGATCACGGCGGCGATCCACCGGGCCTGCCGGCCAACGCCGGGCGAGGAAGCGGCAGGCGCGGCCGGGCCGGAGGCCCCGGTCTCGGCGGTCTCCGGCAGGTCCGCGGGAGGGGGCGGGGACGGCGGGGAGGCCGGGGCCGCCGTGGAATGCGCGGCGGCTCCGGGCTGTTGTTCCTGTGCGGGATCTCTTGCCATGGTGCGCTCGCGGATCGCTCTCGCGGGTGGCCGGTGTAGGGTTAGAATACCGCAGGACTCCCCTGAGAAGGCCCTGAACACCTTGCCATCGCCAGACAACAGCCAACGCACGAAGTCCCGCCGGGTCTTCCTGGTCGGGGTGATCCTGAAAGGCCAGCGCGGCGCCGCCGGTGGCCAGATCGTCGAGGAGCACCTCGACGAGCTCGCGCAGCTCGCCGATTCCGCCGGCTACCGGGTGATGGGGCGGGCGGTGCAGTCCCGCCAGGCGCCGGATGCCGCCACCTTCATCGGCAAGGGCAAGGCGGCGGAGATCGCCGCGGCGGCCACCGAGCTTGACGCCGGCATGCTGCTGTTCGACGACGACCTGAGCGCCGGCCAGGTGAAGGCGCTCGAGGAGGCGACCGACCTGGCAATCCTCGACCGCAGCGGCCTCATCCTGGAGATCTTCGACCAGCGGGCCAAGAGCCGCGAAGCCCGCACCCAGGTGGAGCTGGCGCGGCTCAACTACCTTCTGCCCCGCCTCACCAAGCGCTGGTCCCACCTCTCCCGCCAGGCCGGCGGCAAGGGCACTCGCGGCGGCGAGGGTGAGAAGCAGCTCGAGCAGGACCGTCGCGTCCTGCGCACCCGCATCCGCCGCCTCGAGGAGGACCTGGCCCGCATCGACCGCACCCGCGGTGTCCAGCGCCACGGCCGGCGAGGCGTGCCGGTGGTCGCCCTCACCGGCTACACCAACGCCGGCAAGTCGACCCTCTTCAACCGCCTGACCGCCGCCGACACCCTGGCCGAGGACCGCCTCTTCGCCACCCTCGACGCCAAGCTCCGCCGCGGCAGCCTCGGCACGAACGGCGCCCAGGGTCCAGCCGGCAGCGAGGCCAACGCCGCCGCCGGAGCGGGCGAATTCGGCAATTCAGCCGGCGCGAACGGCTCCGCCGGCGGCCCGGGCCGGACCGCCGTCTTCGCCGACACCGTCGGCTTCATCCGCAAGCTCCCGCATCACCTCGTCTCCTCCTTCCGCAGCACCCTGGGCGAGATCACCGCCGCCGACCTGGTGCTGCACGTCGTCGACCGCAGCCACCCCCAGTGGCACGACCAGATGCGAGTCGCCGACGAGGTCCTGGACGAGCTGGGAGTCGAGCGCCGCCGGGTGGTCACGGTCTTCAACAAGTGCGACCGCATCGCGGCCCTCCCGCCCTCCGGCCACGACGGCGAAGGCCTCCGGGTCTCCGCCCTCACCGGAGAAGGCCTCGACGCCCTGCGCGCCGAGATCGCCCGCCGCCTGCCGGAGCTGGCCACCGGTCATGCCTACCGCCAACCGGGCGACGTCGGCGACTCGGCCCACGCCGAGCTACCAGAGGGCCCCGCGGTCACGCCCCTTCCAGCGCCCATCGGCGCGGTTCTCGAGGTTTGACACCCCCTCCCCCGAGCCGCTAGACTCTCCCGCCTCAGTGGGGCCGTAGCTCAGTTGGGAGAGCGCTTGAATGGCATTCAAGAGGTCGACGGTTCGATCCCGTTCGGCTCCACCATCGTAACCCCCAACAAAACCGGTAAGTCAGCGTGGCGCCCGAGGTCCATTGAGGACGACCTCGGCTGTGTATCGGCACCGGCTGGGCGCGTGCCGAGATCCTGCTCGACCCAGGAGAGCGGAAGGAGCGTTCCACCGATAGAAATCACGCAATAGCTACTTGACGGCAACAGGCAGTCTTCTTACACTAGAAATGGCGTAGTGGCTGTCTTGCTTTCGACGCTGTCCTTCTGAAGAGGAGAACCCAGATGAGCTTGGGTGACCTGGAGCGGTTCGTGAGTGCCCTTCGGCTCGACCCTGATCTGCAGCGCGACTTCGCCCCCCTTCGGCACGACCTGGATGCTGCCGTGCAATGGGCAGGCGAGAGGGGTTTCCAGTTCACTCGGGAGGAAGCAGAGCAGTGGGCGAGCTCCGGCGAGCTCTCGGATGACGACCTGGAAGACGCGGCCGGCGGCGCCTGGGGTGATCCGCCCCCGCCTGGCTCCGGCCCCTAAGGCCGCAGCGCCGCGTTGCGGCCGCGGTTCCGGGCGCCCGGCCTTGCAGCCGGCCTTGCAGCCGATCTCTCTCGACCGCTGGCTCGAGGTCAGCAGCTCTCACTTCGATCCAGTCCTGGTGGACGCCGGCGCGCTGACCCTCCTGCGCGAGACCGCCAGGTCCCTGCCCGGCGACAGCGTGGCGGCGGTCGAGGTGCGCCTCGGCGCTGCCGGCCCGGTCGACCTGTCGGTCCGCGTTGCCCAGCCTGCCCAGGCCCGCCACCTGGCATCGCGGGTCGGGCCGCCGCACTTGCGCGCTCTGCTCGCGCGATGGGCGCGGGACGCCAGGCTGCGCGAGCGGGTGCCGGCCGTCTGGCTGGAGTTCGATCTCGACGGCCGAGGCATCGCACCGTCAGCGCCGCCGGTTCCGAGCGTCTGTGCGCAGCTGGCACCGGCCTGCGGCCGCGGCTGGCTCATGGACCGGCTGCTGCCGGCGCTGCACGGCCGCCCGCTCGCGGCGGCGGAGCGGCGCACCCTACGCCGCTGCTGCGACGCCATCCCCGCCGGCGTCAGGCTGCTGTACGTCTTCAGCATGCTCTCCCGCCGAGCCGGATGCACCCGCCTCGAGCTGATGGCGCCCGACAGCGGGCCGCTGCTCGAGGTGCTGGCGCGCGTTGCCCCGCGGGCGGCCCGGCAGCTCGCCCCCTATGCCGATCTCGGTCGGGGCTCCGACCGCTGCCATCTCTCGCTCGACGTCGCCGCCGGGGTGTCGCCGCGCTGCGGCATGGAATGGTCCTTCGCCGCACCGCCGCGCCGCGAACCGCACTGGGCGGAACTCTTCGCCCGCCTCGCCGAGCGCGGCCTCGCCAGCGTCGAGCGCAGCGCCGCGGTCTTCGCCTGGCCGGGATGCGACCGGTTCTGGAACGCACCCCGGAATTGGCCGGTCGAAGGCGGCGGCATCGCCGGGGCGTGCGTGCGCTCGCTCAGCCACGTCAAGCTCGTCAACCGGCCCGGGCAGCTGCCCGAGGCCAAGGCCTACCTGCTGCTCGCCCACCATGACCCCCACGCCGCCGCCGCCGAAGTGCCCGGCCCCGGGATCGCGCCGCGCGCTTCGCAATAGCGCAATGGCGCTCAGCCGCTGCCAGCCGTCCCGGCCTCGCCGCCCTCGGCGCCCGCCATGCCGCGCGGCACCGGCCCCGCCACCGCCACCCCGAGCGCGGCCGCCAGCCGCGCCGCACGGTCACGAAGGCGCTCGGCGTCCAGGCGGCTGAACACTGCGCACGCCGCGGCCAGCTCCAGCGCTGCCCCCGCGGCATCGCCGTGCGTGCCGGCAAGGCGCGCCAGCTCGAGATGGATACGGCCCTGCTCGAGCGGCACCTCCAGCTCGGCGAATGTCGTCAGCGCCTCCTCGAAGCTGCCGCGCGATCCAGCGGCGTCGCCGCTCGCCGCGGCGATGCGCCCGAGAGCGGCCTGTGCCAGGCCGGCCCCGTAGCCGAAACCAGCCTCGCGATTGATCGCCAGCCCGAGGCGCGCCCGCTCCGCCGCCTCTTCGCGGCGGCCGGCCAGCAGGTAGGCATCGGCGAGGAAGGCCGAGAACCAGCCGAGCAGCGGGCGCATGCCGATCTGCGCCAGCTGCCGCACCGATTCCTCCAGCTCCTGGATGGACCTCGCGATGTCTCCCTTCTCGAGGTAGGCATAACCCAGGAAGCCCCGCGCCACCGCCTCGTTCAACGGGTCGCGGGAGCGATCGAGGCCGCCCTGGCACTCGGCGAGGCCGGTCTCCCAGTCGCCCAGCGAGGCGTGGAAGTAACCGGTGCTCCATGACGGATCGAGCCGCGAGTCCCCCAGCACTTCCCAGATGGCCTTGGACCGCTCCATCGACTCGGCCGCGGCGCCGAAGCGTCCCAGCACGTAGTAGTGGAATCCCGCCACCCAGTAGGCCTGTCCCTGCCACCAGAGATCGCCGCCGCGCGCCAGCAGGGCGACCGCCTGCTTGCCGTACTCGATGCCGGCGCGGAATTGGCCCGACCAGAAACCGTCACGCGACAGCACGTAGCAGGCCCTGCCGCGGGTGGAGTCGTCGCCGCACGCCGCTGCCTCGGCCAGCGCGCGCTGCGCGTAGCGCGCCGCCTCGTCCTGCCGGCCCAGATAGCTGTAGGTGTGGGCGAGCCAGAAGTGGAAGCGGCAGGACATCGCGGGGTCTTGCAGGCGCTCGACCCGCGGCTGGTGCTCTAGACAGAGCTGCAGGGTCTCCTGCAAGAGGGCCAGCGGCAGCAGCGACTCGGCGAGCGTGAGCACCAGCTCCAGCACCCGCCGGTCGCGCTCCGCCTCGGGCAGCTCGAGGGCCGCCGCGAACGGCAGCGCCTCGCGCAGCGCCTGTGCGGCCTCGGCGTGGGCATACTGGGCCGCCGCTCGCCTCGCCACCCGCGGCAGGTAGAACAGTGCCTTGTCCTTCTCGCCGGCCGCCGACCAGTGGAAGGCCAGCCGCTGGTAGAGCTCTTCCAGCCGATCGGCGTAGAGCTCCTCGATCCCCCTGCCCGCCGCCGCGTGCAGCGCCTGCCGCCGGCTGACCAGCAGGCTGTGGTAGGCCACCTCCTGGGTGAGCGCGTGCTTGAAGAAGTACACGCCCTCGTCCAGGTCCGGCGAGTCATAGAGGAACTCCCAGCGGATCAGGTCCTGCAGCAGCTTGGAGATCGCATCGCCCTGGTCCCAGAGGCGCTCGAGCACGGCCGCCGAGAACTCGCGCCCCAGGATGGCGGCGGTCTGCAGCAGGCGCTTGTGCTGCTCGGGAAGGCGGTCGACGCGGGCCATCAGCACTCCCTGGATCGTGTCGGGCACCGTCGAGGTCTCCCAGGCGCCCTTCTCCGTGATCGACCGCGTGAGCTCCTCGAGGAAGAAGGGGTTGCCCTCCGCCTTGTCGAGGATGAGTCGGGTGGCGTCCTCGGGAAGCTGGGTGCGCCGCACCACCGCATCGACGACGGTGCGGCTGTCGCGGGCCGACAGCGCCCGCATGGTGATCTGGGTGGCGTAGGAGCGGTCCATCCAGCGCGGCTGGAAGCCCGAGCGGTAGGAGAGGAGAAGGATCAGCCGTGCTCCGGCCAGCCCTTCGACGAGGTGATCGATGAGCTCGACCGAGCTCTCGTCGCTCCAGTGGAGATCCTCGATCTGCAGCACCAGCGGCTGCTGCCGGCAGGAGCTCAGCACCACCTGTCGCAGATGCGCGAAGGTGCGCTTATGAATCGCCTGCGGCTCGAGCCCGGCCAAGGCCTCGCCGCCGCCGATCCCCAGCAGGTCGAGGATGTAGGGCAGCGCGCTCTCCGGGTCGCCGTCGATGGCCTGCAGGCCGCGGCGGGTCTTGGCGGTCACCGTCGCCGCGTCGTCGCCGTCGGCGATGCTCCAGGCGTCGCGCAGCAGGTGGCTCAGCGGCAGATAGGGCACCCGGCTGCCGAACGACATGCACCTCCCGCTCCACCAGGTCACCGGGCGGTCCCAGATTCGGTAATGGAACTCGTAGAGCAGGCGCGACTTGCCCGAGCCCGACTCGCCGGCGATGCCGATCACCTGTCCCAGCCCCGCCGTCGCCTGCTCGAGGAGGGCTTCGAGGATGGCGAGCTCGCGCTGGCGGCCCACGAACGGCGTCAGCGCCTTGTCCCGCATGCCGCCGCGCAGGTCGTGGCGCAGGACGGCGGCCAGCAGGCGGAAGGCGGCGACGGCTTCGGACTTGCCCTTGACCTGCGCCGGCGCCAGCGCCTCGAGCTTGACCTGGTCCCGCACCAGGCGCTCGGTGGACTCGCTGATCAGGATCTCGCCCGGCGCCGCGAGCTGTTGCAGACGCGCCGCCAGGTTCGTGGTGTCCCCCACCGCCGTGTAGTCCATGCGCAGCCGGTCGCCGATGCCGCCCACCACCACCAGGCCGGTGTTGAGTCCCATCCGCACCTGCAGCTCGACCGGCCTTGCCGGCGCTCCGCCGGCTCCCGCGGCCGCCTGCCAACCCTCGCGCACCTTGGCGCGCAGCTCCAGGGCGGCGAGGACCGCGCGGCGGGCATGGTCCTCGTGGGCGATCGGGGCCCCGAACAGCGCCATGAAGCCGTCGCCGAGGAACTGGTTGACGGTGCCGCCGAAGCGATGGATCTCGCCCAGCCCCAGCTCGAAGAAGCCGCGCAGCAGGGCGTGCATGGCCTCCGGGCCCACGCGCTCGGCGAGCGCGGTCGAGCCGACGAGATCGCAGAACAGCACGGTGACCTGCTTGCGCTCGCCCTCGACCGCGCCGCCCGTCCGCTGCAGCAGCTCCGCGAGGTGGGGCGGGGTGTAGCCGGCCGGGAACGGATCGGCCTGGGGAGGGGAGGCGGCTCCCCGCGGCGGGGCGGCGGCGGCGCTCGCCGCCGCCGGCTCGCGGGGTCCGGGATCGGCCGCTCCCGCGGCGAGCGGCGCGCCGCAAGCACCGCAGAACTTGAAGCCCGGCACGCATGG
>DATDGZ010000021.1:0-4057 GCA_036521795.1 Thermoanaerobaculia bacterium | reverse complement strand
GGACGCGTTGCGCGGGGAGCTGCTCGGGCGCACGCCGCAGGTGCTGGTGGACCTGCCGCCCGGCCTCGGCCTGGCCGCGGCGCAGGCGGCGCGCGAGGCGGTGCGGCGGATGCCGGGAGTGACCGGGGCGCAGCTGCAGGTGCGCGGCAGCGGCTGGGTGGTGGAGCAGGGCAAGGTCCACGCCGTCGAGCTGGTCGGCTTCGAGGGGCGGGTGCCGCGCTCGTTCCCGGGCGCGGCGGGCGGACCCGAGGGGCTGTACGTGCCGGCGTCGCTGGCCGCCCGCTGGGGTCTCGTTCCCGGCCGTCCCCTCTCGCTGCTGTCGCCGCGCCCCACCCTGACGCCGCTCGGCCCGCAGCCGCGGCTGCGCACGCTGCCGCTCGCCGGCACCTACAGCAGCGGCCGGACCCAGGAGGACCGCGAGCGCGTGGCGCTGCCGCGCGCCGTCGCCGAGACCCTGCTCGGCGGCTCCGAGCGCCAGATCGAGGTGGCCGCCGCCGATCTCGACGCGGCGCTGACGGTAGCGGCGCGCCTCCACGACCGGCCGACAGGGGGAGATGGCGGCCGGCCATCGGGCGCCGCCGCGAGCGGCGGTCTCGCGGACACCGCCGCGAGCGGCGGTCTGGCACCGCTGCCTCCCGGCAGCGAGGTGCGCACCTGGCAGGAGCTCAACCGGCCGCTGCTGTTCGCCCTGCGCCTCGAGAAGGTGATGATGTTCGTGGCGGTGTCGCTGATCGTGCTGGTCGCATCGCTGGCGCTGGTGGCGGACCTGGCGCTGATCATCTCGAGCAAGCGGCCGGAGATCGGCATGCTGGCGGCGATGGGCGCCACCCCGGCGGCGCTGCGGCAGGCCTTCGTGCTCCTGGGCGGCCTGGTGGCCGGCAGCGGCATCGCGCTCGGCACGGTGATCGGCGTCGGCGGCGCCCTGGTGCTCGACCGCTACCGCCTGGTGCCGGTGCCCGGCCGGGTCTACTTCCTGGACTACGTGCCGTTCCTGGTCAAGCCGCTCGACCTGGCGCTGGTGCTGGTGCTCACCCTCGCCCTGGCGCTCGCCTCGGCGCTCTATGCCGCCCAGCGCGCCGCGACCCTCGATCCGATCGATGCCCTGCGGCGATGAGCGCGATGAGCGAGCGGAGCGCGACGACCGCCCCGAGCCCGCGATGAGCCCGGCGCCTGGCGCACCGAGGCCGGTCCGATGAGCGTCACCCTCCTGGCCCGCGGCCTGACCAAGACCTACCAGGACGGCGAGCGCCGGGTGCCGGTGCTGCGGGGCGTCGACCTCACCGTCGAGCCCGGCCAGCTGGTGGCGGTGGTGGGGCCGTCGGGCTCCGGCAAGTCGACCCTGCTGCACCTGCTCGGCGCTCTCGACCGCCCGGACGGTGGGTCGGTCGAGATCGACGGCAGGCCGCTCGCCGGCCTCTCCGGAGGACAGCTGGCGTCCTTTCGTAACCGCACCATCGGCTTCGTCTTCCAGTTCCACCAGTTGCTGCCCGACTTCACCGCGCTCGAGAACGTCATGCTGCCGGGCCGCATCGCCGGCCTGCCCCCGCGCACGGTGCTCGACCGGGCGCAGCGGCTGCTGGCGGAGGTCGGCCTCGACGAGCGTCTCGACCACTTTCCCGGCGAGCTCTCCGGCGGCGAGCGGCAGCGCGTGGCGCTCTGCCGCGCCCTGGCGCTGTCGCCGCCGCTGCTGCTCGCCGACGAGCCCACCGGCAACCTCGACCCGGTGAGCGGCGACCAGGTCTTCGCGCTGCTGCTCGAGATGCAGGCCCGCCACCACACCACCGCCGTGCTGGTCACCCACAACCCGGCAATCGCCGAGCGGTGCGGCGCGGTGCAGCGGCTCGAAGGCGGGGTGCTCCACCCGGAAGTGCCACGCGGCGGCGGCGGCGTTGCCGGCCACCCCGAGGGGTAGCGGTGGAAGGGTACGAACCCGGGCGAGGGAGTTGCATGCAACCTCTTGTTGTACACCCTGTGAACTGGTCCCACGGTACCATTCGTGAGGATCGGGAGAGGAGCGACGGTGTGCTAGAATCCATTCGCTTGAAGGCCGAATGCACAACGTCGTTGGTCTCGCTTGTGCCGGTCCCGGGCGCCTGGCCGCCGGCTGGCCCGTAGCGAGAAGAGGGAGCAGAAAAGGTCCGTTCGTATGTTTGAGAAGTACAATGAAAAGGCGCGCAGAGCCCTCTTCTTCGCCCGCTACGAAGCCAGCAAGCTCGGCAGCCGGGTCATCGAGTCGGAACACATCCTCCTCGGCATCCTGCGGGAAGGCGAGGAGACGGTCAACGAGATCTTCCGCCGCTTCCAGGTGAAGCCCGAGGACATCCGCCGCGAGATCGAGGGCGAGCGGGTGTTCGTCGAGCGCATCTCCTCGACCGCCGAGCTGCCGCTCTCCGAGGAGTCGAAGAAGATCCTCGCCTACGCCTCGCACGAGGCGGAGAGCATGCTCCACGCCACGGTCGGTTCCGAGCACCTGCTGATCGGCATCCTGCGCGTCGAGGGCTGCACGGCGATGCGCATCCTGGCGCAGCAGGGCTTCGACGTCTACACCGTCCGCGAAGAGGCGCTGGCGATCGCCAAGGAGCGCGACGCGTCGCAGCAGAAGAAAGAGCTCCCCTTCCTGTCGGAGTACGGCCGCGACCTCACCTCCCTGGCCGCCGAGGCGGCCTTCGATCCGCTGATCGGCCGCGACGAGGAGGTCGACCGCATCGTCCAGATCCTGTCGCGGCGGACCAAGAACAATCCCATCCTGCTCGGCGAGCCGGGCGTCGGCAAGACCGCCATCGTCGAAGGGCTGGCGCAGCGCATCGTCGAGGGGCGGGTGCCGATCTTCCTGGCCCAGAAGCGCATCGTCGCGCTCGACCTGTCGCTGATCGTCGCCGGCACCAAGTACCGCGGCCAGTTCGAGGAGCGCTTGAAGGGCATCCTGAAGGAGCTGAAGGACAGCCGCGAGCTGATCGTCTTCATCGACGAGATCCACTCGCTGATCGGCGCCGGCTCCGCCGAGGGCTCGCTCGACGCCGCCAACATCCTGAAGCCGGCGCTGTCGCGCGGCGAGATCTCCTGCATCGGCGCCACCACCCTCAAGGAATACCGCAAGTACATCGAGAAGGACCGCTCGCTGCTGCGGCGCTTCCAGGCCATCCAGGTGGCGCCGCCGTCGCCGGAGCAGACGCTGCAGATCCTCGACGGCGTCAAGGACCGGTACGAGTCCTTCCACAAGGTGCGCTATCGCCCCGAGGCGCTGCGCACCGCCATCTACCAGTCGAGCCGCTACATCTCCGACCGGCACCTGCCCGACAAGGCGATCGACGTGATCGACGAGGCGGGGGCGCGGGTCAAGCTGCGGCGGGTGCGCGACACCCAGAACCTCCGCCGCCTCGAGCAGGACATCCGCCAGGTGGTCAAGGAGATGAAGGTCTCGATCTCGGACAAGGACTTCGAGCGCGCCGTCTACCTGCGCGAGCGCGAGATCGAGCTGCGCGAGGACCTCGAGCGCATGAGCCTCGTGGCGGACGAGACCGGCGTGCTCGAGGTGACGCGCCGCGACATCGAGGACGTGATCTCCTCGTGGACCGGCATCCCGGTGGCGGCGCTGCAGAGCGAGGAGGCCGAGCGCCTGCTGCACATGGAAGAGACGCTGCGCATGCGCGTCGTCGGGCAGGAGCGGGCGATCAGCGCCATCAGCCGCGCCATCCGCCGCTCCCGGCTGGGAGTCAGCAACCCCGAGCGGCCGGTGGGCTCGTTCATCTTCCTCGGGCCTTCCGGGGTCGGCAAGACCGAGGTGGCACGGCAGCTGTCGGTGTTCCTCTTCGGCAGCCAGCGGGCGCTGGTGCGCTTCGACATGAGCGAGTACATGGAGAAGCACGCGGTCTCCAAGCTGATCGGCTCGCCGCCCGGCTACGTCGGCCACGAGGAGGGCGGCCAGCTGACCGAGCGGGTGCGCCGCCAGCCCTACTCGCTGATCCTCTTCGACGAGATCGAGAAGGCGCACCCGGACGTGGCGAACCTGCTGCTGCAGATCCTCGACGACGGCACCCTGACCGACGCCTACGGCAAC
>DATDGZ010000020.1:0-3797 GCA_036521795.1 Thermoanaerobaculia bacterium | reverse complement strand
CCCGGCCGGAGCAGGCCGCGCCGCCGGGACCGGGCGCGCGCCCGGAAAGGTCCGAGGGGCCGCGGCCGGCGCCGAGCACGGGACCGGAGACGCCGGCGTCATCGGAACCCGCCGCGGGGCCGGAGCCGGGAACCAATCCCTTCACCGAGCTCTTCTGCCATCCGCTGCACGACATCGCCAGGATCCGCGCGCTGGCCGACGAGATCTCGCCGGAGCTCATGCGCCTGCTGCACGCCCCGGTCGAGGCGCTGCGGCGCTCGCACCTGCTCACCGGCATCGGCGGCGTCGGCGCCTTCGGCCGCCTGGTGGGCCGCGCCGCCGATCCCGGCACCCCTTTCAAAGGTCCGCTCGGAGTGCCGAAGGCGGTCGCCTGGTCCCAGCCGCTGGCGCTGTCCGAGGTCAAGGAGGTAGGCCGCGCGCTGGGCGGCTCCGTCAACGACGTGCTGATCTCCGCCACCACCGGCGCCCTGCGCCGCTACGTGGCGCGCCGGGCCGCGCCGCCGGCGCGCCTCGACGTCCGCGCCGCGATGCCGGTCAACCTGCGGCCGCTCGCCAGGATGTCCCAGCTGGGCAACCACTTCGGCCTGGTCTTCCTGTCGCTGCCGCTCGGCATCGCCGACCCCCTGGCGCGCCTGGCCGAGCTGCGCCGCCGCTCCGCGGCGCTGCGGCGCTCGGCCGAGGCCGCGGTGGTCCTGCTCATCCTGCGCACCATCGGCCGGGTGCCGCTCGCGGTGCAGCGCCTGGTGGTCAAGATCTTCGCCACCAAGGCGACACTGGTGATGACCAACGTCCCCGGGCCGAACCGCACGCTCTATCTCGCCGGCAGGCCGATCCGCGACATCTTCTTCTGGGTGCCGCAGTCCGGCCGCGTCGGCCTGGGAGTCTCGATCCTCAGCTACGACGGCACCGTCCGGCTGGGCGTCGGCACCGACGCCGGCCTGGTGCCGGATCCGCAAACCATCGTCGCCGGCTTCCACGAGGAGTTCGACGAGCTGCTGCGCCTCGCCCGCCGCCCATGACGCCTCCGCGACCGCCGCGACCTCCATCTCGCGCTTGCCGTGACCGCTGAGGCCCGTCCCGGGCAGGAGGCCCAGCCGCTGGATCCCATCCGTCGGCGCGACCGCCGCACCGCCGCCCTCGTGGCCCTGGTGGCGCTCCTCGTCTACAACCTCAACGGCAGGGTCATCGCTTCGAGCGACACCCGCGCCACGCGGTTCGTGCCCTTCGCCCTGCTCGAGGCCGGCACGCTGCGGCTCGACCCGGTGCTCGAGGTGGCGCGGACCTCGCGCCACGCCTACTGGGCGCTGCCGGCGCGGGGCGGCGGCTACGCCTCGCTGTTCCCGGTCGTCGCGCCGCTGCTGGTGACGCCGCTCTACGTGCCGGCGGCACTTCTGCTCGCGCGCCAGGGCTGGCCGCGCGAAGGGTTGGCCGCCGCCGCCGCGTTCATGGAGAAGTTGGCGGCGTCCTGCGTCGCGGCCCTCTCCGCCGGCCTCATGTACCTGCTGCTGCGCCGGCGCATGCGCCCGGAGCGGGCGCTCGGGCTGACCGCCGCCTTCGCGCTGGGGACCGAGACCTGGATGATCGGCAGCCAGGCGCTCTGGCAGCACGGCACGGAGGAGCTGCTGCTGATCGTCGCGCTCCTCGCCCTCACCGGGCCGCTGAGCGCGGCGCGGCTGGCGCTCGGCGGCGCCGCCTGCGGCCTGGCGATCGCCGGCCGGCCGATCGACGCCCTGCTGGTGGCCCCCTTCGCGCTGCTCGCCCCCGCCTGGGCCGGGCGGCGGGCGGCCTGGTTCTTCCTCGGCGCTGCCGTCCCCCTGGCGCTGATGCTCGCCTACAACCTGGAGACCTTCGGCCTGGTGGGCGGCGGCTATCAGCTCTTCGTCATGAAGGGACGCCGCTACTTCGAGCAGCCCATGGCCCGCGGGCTGCTCGAGATGCTCTTCAGCCCGGACAAGGGGCTCTTCTTCTACACCCCGTTCCTGCTCTTCCTGCCTCTCTACTTCCGGCGAGCGCTGGCGGGGACCACGGCCGGACCGGGCACGGGACTGCCGGGCGCCGTGGCGCAGCTGCCCGGCACAGCGACGGAGCGGCCTCCTACCGCGGCGGATCCGACCGGCATTGCCCCGGCAAGGCCAGGCCCTGGCGAGGGCCTGCCCGGCGCCACCTCCGGCGGCGCCGAATGCCTCGCGGCTGGCCGGCGCTCCGACCGCAACCGCGCACTGACCGCCGCCCTGCTCGCCGGCATCGTCGCCCAGCTCGTCGTCTACTCGCGGTCCGACTGGCGGGGAGGGACCTGCTACGGGCCGCGCTACCTTGCGGACCTGCTGCCGCTGGCCACCTGGATGCTCGCCCCGGTGGTCGAATCGCTCGCCGCGCTCCCGCTCGCCCTCTTCCGCTGGGCCGTCGTCTTCTCAGTCGCCGTCCAGGCCGTCGGCGCCTTCTGCTATCCGCGCGGCGCCAGCGACCTGCGCATCGAGGCCGAGCACTCGCGCCTCCCCGCCTACCTCATCGAAGCCCCCGCCGGCATCGTCACTCCGGGCTGGGTCGAGTGGTTCGGCGGATCCTAGTGCCTCGTGCGCACTAGGGGGGCGCCGTGACGCTCGCGGCGCCGGCGGAGTCGATCCGCTCCGGCGAGCCGGGAGGTTCGGCGGCTCGGGCCAGGGCGGGCGACGGCATCGCGTCCTGGGTGACCACCAGCGGGCAGCGGTAGCAGGCGGCTGGGCCCTGCTCGTGCCACCAGCGGCAGCTGGGCCGCAGCGTGCACGGAGGGAGGCGATCGCCGGCGGCCGGCAGCAGCTGCACGAGCCGCTCGCCGAGCGAGCAGCGGGCGCCGGCGAAATGCCGGCAGCCGCCCTCGGCGCAACGCCCGCCGAAGCGGAAGACCGCGGCGGGGTCGGCGGGAGCGGCCAGGGCGAGGATCTCCCGCGTCGGCACCACCGGCCGCGCGAGGTAGCCGACCCGCGGCTCCTCGACGCTGCCGCCCACGACCCCGAAGATCACCGCGCCTTCCGTGTCGGGGCGGGCGCTGGGACACGACAGCGGACGGGACCGCGCCGCGGCCGCGGGAACGCCAAGGGGAGAGTCGTCGGGCATAGATTCCTCGGTCAACGCCTCGCTCTGTTCTGCGGTCAGCAGACTGGCCGCGGCCGTGGCTGGGTCGCGGCGCGCCGATCTCGCGGCGGCCACGGCCCCTGACCGCGAGCCAGAATTGCCTGGTTGACGGCGCCCGCGCCTACCGCTCGGTACGCGTCGCCGGATCGCCCCCCTCCAGCAGGCCACCGCTCAGCGCCCACGGGTCGATGATGATGCCGACCCAGATGGGCCGGCGAGCCCAGGGCGATGGCTCCGGCTCGGTGGCGGCAAGCCCGTGGGCCTGGGCGGCACGCAACGCGGCGCCGGCGGCCGCCTCGACGAACTCGTCGAGACCGATGCGGGAGGACTTGGACCGCGGGGGAGGCAGCGGCAGGGTGGGGGAATCGGAATCTCTCGAGCGGCGTTGAGCCATGGAGAATCTCCTTTCATTCTCATTGGCGCGCCGGCACCGATCTTCGTTACGCCAAGCGAGTAGTATGGGGGACACCAGGTTCCGCTGCCTCGACGATCCGACCTCCGAACCCGCGCCGTCTTCGAGGGCTCTCTGATGAAGAAGATCCTTGGCGGCCTCGCCGCCGTCCTGCTGTTCCTCGCCGTCATCGTGACGGTGCGCGCGTCGATGCTGCGCTCGCGCCAAGTCGAGGCGCGCCCGGTGACCGATCTCCAGGTCGACGCGCGCGCCGCCGCCGAGCACCTGGCCGCCG
>DATDGZ010000019.1:0-9773 GCA_036521795.1 Thermoanaerobaculia bacterium | reverse complement strand
CCAAGGGTAAGCTTCGAGGGTTGCTCCCGGCGCCAGCAAAGAGAGCTGCATGACCATTTCCGGACGTTTCAAATCACAACGCGGCGCCGCCAGGCTCGGGGTAATGGACATCCTCGCAGTGCTGATCCTGCTGGGTGTCCTCGTGTTTGCCGCCTACCTGGAATTTCCCAATTACCACCGTCCCCCAGTGCCCTCGCCTGCGCCTTCCCCCGCGGCGCCGTCAGCACCAAAATAACCCGTTGTGCCATCCGGTACCGGAGAACGCCTCGACCGCTATCTGGTGTTGACTGGTCGCGCACCCTCGCGGCGTGCCGCACAGGAGCTGATCGCGCGCGGGATGGCACCAGGCGGTCGAGCAGCCAGAGAGCGCGCTGGCCATGCGACAGTGGACCGGAGGAAGCGCGGGCGCCCCACGGCGCGGGACCGCCGGAGATCCTTCGCGGGGCACTCGCCGCGAGCCGCGCGGCCAGCTCCGCCAGGGTCGGCCCCTCGAGCAGGTCGGCGAGCGCCACCTCGACGCCGAGGCCCGACTCGATGGCCTCCGCCAACTCCGCCGCTGCCAGCGAGTCGAGCCCCAGCGCGCTCAGCGAGCGGTCCGGCCGCAGCCGGGCGGGATCGACGCGCAGCGCCCGCGCCGCCGCGCGGCGCAGGTACGCCATCAACCGTCCCTCTGCTCCGCCGCGAGCTTTCCTGCCGGCCATCGAGCGCTCCCGTGCACGCGGCCCCCGTCGCCCCATCAGGCCCGTCGAGCACTCCGCAGGCGCCAAGCGCCTCGAGCACAATGGACGTGAATGGGCTGATCGCCGCGTTCCGACGATTCATTCTGCCAAGAAGCCCGAAAAACGCGGCGGCGCGGCTCTCGAAGTTGGCGTCACACTTCGTCGCCGATGCGTCAGATCTCGCGGTGAGCGCTCGCCAAGCGCCACCGCCATCGCTGGCAAGCGGACTAGCATTCTCGAGTGAAACGGCCTACAATCTGGCATGTCTACCGCCAAAAAGGAAGCAAATGTGGCGACGGTGGAGCGATTCTTCCGCTCGCCCGCGACGCATTTCTTTCTCTTCGGCCCGCGCGGCACCGGCAAGTCGACCTGGCTCCGCGGGGCCTACCCTGACGCCTTGTGGGTCGATCTCCTGCGGCCGGAGACCCAGCGGCAATTCGCTGCGCGCCCGGAGCGGCTGCGCGAGCTGGTGGCTGGGAACGCGCAGGCGGCCACCGTGGTCGTCGACGAGATCCAGAAGGTGCCTACCCTGCTCGACGTCGTCCACGACCTCATCGAGCGGCGGGCCGGACCGCAATTCGTGCTCACCGGCTCCAGTGCGCGCAAGCTCAGACGGGAAGGGGTGGACTTGCTCGCCGGGCGGGCCGTCCTGCGGTCGCTTCACCCCTTCATGGCAGCCGAGCTGGGCGACCGGTTCGACCTTGGCTCGGCGCTCACCCGGGGACTCGTGCCGCTGGTGTGGAGCTCCCCGGAGCCGGAGGACGTGCTCAAGGCCTACGTCGGCCTGTACCTCAAGGAAGAGGTCCAGCTGGAGGGCCTGGTCCGGCGATTCGAGGGTTTCGCGCGGTTCCTCGAAGCGGTCAGCTTCTCCCACGGCGCGGTGCTCAATGTCTCGGAGGTGGCGCGAGAATGCCAGGTCAGCCGCAAGACGGTCGAGGGCTTTCTCGCGATCCTCGGCGACCTGCTCCTCGCTTTTCAAGTCCCCGTCTTCGCCAAGCGGGCGCAGCGTAACCTCACGGCGCACCCGAAGTTCTTCTGGTTCGACGCCGGCGTTTTCACCGCACTGCGCCCGGCCGGCCCCCTCGACCGGCCCGAGGAGATCGCGGGCGCCGCGCTCGAGAGCCTGGTAGCGCAGCACCTGCGCGCCTGGATCGACTACTCGGGAGAAGACTACGCGCTGAGCTTTTGGCGGACCAAGGCAGGCGCCGAAGTCGACTTCGTCGTCTACGGACGGCGAGGGTTCTGGGCCCTCGAGGTCAAGCACTCCGCCAGCGTTCGTCAAGCGGACCTGCGCGGCCTCAAGGCGTTCCGCGCCGACTATCCCGAGGCCGGCCTGCGGCTGCTCTACCGCGGCGACGAAGCCCTCGAGATCGACGGCATCCGGTGCCTCCCGTGCGACGCCTTCCTGAGACGCCTGGTTCCCGGCCAGCCACTGCCGTGAGAGACAGTGCGCACTCGGCGGCACGTCTTGGCCAGTTGGAGTCGTCACGCGAGCCAGGCGGTCCACCTCAGGCCTGCCGCCTCGTCACGGCAGTCCTGCGAGTCGATCCCGCGTCGCGCGCCAGATCCGCCAGCGCTCCCGGGGGTCCAGAGCGCCGGCGAAGGGGCTCGACTGGCGCAGCTCGTCGGCTTGCTCGCTGCGTTCGACCAGGAAGGCTGCGATCGATACGGTGTCACCGGCCAGGACCGCCGCCCACCTCGTCGCCGCAGCCGGCGCGGCGGGGCCGGACGCCAGCCAGTCCTGAACACGCCGTCGCGCGCTGTCGAGGATCGCCGGCTGATCCCGCAGCCGCTTGGCGATGACACGGTGGTACGCAACGCTCCTCTCCTCGGCCAGTCGGTGAGGGTCCATGCCAGTCGGAGACGCTAGCACAAGGAGAAAGCCCGGAGGCAAGCCGCCGAAAAGGGGGCCTCAGCGGTGGATGTGGCCACGCGCCCCTAGACTTAGTACTCCGGGACATAAGTCCGCTAACGTATTCGAGGTCAGGCCGCCAGCGGGAGCCGGTCGAGCAGGCGCGCGAGGTCTTGGCGCGTATACCTCCACTCGAAGGGTCGAGCCAGGGCCTCGTAGCGGCGTTCGAAATCTTGGAGCCGCTGTGCAAGGTCAGTCAGTGAGGCGAAGTCATTGGGCGTGACGAGCTTGCGCTGGATGATGGAGAAGTAGATTTCGATCTGATTGAGCCAGCTGGCATGCACAGGGCCGTGGACCAAGACGAGTTTGGGGTAGCGGCGTTGCAGCCGGTCGACGGAGCGTTGACCACGGTGCGAGGAGCCGTTGTCCACGATCCAAAAGACGCGGCGGGCGTTGTCGTAAGGCGCCTGGCTCATGACCTGATCGACCAGGCGATCAAACGAAGCGATGCCCGTTTTGGCTTCACAGCGGCTGAAGAGTTTGGCGCGGTGAACGTCCCAGGCTGCCAGATAGGCCCAGGCGCCGCAACGCCGGTACTCGTGTTCGACTCGCATCGGTGAGTGCGGTTGCGGAGGCAAGGTAGGGTGGCGTCGTCGCCGAGCCTGAATGCTGGTCTTCTCGTCGGCGCAGAGGACGAACTCGTCGTCGTGCAAGGTTTGCTCGTTCCAGCGGCGGTGGTAGAGATCGAGCAGGCGAGCCGCCTTGGCGAAGAAAATCGGGGTCGCGCGGAAAGATCCAGCAGCGATGCTGCCAGGGCCGGATGGCTTCCTCGTGCAGCCAGCGCCAGACCGTATGGCCGCACAGCGAGGCCACCAGACCGTCCTGTCTTCGAGGGCTGCTGCGAAGGCTGCCAGACCGGCGGCGCCTCCCGCCGCGAACAGCACGATGCTCTCGGCCGCGACCTGGCGTGTCAGCCTCCCACGGCTGGCTCCGCGTCCGCGGCCACTGCAGCATGCAGCGATACATCGCAACACGAAGGTGCCGTGGAAGAAGAAGCCGACGAAGCTGGTCTCGTCCGGTGCGCCGCACGGCGAGGAGCCGGGAGTGAGCACGCTGGTGCTGTGGGCGATATCGATCTTGCCGAACAGATCGATGTGGTTGGGATCAACGCCGGTGTCGAGCACCGCCACCTTGGCGGCCGTCGAGCCGAACACGCCCTGCGCCCAGGCTCCGGGAGCGTTGATCTGCGGCAGCGCCCACTGGCAGGCGAAGAAGAAGGCCCCCGCCGGGTTGGGCGGGGCGGCGTTCGAGTTGGGCAGCGCCACCCGACCCTTCAGCGAATCCAGGGTCGGCGTCCACTGCACGATCTCGTCGGCATCGACGCTCTGGATGCCTCCGTTGGCGACGAGATTGGCGGCGAAGCTGGGGTTGTCCGCGCCGAGGTCGACTTCGTCGTCTACGGACGGCGGGCGTTCTGGGCCCTCGAAGTCAAGCACTCCACCAGCGTTCGTCAAGCGGACCTGCGCGGCCTCCGTTACTCGGTGCGCAACGCGTCGAGCGGATCGATCTCGGTGGCCCGCCGTGCCGGCAGCCAGTTCGCCATCAGCGCCACGGCGGCCAGCAAGACCGGCACCGCGCCGAAGGTGAGCGGATCGCCCGTGCCCACCTGGTAGAGCTGGTCCGCCAGCAGGCGAGCGCCGAGCCACGAGCAGGCCAGACCGACCGCGAGCCCGGCCAGCACCAGGCGCATGCCCTGGCGCAGGACGAGGCCGAGCACCTGGCCGCGGCCGGCGCCGAGGGCGATGCGGATGCCGATCTCCTGGGTCCGCCGGGTCACGGAATCGCTGATCAGCCCGTAGATGCCTACCGCGGCGAGCACCAGCGCCAGGGCCGCGAAGAGTGCCAGCAGCAGCGTCCTGATCCGGCGCTCGACGAGCGAGGCGGCGACCAGCTCCGGCATGGTGCTCATGCGGTCGAGCGGCAGCTCGCCGTCGAGCTCGCGCAACGCCTGCCGGACCGGCGCCGCCAGGGCGCCGGGAGCGCCGGCCGACCGCACGACGAAGCTGAGCGGCGTCCGCGGCCACTGCAGCATGCAGCGATACATCGCACCCTTGGACAGGCCGCCCAGGGCCTCGGCCTGGACGTCCCCGACCAGCCCGACCACCGTCCACCAGCGAGCCTGGGCATCGCTCGTGCCTTCGTCGAAGCTCATCCGCTGGCCGAGCGGATCGCTTCCCGGCCAGAACCTGGCCGCCAGGGCGTGGCTGACGATCACCACCAGCGGCGCGCCGGCATCGTCCCCCTCGCCGCAAGTCCGCCCGCGCAGCAGCGGGATGCGCATCGCCTGGAAATAGCCGGGGCTCACGCCGCCGACGTCGGCTGACGGCATCTCGCCGGGAGCCGGCCGCGGCTTGCCTTCGAGGCGAAAGCTGTCGACGTAGTCCGCGCCCGAGAAGGGCAGCGGCGCGACCGTCGCGGCGGCGGTGACCCCGGGCAGCGCGCGGAGGCGCTCGAGCGCCCGGCGCTGGAACGAGACCTGCCTCCCCGGCTCGGCCGCCGGATACCGGGCCGAGGGCAGCGACACCGTCAACGTCAGAACCCCGTCCGGCGAGAAGCCGGGATCGACCGACCGCAGACGGGAAAAGCTGCGCAGCAGCAGGCCGGCCCCGATCAACAGCGTCAGCGCCAACGCCACTTCCGCGAGCACCAGCGCGCTGCGCAGCCGCCAGGCGCGGCCGCCACCGACCGCCCTGCCGCTCTCCTTCAGCGCGCGATGGATCTGCCCGCCGCCCAACCCGCCCCATGCCGGCACCAGCCCGACAGCCGCTCCCGTCGCCAGCGTCAGCAGCACCGCGTAGCCGAGCACCCATGGATCGAGGCCGATCGTCTCGGCACGCGGGATCGCGTTGCGCTCGAAGGCCACCAGGGCGCGGATGGCCAGGACCGCGAGCAGCAGACCGGCGGCGCCTCCCGCCGCGAACAGCACGATGCTCTCGGCCACGACCTGGCGTGTCAGCCTCCCACGGCTGGCTCCCAGCGCCGAGCGTACCGCGATCTCGCGCTCTCGCGCCGCCAGGCGCGCGAGCAGCAGGCTGCCGACGTTGGCGCAGGCGATCAACATGATCAGGCCCACCGCCAGTTGCAGCGTCGCGAGCGCCGGCCGGACGCGCTCGACCATGAGATCCCGCAGCGGCCGCAGGACGACGAGCCAGCCCTTGTCGGCTTCCGGGTACTGCCGCTGCAAGCGGCTGGCGATGGCCGACATCTCGGCCTGGGCGCGCGGCAGGCGGATCCCCGGCCGCAACCGTCCGATCACCTTCAGGTAGCGGCTGCCACGGCTCTCGTGCGCCGGGTCGAGAGCCAGCGGCACCCAGAGCGCGACCCTGGAGTCGTAGGCCGCCGCGGCCTGCGGCGGCGCCACGCCGATCACCGTGTACTCCTTCCCGTCCAGCATCAGGCGGCGCTGGACCACGGCGGGATCCGCGCCGAAGTGCGCTCGCCACAGCCCGTCGGACAGCACGACCACCCGCTCGGCGCCGGGCCGATCGTCGTCGAGCCGCAAGAAGCGGCCCAGCGTCGGCGCCACCTCCAGCGTGCGGAAGAAGTCGAAGGTCACGGCGCCGCCCGGTACGGTCTCGGGAGTACCGGCCCCGCTCAGGTTGAAGACGCTGCGCCGGTAGGCGGAGAGACTGCTGAACACGTGATTCTCGTCGCGCCAGTCGCGGAAGTTCGGTCCCGAGGAGCTGAACCGCGGGAAGCCGAGACTGGGAGCGCTGTCGATGATGGCGATCAGCCGCTCGGGGCGCGGGTATGGCAGCGGCCGCAGCAGGACGCCGTTCACGACGCTGAAGATGGCTGTGTTGGCGCCGATGCCGAGGGCGAGAGTGAGCAGCGCCAACCCGGCGGTGAGGCGGTGCCGCAGCAGCGTGCGGACGCCGAAGCGAAAGTCCTGCCAGAGCGCCTCCATGGCCCTCCAGACATTAACACGCGGTGCCGGCGCCGCCGCCGGCCATGGTTCGGGGGCCAGCGCGAGACGCGCGTAGTCCCGCTGCCAGGCCTTCGCCGCACTTCCTATTGACAGCATGGCCTATAGGTATGCTAAAAATCGAAGAAGAGGGCCTTAGTAGAGCATTATCAACCTTCTAGATAGGGTCGGAGGTATCGATGCCCAGGACCCAATCCGCTGATTGGCTCTTGGAAGCGGCAGCCATCGGCGAGCAGCTTCGCGAGCGCACCCACCGCGCCGTCGACGGCTCGCCGGTCTGGTTGAAACCGCGCAGCGTCTGGCCCGCCCCGGAGCGGCCGGCGCCGCTCGGGCCTCATCTCTACAACGGCAGCACCGGGATCGCGCTGTTCCTTGCCGCGCTCGGCCACGTGCTCGACGACGACGCCTATCGCGAGCTGGCCTTCGCCAGCCTGACGCCGGTGCGCCGCCACCTTGCCGCCCTGGCCGCGGATCCCGCCGTCGACCAGCGGCAGCTGCGCCTGGGCGGCGTGGTCGGTCTCGGCGCCTTCCTCTACGCCTTCTCGCACCTCGGCGTCTGGCTTGACCGGGCGGAGCTGCTCGAGGAAGCGTGCCGCATCGCCGCCCTGCTGTCACCGCAGCGCATGGCGGCGGACGCCGATTGCGAGCTCATGTACGGCAGCGCCGGGGCGCTGCTGGGCCTGCTCCTGCTGGAGCGAGAGGCGCCCGCCGAGTGGAGCGCCGGGGCTGCCCTGCTGCAGCGGGCCGTCGCCTGCGGCGAGGACCTGCTGCACCGGCGCACCGCCCGCAACGGCAGCCCGCGGGCCTGGCCCTACAAGGGACAGGAGCCGATCGCGGGCTTCGCTCACGGTGCCTCCGGCATCGCCTGCGCCCTGGAGCGGCTGGCCGCGCGGACGGGCAGGGACGAGTTCCGCCAGGCGGCGCTCGAGGGCCTCGCCTACGAGCGCCGCTGCTACTGCCCCGAGCACCGGAACTGGCGGGCGGAGATCCCCGCGGGCACGGCAGCCTCGCAGGCCCAGCCGGTCCCGCCGCCGATGGTCGCCTGGTGCAACGGCGCGCCGGGCATCGCGCTCGGCCGGTTGCAGATCCTTGGCGCCGGCGACACCGAGCAGACCTGGGACGAGCTCTGGCGGGCGCTCGAAACGACGCGCCATCCCGGCCAGCCGTCGCCCTCCGACTTCTTGTGCTGCGGCGCCATGGGCAGAGCGGAGATCCTCTTCGAGGCTTCCTGCCGGCTGGGGCGCGAGGACCTCCTTGGCGCCGCCCAGGAGATCGCCGCCGACGTCGTCGCCCGCGTCGCCGGGCGCTGGTTCGATCCCGGGCTCGACGGCAGCAATCCCGGCTTCTTTCGCGGCGCGGCGGGCATGGGCTACACCTTACTCCGGCTGGCGGGAGTCAAACCGCTCCCCTGCGTCCTGGCCTTGGAGTAACGGGATGGATCCGCTTGCGACAACGCTCGCCAACCATGCCGCAGCGGCCGCGGCGTTGCGCCCGGACCCCGTGCTGTCCGCCAATATCTACTGCTCGGGCCGCCTCTGCGAGGTCATCTGCCAGGTGGCCGCACCCTTCTGGGAGCGCTGCCGGGCCGCCGGCACGACGGCGGACGGGGATCTCTGGTTGATGCGCTACGCCAGGCGCGGGGAGCACCTCAAGCTGCGCTTGCATGGTCCCCGCCGCCACGCCGCGGCCTGGCGGCAGCTGCTGGAAGCCGCCCAGGCAGAGTACTTCTTGCGCCTCGGCCCTGCCGTGGAAGACGCTCCCAGGCGCAGTGCTCCCACCGCCCCGCCCATCGACGTCGAGGATCGAGCGGCCCACGATCAGCCCGACCGCTCGTTCCTGTGGACGACCTATGCCCGTAGCGCCCTGTCGCTGGGGTGGCGGCCGCTGCTCGACGACGATCGGCATGCGGCCGCCTTGACCCGCTGCCTCTCCCGCGGAACCGAGATCCTGCTTGCCCGCCTGCGCAGCGATGCCGGCGGAGCAAGCCCCTTCGGCCAGCGCCGAGCGATCCTGCTCGATGCCGTGATCGTCGGCCTGGCGCACCTGCCGCTGAGCGAGCTCGACCGCACCCGGTATCTCCTCTACCACCGCGACTGCCTGCTGCGTTACCTGCAGCGGCACAAGGCCCAGGCCGAGGCGCCGGGACAGGGGCCGGCGGCGATGGCCAGGGTCCTTGCCCGCTTCGACGCCGAGCTGGTGCGGCACCGCGCCCGGCACGAGGAGATCGCCGCCGCGGCGCGCGAGCAGTGGCAGAGCGGGCCCGCGCGCGTGCGCGCCGGCACCGATCTCGCCTGGGGCCGCGCGCTGCGCGAGCTCGCCGCCCACGGCACCCGCCTCTGCGGCGAGCTCGAGCAGCCGCTGGACCCCTTCGCCGACCTGCCCGTCTTCCCGGTGCTGTTCAAGGCGCTGCACGGACTGGCGAACCAGGCCGGCGTCGATCCGCTGAACGAAGCCTTCGTCCATCACCTGCTGCTGTCGCTGGCTTCGGCGGACGCGATCCGCCGCCGGCCGGTGCGGCTCGTCCCCGATCTCTGAGCCGCGAGGAGAGGCCATCGTCCGATGCAAGTCCCGACGCAGCCCATCGAGCGAGCCGGCGAGGTGCCGCTGATCGTCCGCATCGCGGGGCTGAGCGCCGACGCGATGGCGGCGTTCGCCAGCGACCTCGGCCGCCGGGCGAACGAGCTGCGCGAGCTGGCTGCCGGCATCGTCGAGGCACGGACCGCGCTCGTCGAGCGGCTGTACGCGGCGATCGACGGTGCATCGATCGAGGACCGGCGATTCTTCCTGGCGATGAAGCGGGACAGCTTCAACGGCAGGAGCCTGCGCAAGTATCGCCAGCAGCCCGGCTGGCTGCGGGTGCCGCAGGCGATCGGCCCGCTGGCGGAGGAGACCGTGCGCCTCGAGGAGCGCCGCGAATCCCTCGAGGCCGAGTTCCACGCCGCGTACGCCGCGCAGCTCCACCGTGAACGCGCGGCGCTCGCGAGCTTCCTTGGCGACCGCCACTTCCTGCGCGGCGTCGCCCTGAGCAGCTACGTCCTGGTCGACAACCTGCCGCGCCTGCGCCAGCCGGCAGGCGGCGCCCAGCATCGCGAGCGGCGCCTGGAGCTCTCCCTGCTGCGCTACCTGAGCCGGGCGGCGCTCAAGCTGTCGCCGTTCTCGACCCTGACCCGGATCGGCCTCGGCTGCATCGCCGAGCGCTCTGGAGCACGGTCCTTCC
>DATDGZ010000018.1:0-11563 GCA_036521795.1 Thermoanaerobaculia bacterium | reverse complement strand
AGCAGCACCACCTCCTCGACGGCGAGCGGCACGTGCGCGGGCCGGATCTGCGGCACGTAGGCGATGCGCCGCGCCAGCTCGCGCCGGCTGAGCCTGGCGAACGGACGGCCGCCGAAGGAGAGCGTCCCGGCGGCGGGATGGGCGAGGCCGGTCAGCAGGCGGAGCAGGGTGGTCTTGCCGGCGCCGTTCGGTCCCACCACCGCCAGGCACTCGCCGCCGCGCACGTCGAGGTCCAGCGGCCCGAGGATCGTTCGGCCGCCGGCCTGCCAGGTCAGGCCTCGCGCGGCGAGGAGCGTCTCTCGGATGACGTGGCTCACGGCCTCGCTCCCGGTCCCACCGCGGCGGCCAGCAGCGCTTGCCGCATGGCGCGGTAGAGCAGCGGCAGCCGCGGTCCGGGCACCAGGACGTAGTCGCCGGCGATGACGAAGATGCGCCGGTCGCGCACCGCCGGCACGGTGGGCAGCTGGCGCCAGTCGTGGACCAGGGCCGCGGCCAGGGCCGGCGGCGCCGGGTCGCTGCGCAGCTCGAGGATGACCTGCGGCGCCCGGGCCACCACTTCCTCCAAGCCGACCTGCGGATAGCGCGTGGCGGCATCGGCGAAAACGTTCACGGCGCCCAGGCGAACCAGCAGCTCGTCGAGGAAGGTGCCGCGCGCGGCGGCGAGGATGCCGGTGAGCCGCCCGGGCTGGCGCCCCACGGAGAGCATCACCGCGAGGCCGCCGCCCGGAACCGGCCGCGGCGCCAGCTCCGCCCGCCAGGACGCCGCCAGGCGCTCGCCGGCCGGCGCCACGCCGCACCGCCGGGCGATGGCGACGAAGGAGCGCTCGACGTCGGCGAGCGTCTCGACGGGGACGATCAGGCTGGCCACGCCCAGGCCTCGCAGCTTGGCCGCGACGTCGTGCTCGCTGGGGAGCAGCAGCGCCAGGTCGGGGCGGAGCGACACGATCTTCTCGAGGTTGGTGTTGAACAAGCCGCCGATGCGCGCCTTGGCCGCGGCCGCGGCGGGCCAGACGCTGTAGTCGTCGACACCGACCACCCGGTCGCCGAGCCCGAGGGCGAAGAGAGTCTCCGTCAGGCTCGGAGCCAGCGAGACGATCCGCCGCGCCGCGGCGACCGGAGCCCCCGCGGGCGCCGGAGAGGCCACCCGGACCGCCGGGCCGGGAAAGGCCGCCCCGCCCGCAGCGGCCGCCGTACCCGGCACCCAGGCAGCGACGGCAACGGCAAGCAGCGGCGAGAGCGCGGCGAGAGCGCCGAGGCGGCGGCGCCACCGGTGCGCCCGGCGAGAGCGCCGCCGCCCCTCCATCAGAGATTCACCGTCACGCCGCCGATCAGCGTCCGCCCCGGGCTCGGATAGCCCAGCACCTCGGAGTAGCGGCGGTCGGCCAGGTTCTCGATCCGCGCGTAGGGCGACAGCCAGGACAGCGCCCGGCGGCTCGCCGCGAGGTCGAGCCGGACGAAGCCTGGGTTGGTGCGCCGCACGGTGGTGATCACCGGGTCGAGGTCCGCGCGCTCCCCGACGTAACGGCCGGTGAAGCTGAACGTCCAGGGCCCCGGCCGGGCGGTGGCCAGCAGGTTGGCGCTCCATCTCGGGCGCCGCAGGAGCTCGAGGCCGGTCGTCAGGTCCACCGCGTCGAGGCGGGTGCCGTTGAGCTGTGCGGAGAAGATGCCCCGGCGGAAGCCGGCCAGCCCTTCCAGGCCCCGGCTCCTCGCCCGGCCGACGTTGACGTCCTGCGACGAGAAGTTGTCGAAGACGATGAGGTTGCGCTGGCGGTTCTCGAAGCCGGTGAGCATGAACCGCCAGGGGCCCGCGTCCTGCTCGAGACCCAGCTCGTAGCTGGTGCCGGTCTCCGGCCGCAGGTCGGGGTTGCCGCTGAAGGGGAAGTAGAGCTCGCCGAGAGTCGGCGCGCGGAAGGCCTGGCCGTAGCTGGCGCGGACCCGGGTGCCGCCGGCGATGCGCCAGGCGCCGCCGGCGCGCAGGCTGGTCTGGCCGCCATAGACGTCGTTGTCGTCGCGGCGCACGCCGACGTCGAGACGCACCGGCCCGCCGCCGTAGCTGGCCTGCCCGAAGCCCGCCCAGGTCCGCTGGTGGGCGCGGTCGAGGTTGGTGCCGAAGACGTCCTGGCTGCTGACGCGGAAGCTCTGGCCCTCGGTGCCGAGCGACAGCTCGAGGTCCTGCGCCGCCTGCTGCAGCAGGTGGTACGAGCCCACCGCGCGACCCGCGAGCGTCTCGGAGCGGGTGTCGGAGGCATAAGCGCCGAAGGGGTCGTCCGGGCTGCGGAAGGCGTCGTCGAAACGCGTGTCGGACAGCTGCGCGTCGACCAGCCAGCGGCCGCCGGTGGCGTCCACGGGCAGGGCGATCTCCCGCTCCCGCCAGGAGATCCTGGTCTCCGGCGTCGGCACGCCGGAGGAGAACGGCACACCGGTCTTCGCGTCGTTGGCGCGCGCCAGCACGCCCAGGCTGGTCCCCGGCAGCGCCGCCCAGAGGGCGCGGGCCACCACCTCCTCGCCGTCGAAGAAGTCGTCGTTCAGCGTGCCGTCGCTGCGCCGCGCGTTGCCGGTCAGGTCGAGCTGCACGCCGCCGAGGCTGGTGCCGCCGGCAAGGGCGCCGCGCGCATAGCCGTGCTCGCCGCCCTCGAGATCGGCGGCGAGGCCGTGGCGCGTGCCCGTCAGCACCTGGACCACGCCGCCCACCGCGTTGCTGCCGTAGAGGGCGCTGAACGGGCCGCGCACCACCTCGACCCGCTCGACGCCCTCGGTCGGCACGAACTGCCAGTTCACGTCGCCGAAGAAGGGATCGTTGAGCGGAATGCCGTTCCACAGCAGCAGCGTCTGGCTCGAGTTGGCGCCGCGGGTGAACACCGAGGTCTGCTGGCCGGGTGCGCCTGCCTGGGAGACGGTCACGCCTGGCACGCTCCACAGCAGGTCGGCGAGGTCGCGGGCCTGGCGGTCCTCGATCTCCCGGGCGTCGATCACCGTCACGGTGGCGGGGGTGTCGTCGCGCGGCTCGGCGTCGAGCGAGGGGGTGACGACGAGCGAGTCGGAGAACCGCGGGGCGGCGCCGCTCGCGGCGGCCCCGGTCGCGGCGCTGCCGGTCGCGGCGGTAGAGCCCTGCGCGGAGGGCGTCGATGGGATGGGCTGGGCCAACAGAGCCGGCATCGCACCCCCGAGGATGCCGGCCGCCAGAAGGATCTGACGCATGTGTGACTCCTTGTCCGCTTGCGACGTCCCCGGGAGGGACGAGGCGAGGTCGAGGGAGGCGCACATGGCCGACCTGCAGCCCTGCCCCGCACCCCGCGGGCGGCGTCGGACGGTACGGCAGGTCTCCTGGCTTCCGGATCTTCCTACTCCCGGGCCTTCCCACACGGGCAACCCCCCCCTCGGGGGGATCCACCGCGCGCAGTGGCACATCTCCGGTTTCGTACCCGGTTACAGTGGCGGGGGCCGCGCCGGAATCACACCGGCTTCCCTTTCGCGGACGGCGGACCTCCTTGCAGGGGAGGCGTCGCCGTCACCGCACCGTCGGTTTGTCAAAGAGGGCCCGGGCGCCGCCGGCACCGTGGGGCGGTGGGCGGCTCGCGGGCGCGAATGGATCGCGCTACTGCTGGTTGGCGCCGCCCGGCGCCGGCACGGCACTGGGCGCCGGAACCAGCTGCGGCACCGGCCCCGGCACTCCGGGAAGCATGGCTCCGCCAACCAGCCTGGCGGGGATCCCGGCGGTCTGCTCGGTGCTGACGAACTGCGGGATCGTGTAGTGTTCCTGAGCCTGCTGCTGCCGGTAGAGGTTCTGCAGCGCCTGCTGCGTCGCCGACTGGGCGCTCGGCGCCCCCGGCTCGGGGGCGTCGTTCGGCGCCCAGCCGATTGCGATGGTGTTGAAGTTCAGCGCGACGCCGAAGCCGTGGATCTCCGAGTCGGAAAGCACGTTGCCGATCTCCCGCTGGTTGATGCCGATCCAGTTGCCGGCATCGCTCAGCAGGATCACCACGTTCGGGTCGAAGGTGGCCTGCTGCGGCTTGTAGAGCGTATCGATGGTCGTGCCGTTCCGCAGCTTGACGTGGAAGACCTCGGCCCCGGCCGGGGTCGCCGTCAGCCCGGCCAATCCGAGCAGCCCTGCCAAGGCGGCCAATCTCCCCCATCCCGAGAAGCTGAGCCGATTCCGAGTCCGGGTCATCGTGGACCTCCCGCGGCTGGACGACCTGCGTTCAAACCCGCATGATAGCACGCCTTGGGCACCGCCAAGACCAGCTCTCCGGGTGGCTCGGGTGGCATCGAGGACACCAACTTCTCACGGGCTCGGCGCACCGGCGCAGTAGCAGGCGGTGAACTCCTCCGGGGTGAACGCCTGGGGGGCGCACCAGTAGGCCCGCCAGTGCGTCAGGTCAGGGTGCCCGGCGCTCACCGGATAGAGCGTCAGGTAGCGCTCCCTGACCGCCGGGTCGTCGTGGATCGCCCGCAGGACTTTCCGCAGCGTCGAGGCGTCCACCGCGGGCCGTCCGTACGCTTGCTGGAAGTCATATTCCAAGGCCCATTTCGTTCCGCCGCCCCGCTGGGGACCCAGGTCGAGCTCGTAGGTCCTGATGTCGGCGATGTCACCGTTCGCCCGGGCGTAGGAGAAGACCGCGAAGGCGGGGTTGTCGTAGTAGACGGGGCTCACCGCGGGAGCGACGTGGACGTAGCCGCCGCCGGGCGGGAGCCGGAACTCGTCCCGGTGCAGATGCGCGGCGAAAGAGACCTTCACCAGCCCGGGGAACCTGGCCAGGATCTTCCAGAACCTGGCGAGGGAATCGGCCGACCAGAGCGGCACCGGAGTGAGCGGGCAAGGCCCCTTCTGCAACGTCGCGTAGGTGTCGATCCCTGGCGGGATGTGATACATGAGCCAGACCTGCTGTCCGCCTTGCGACGCCGTTTCCAGAGTGCGCTCCAGCCACGTGAGCTCCTCGTCTCCCAGGTTCTCTCCCTTGGCGCAAGTGTCCTTGTACGAGGTGGAGAAGAAGTCCGTGTTGAGGACCACCAGGCCGAGATTCGGCACCGTCGGATGCGGCATGCTGTAGAACCCGCCGCTCGGGAACGTCTGCGCGAAGGAGCCCGAGGCCCGTCCGAGGAGCGGTTCCCAGAGCTTCGCGAGCCCCGCGAGGAAAGGGCCTCCGGGCTGCAGCTCGTAGTCGCCGCAGTCCGAGTCGTTGTTGCCGAGCGCGGGAACGATCGGCGCCCGCGGGAAGGCACCGCGTATCGTCGCGGTCACGAAGGCCATCGTCTTGGCGACGAACTGCTGGTAGGCGCCGGCGCCGGCCCCGTGTGCTTGCTGGGCGAACTTCTCGGCAAAGCCGTGCGCCAGGAAGTCGCCGGTGACCAGGACGAAGTCCGGGTCCGGCGCCGCCTCGGCCGCGGCCCTCAGCGTCGAGGCGAGCAGGGGATAGGTCGCATCCTCACCATAAGCGCCGAGCTTCTCGACGGCGGAGCGCTCGAAGAGGCGTTGCCAATCGGCGGCGTCCGCGCGCACCAGGTCGCTGACCAGCAGAGGATCGTAGAAGGGATCGAAGTGAAGGTCCGAGAGCACGACGAAGGTGCCGCCGGCGTGCCCCACCGGAGGCACCAGCGACGCCGTCCGAGCTCCCTGGCTCGCGCACGCTTGGAGAAGCAGGCCGCAGACGAGCGCAGCGAGCGCACCGAGCGCACCGAGCGCGCCGAGCGCGCCGTGCGCACCGTGCGTAGCAGCACACCTCGGCCGGCGAAGCACTGGCACAGAGATTCTCCTTCTGTCATCTCCGCTTCGGCTGAGAATCCTACAGCATCTTGCCGCCAGCCGGCCGCCTCGGCCGGCCGGCCGTTCACGGATGGCTGGTGGCGTCGTAGAAGGCGCCGATGTCGCTCTTCCACTGCTTCAGCGCCGGTTCGTGGATGTACATCATGTGACCGGCGTCGTAGTACTTGAGCTGGATGTGGTCGCGCTGCTCTTTCTCCAGCTGCAGGTGATCGATCATCTCCTCGGTGGCCAGGAACGGCGTCGCCAGGTCGTAGAGTCCGTTGAGCACCAGCACCCGCAGGTGGGGGTTGTAGCCCAGCGCGTGGGCGAGATCGAGGCCGGTGTTCGGGATGGGCAGGGGGAAGAAGAACTGCCCACCGGCGGGGCGATGCTTCCAATCCCAGGCGCCGCCGATCGCGTCGTTCTCGATGTGATAGGTCTTGCCCTGGCCGAACTTGAGCTCGCGGTGGTAATAGTCGAGGAAGGCGGCGGTGAACGCCGAGCTGATGGCGGCCGACTGCGGGTCGTAGGTGGAGTCCTCGGAGAGCGGATCGAAGCTCACGCCGAGGAAGCGCGCGTCCAGCCGGCCGACGGTCACGTGGTGCTCGCGCAGCAGCTCCTGGGTGAACTGCGATTCGCGCACCCGCAGCCTGGCGTGCTCGAGATAGTCGACCGACAGGCCGGTGTACTCGTGCAGCTTCTCCGCCACCGCGTCGCGCTCGGCGGTGGCGAGCGCGTCGCCCTGGAGCAGCGCCGCGGAGTACTCGCCGATGGCGAACTTGCGGACCTCGTCGAGGAACGGCCCGAGCTGGGCCGGCGGGTGAGGCAGCACATGGTGATAGGCGGCGACGGCGGCGAAGGTGGGCAGGAACAGCGCGTAGGGCCGCTCGTTGCCTGGCCACTCGAAGATCGCCTCGACGTCGAGCGCCACCGAGACCAGGATCACGCCGTTGAAGGCCATGTTCGAGTTGGTCTGCAGGTAGTCGACGACCCCCGCCGAGCGGGTGGTGCCGTAGCTCTCCCCCAGCAGGTACTTGGGCGAGTTCCAGCGGTTGTTGTCGCTGATGTACTGGTTGATGAAGCGGCTCACCGATTCGATGTCCGGGTCCACTCCCCAGAAGTCCTTGTCCTTGGCCTCGCCGACCGCGCGGCTGACGCCGGTGCCCACGGGATCGATCATCACCAGGTCGGTCTTGTCGACGATGCTGAAGCCGTTGTCGACCACGCGGTAGGGCGGGGGAGGGGTCGGGCCGGCGTCGGTGGTGACGATCCGGCGCGGGCCGAGCGCTCCCATGTGCAGCCACACCGCGGAGGATCCCGGTCCGCCGTTGTAGGCAAAGGTGACGGGGCGCTTGCCCAGGTCGCCGGGGTCGCGCAGGGTGTAGGCGATGTAGCCGATCGAGGCGGTGGGCTCGTCCTTGTCGTTGCGCACGATGAGAGTGCCCGCGGTCGCCGTGTAGTCGACGGTCTTGCCGCCGATGACGACGCTGTGCTGGGTGACCGACTGCTCGGCCTTCGGCGGCTCCGGCGCCGGCTTCTTGGCTTCGTCTCCGGCCGGCTTGTCGGCGGCGCGAACGGCGCCGCCGGCGAGCAGCCCGGCGGCGGTGATCAGGCATACCAGCATTCTCTTCACGGACGTCCTCCTCGGATGGCTGCGGCGTTGCGGAGCGGTCGGAGCGGCCGCTCCGGTCGTGTCGGACAGATACGCAGAGCGGCGGGCATGGGTTGCACTGCTCAGAACGCCCCGCCGGCGATCTGGTTGCATCGGGGCCCAGACGAAGCTTCCCGGGAGAGGGGAGGGAGGGGGCGTCCCCTTCCCCCCGGAGCGGTGAGAAGGGGATCGAGGGGATGCGGGGGTCGATCCGATAGACGCTTTGAGTAGGCTTCGAGAGCCATATCGAAGCGACGGTTTCGTGCCCCGGGGCAGGCGGTGGTAACTAAGCACGAAGCTTCGCCGGGCGCCTGAGCCGGCGGCGGGCGATCCGGCGGTCGCGCATCTTCACCCAGATCTCGCGCAGCGCGGTGCAGTCGGCCCGCGAGAGGCCCAGCTGGCCGGCCAGGACCAGGCGATCGTTCTCGTCGAGAGCCTGGCCGAGCTTGCCGGCGCGGACCAGGCGATCGCACTCGGCGAGCGGCAGGGCCGGGGCGAGGCGTGCGGGCACCAGGAGGCGCTCGGCCTCGGTCGGTTCCAGCTCGAGCACCCCGCCGCCGTAGCTGCGGCCCTCGATCTCGGCGGCGGCGGCGGTGAGGTGGGTGTACAGGTTGGCGATCACCAGCTCCGGGTCCGCCTTGCAGGTCAGCCGATGGATGGTATCGGTGGAGGTGGCTCCGGCCTCGTTCCTGACGACGCGGGGAAAGTCATGGATCTGGCGGAACAAGAAGCCCTCCGGGATCCAGGCCGCGGGCACCGCGTACCAGGGCGAGCGGATCGAGCACTTGTAGCCGCGGTGCACGCCGCCGGCCTCTCCCTGCCGGATGTAGCTCGCCAGGGCGGGAGCCAGCGGCGCCCCGTTCGGCGGCCCCTTCGCCGGCCCCTTCGCCGGCCCCTGCGGCGGACCAGGATAGAGCAGCTGGACGCGCTCGCCCGCGGCCGCCAGGAGCTGCCATTCCTGGGCCGTGATCCTGGCGCCCTTGAGCTGCGCCGAGCGCGAGACGAGCGGCAGCGTGCACGCTGCCGCTTCCAGGCCGAGATCCTCGACCCGGCGCCGGCTCAAGACGAAGAACTCGTTGCTGCCGGTCACCACGCCGACGTCCACCCCGGCGTGGGTCCGCAGCGCCGTGACCGCGGCCGCGCCGCGCAGCTCCCGCATCAGGTCGATCTCGCGCGCGGTCAGGAAATACTGCAGCCATTTCTCTTCGTCATGGCGGATGGTCTTGGGGACGGCGCCGGCGAGCACGGCGGCAGGCGGCCGCGCGGTGACCTCCGCGGCGGTGCGGGCGGCGGTGAGCGCCACCCGGCAGGCATTGCAGGCGTCGTGGGCGGCGTCAGCGGTGGCCGCCCCATCCCGCGCGTCGCGCGCGCCGTCGGCGAGCAGCAGGACGACCTCCTGCTCGGCCCTCGCGAAGAACAGCTCGTTGCAGGCGATGACGTCGATGCGCGCGAAACGGCCGGCCAGGAAGGACCGGAGCTGCGCGGCGTAAGTGACCTGCAGCAGCTCGGCGGGAAGCACCAGCGCCAGGCGGCCGCCGGGGACCAGGGCCGCAGCGGCAGCGGCGACGAAGGGCACCCAGACGTTGGTGAGGCGGTTCGGCTTCAGGCCCAAGCGCGACAGGATGGCCATCGCCCGGCCGCGGTGCGGCTCCGGGAAGGTCTGGTAGCGGATGAACGGCGGATTGCCGACCGCCGCGTCGAACCGCGGGCGGCCGGGCCGTAACCACCACTCGAAGAAGTCGCCGGCCGCGACCGCCGCCGCGGCCCGGGAGCCCAGCCTGCCGCGCAGCCGCTCGCGCGCCGCCGCGGCTTCGGCAGGGACGGCCTCGATCCCGGCGAGCTGCCTGGCGATGGCCGCGGCGCCGGCGCCGAGCTCGCCGAGCCGCTCCGCCGCGGCGGCCAGGAACACCCCGTCGCCGCAGCTCGGCTCGAGGATCGAGTCGGACGCCGCCCGGACGGCCCAGGCACAGAGCCAGGCCGCCACCCCGGGCGAGGTATAGTACCCGCCCCGTAGCTTGCCGGCGCCGGCATCGGCGAAGCGGCCGGGAGGCGCCGGCGGCGCCGAGGGCGCCTTCTTGCGGCGATCGCCCATCCGGCGGCCATGATGTCACCTCCCGGTCCGCCGGGTCCCTGCGTGGACTCCATTTTGCATCCCAACCTGCCGTCTTTTCATTCTGGCGGCCCCGCCGCCGACAGCCTGCCGGGGAGCATGCACGAACCGGTGAGAGACAGCGATCGATGCTTGCCGCTCCGGGTGTGAGCCAGCTGCACGAGCCTGGGTCGAGCGCGAGCCCACCGGCCGGCTTCTGGCGGCGGGCGGCGCCGTACGCCCTGCCGGTGCTCGCGGGGGTCGCCGCGCTTGCCGTCTCGTGGCAGTCCTGGATCGATCCGTTCGTGGACTCCGGCCGGGAGATGGACGTCCCCTGGCGGCTGCTGCAGGGTGAACGGCTCTACGGCGACATCACCTATTACTACGGGCCGGTCGGACCCTGGGTGAATGCCCTGGCGTTGCGGCTCTTGGGCAGCGATTGGCTGAGCCTCGAGCTGGTGTGCGCCGCCCTCTCCGCCCTGATCTTCGTGCTCCTCTTCCGGCTCACCCGGCGCGCCGGCGGGCTGCTGTCCGCGGCCACCGCGACGACGCTGGCGGCCGCGGTGTGCATGGGCGCGCCCCGCGGCGGAGCGTTCATCTTCCCCTACTCCTCGTCCAGCCTCTTCGCCCTCGCCGGCGGCCTGCTGGCGCTCGACGCGGCGTCGGCGCCGGGGCCGCGGCGGCGCCTGCTGGGCGCGCTGGGCATCGCGGTCGCCCTGGCCTCGCGGCTCGAGCTCGGAGCCGCCGCCGCCGCCGCCCTGGTCCTCGCCGGGATACGGTCTCGTCACCGCGAAGAGACGCGCGCGGATCTGCAGGTCGTGACGCTCGGCGCGCTCGTCGCCGGCGGCGTCTATGGCGTCGCTCTCGCCGGCATCCCCGCGAGCAGCCGCCTCGCCGACGGCCCGTTCGCTCCCTTCCTCGGGATGCCGAAGGAATGGGGCTTCCTCTACCGCATGATCCTGGGCGTGGAGCAACCCGGCAATGCCTCGAGCAGGATGGCGGTCTCGCTGCTGCTCGACGGCCTGCTCCTGGCGGCGGCTGCCTGGTGGGCGCTGCCCCGGACCGACCGCCCTGGCCCACGCCATCGCTTCGCCATCGCGGGTCTGCTGCTGCTCGCCGCCTACCTGTCGAGCCCGTGGTGCGTCACCGCGAAGAACCTGCCGCCGCTGCTGGCCATCGTGCCGCCGGTCGCCCTGGCCGCGGCTCTCACCCTGCTGCGCCAGCCGCTCGAGGAGGGCGGCCGGTCCCGGTTCCTGCTCTTCTTCTTCAGCGCGGCCGTCGCCGCGCGGGTGTTCTTCGGCATCGAGCTCGGCCCGCGCATGGGGCCGAACGCTGCGCTGCCGATGCCGGGTCTGCTGGCGACCGCCGCCGTGCTCGCCTTCGATCTCCTCGCGCCGCGATTGCCGGCGCCGGAGGTCTTCAGGCGGCGGCTGGCCGCCATCTTCGCGGTGGCCGGTATTCTGTTCCTCTACCGCATCGAGCGGCTCGACCATCAACCCCAGACGGCGGAGCTGAGGACGGCGGCCGGCGCCCTGCGGCTGCCGGCGGTCAAGGCCGCCGCCATCGCGCACGCCCTGGCGTACCTGGACGGCAGGGCGCGCGCCGGCGACACTCTCACCGCCTTCCCCGAGAGCGGCTTCTTCAACTTCGTCACCGGCCTCCGGAGCCCGCTGCGGCAGGACCTGATCGTGCCGGGTGTGCTCTCCGGAGCTCGCGAAGCCGCCGCCGTGCGGCGGATCGACGCGTTCGGACCTAAATACATCCTGCTCTGCAACCGGACGACTGCCGAGTTCGGTCCCGCGGCCTTCGGCCGCGACTATGCCGTGGAGCTGTGGAGCGACGTCGGCCGCCACTACGTGCTGGCCGCGGCGTTCGGCCCGGCCGCGCCGGCCGCGCCGGTCGGCGCCAAGGACTTCTTCATCCGGCTGTACGAGCGCAGCCCGGCGGCGAGTGCGCCCCTGCAGCTGGCGTCCACCGGTCTGCGGCGCCAGCCCACCCCCAGCCTTGCCGCACTCGAATGACGCCCATGCCGCCGATACCGCCCATGCCGCCCATGCCCCGAGACCGCCCATGCCGCCGATAC
>DATDGZ010000017.1:0-18936 GCA_036521795.1 Thermoanaerobaculia bacterium | reverse complement strand
CGCGCTTGACCGCGACCCGCGCCAGCTGGATCTTGTACCGGTTGCGCGACAGCGCCCGGGCGCCGCGCACCGCCGCGTCGCCGGCCTGGCCGGCCAGCGCGGCATCGATGGCCTTGCCGCGCAGCAGCTCCTCGGCCGCCTGCGCCCGCCATGGCACCGGCGCCACCTGGCCGAGCACGATCCGCGCCGACGCCACCTTGCCGCCCTGCATGCCGAGCGCCACCGCGGCGGTGGCCAGCGACCAGTCGAGGGTCTGGCGCTGCCGCACCTCGTAGCTCCAGGCCAGGCGGCCGGCGAGGGCCGGGACGATCACCTCGGTTACCAATTCGCCGGGCGCCAGCGCGTGCTCGCGCTCCCCGGCGGCCCGCGGCGAGCGGTAGAAGCTCGCCAGGTCGAGCCGCCGCTCGCCGCGCGGCCCGGCCAGGCGCAGCTGCGCGCCGAGCGCGATCAGCAGCGGCGCCAGGGTCGACGGGTGCACGAAGTAGGCGGGGCCGTCGTTGCCGAGGATGGCGTGGTAGCGGTTGTCCCCCTCGACCACCATCGACTTGCCGCCGTGCTCCGGCAGCAGGCCGTGACCGGTGCGGAAGTACCAGCAGCGCGGGCGCTGGCAGAGGTTGCCGGCGACGGTGCCGAGGTTGCGGATCTGCGGCCCGGCGACGTGGCCGGCGGCCTCCGCCACCACCGGCAGCTGCCGGCGCACCTCCGGGTGGTTGGCCAGCTCGTCGAGCGTCACCAGCGCGCCGATGCGCAGACCCGAGCCGTCGAGGCGCAGGCCGCGCAGCGCGGCGATGCCGCCGAGAGCGACGACGCGGCGCGGCGCCTCGACACCGTCCTTCATCAGCGCCAGCAGGTCCGAGCCGCCGGCCAGGGCGACGCTGCCCTCGGCCGCGAGCAGGCGCAACGCCTGCGCGACGGTGGCCGGCCGGGCATACTCGAAGGCTTGCATCAGGCGCTCCTCGCCGCGCTCATCGCGTTCGCCGCACCGTGAGTCGCACCGGCGGACCCGCCGGCGAGCGCGTCGAGCACCCGCTGCGGCGTCAGCGGCAGGAAGGGCACGCGCACCCCGGTGGCATTGGCCACCGCGTTGGCGATGGCCGCTCCCGGCGACACCACCGGCGGCTCGCCGAGGCCGACCACGCCGCGGTGGTCGTACTCGGGGCCGGTCATCATCTCCACCACCAGCTCGCCGACGTCGCCGATGCCCGCCAGCTTATAGCTGTCGAAGTCGACGTTGAGCATGCGGCCGGTGATGGGGTCGAGCACCTTCTCCTCCGAGAGCGCGTAGGAGATGCCCATGATCATGCCGCCGTAGACCTGGCTCTCGGCGGTCTGGAGATCGATGATCAGGCCGCACTCCTGGACCGCCACCATCTTGTCCACCCTGACGATGCCGGTCTCGAGGTCGACCGACACCTCGGCCATCTGCACGCCCGCCGAGCCGCTGTTGATCAGGTCGCCGGGCCCGGGATTGGTGCCGCGGGCGGTCACCGGCGAGACTCCGAGCGCGCCTGCCGCCCGCTTCCAGGGCAGGCCCCGCGACGGCTCCCCCTTGACCCGCACCTGGCCGTCCACGGCCTCCAGCCGATCCGCCGCGACGCCGAGCTGCGGCGCCACCTTGGCGAACACCAGGGCGAGGGCATCGACCGCGGCGCGCCGGGTCGCCGAGCTCACCCCGCCGACGGTGGTGCTGCCGCCCGAGGCGCCGGAGGTGGGGTACTGGCTGTCGCCGATCCGCACCTGGACCGCCGCGAGCGGCAGGCCGAGGGTCTCGGCGAGCACGATCGCCACCACCGTGCGAGTGCCGGTGCCGAGGTCCTGGGTGGAGAGCCGCGCCTCCACCGCGCCGTCCGGATAGACCGTCACGTCGCAGTTGCTGGCATGGCCGCGCCCGCCCCAGACGTGCATCGAGAGTCCCAGCCCTTTGCGCTCCGGTCCCCGGGACGCCGACCCCTGGGCGGCACTGCCGCGCTGGCGCCAGCGGCGGCTCCAGTCCATCAGGCGGTCGGCGACCGCCAGCTCCTCGGCGAAGAAGCGCTGCCGCGGGCCCGTCAGGTGCAGGTTCTTGTTGAAGAACTGCAGCGGGTCCATGCCCAGCCGATCGGCCAGGTCGTCGAGCGCCGACATGGTGATCAGGCAGGCCTGCGGATGGTTCGGCGCCCGCCAGGCGCGCGACGCGGCGGTGTGGGTGGGCACCGAGGTGTGGCGGTGCCGCAGGTTGGGGACCTCGAAGATGTAGGGGATCGGCGGGCTGCCGGCGCCGCCCAGGCCGCCCGAGCCCCACGAGCTCGAGATCCAGGCATTGAGCGTGCCGTCGGCCAGCGCCCCCAGCTCGACGTCGGCCCAGGCCGAAGGGCGGTCGCCCGCCACCGTCAGCTCGGCGTCGCGGTCGAGCATCAGCCGCACCGGCGCGCCGGCTTGCTTGGCCAGCTTGGCGCAGACCAGCCCCCAGCTGTCGATGTTGAACTTGCTGCCGAAGCCGCCGCCCATGTACTCGGTGTGGACCTCGACGTTGCTCGCCGGAATGCCCAGCCCTTCGCCGAACTGCGTGGCGGCGGCCGACACCGCCTGCGACGAGGACCAGGTGGCGAGGTGATCGCCGTCCTGCCATTCGCAGATGTGGCCGTGGGCCTCGAGGCAGTTGTGGGCGACCCGCGGCAGGCCGTAGCGGCGCCGCAGGCGGACCGCCGAGCGGGCCAGCTCGCCGGCCGCGTCACCCACCGATTGCGCTTCGCCGGGCTTGGTGGACGGCGCCTGATCGAGCTGGTAGTCGTCGACGAAGTGAGGCAGCACCTCGTAGCGCACGGCCGCCGCCGCCGCTCGCACCGCGTCGGCCGCCTGCTCCTCGCTGGCGGCGGCGACCGCCGCCACCTCGTCGAGCGCCCACTGGATCTCCGAGCCCTCGCCCTGGATGACCACCACCGCCTTGACGCCGGGCATCCTCTCGACATGGGACAGGTCCAGCTTGACCACCCTGGCATGGGCGTGGGGGCAGCGCAGCACCTTGGCATACAGCATGCCGGGCCGGTGGACGTCGTAGGTGTACTTGGCGGCGCCGGTGACCTTCGCGGGACCGTCGAGCCGCGTGATGCGCTTGCCGATCAGCCGGCGGCTCGCCACCTCGGGCCAGCTGTAGTCGACCATGGTCAGGCCCCCTCGCTCGCCGCCGATGCCACCGCCAGCAGCGCTGGCCGCAGGCCGGCATAAGTGCCGCAGCGGCAGAAGTTGCCGGAGAGCGCGCGGTGCAACTCGGCCGCCGTCGGCGCGGCGCCTGCCGCCGCTGCCGGGCCGGCATCCCCGGGCTGGCCGCCGGCATGTCCGCCTGGGTATCCCCGGCGGTCGAGCCAGCCCTTGGCGGCCATCACGAAGCCGGGCGTGCAGAACCCGCACTGCTGTCCGTCATGGGCGACGATGGCCGCCTGCAACGGATGGAGATGCTCCGGCGTGCCCAGTCCCTCGACGGTCTCGATCGACCGCCCCTGGGCCTCGATCGCCAGGATGCTGCAGGCGTAGGCCGTCCGGCCGTCGATCAGCACGGTGCAGGCGCCGCAGGTGCCGCGGTCGCAGACCCGCTTGGCGCCGGTGAGCTCGAGATGGTCGCGCAGGGCGTCGAGCAGGGTCACCCGCGGCTCGAGGGTCGCCTGCAGCTGGCGGCCGTTGATGCGCCAGCTCATCGGCACGGCGCCCGGGCCGACCAGCTCGACGCCGGCCTCGTGCCGTGCCGGCGGCTCGGCGGTCGACGGGTGCTGGGCCTCGCCGGTCAGCAGCGCCGTGCCGAGGGCGCCGGCCGCGGCGCCGGTCCGCAGGAAGTCGCGGCGCGAGAGGCCGCCGGCGGGCGTTTCCTCGACCTGGCCGGCTACCTCGCCGGAGCGCTCGTTGCCGTGGTCCTCGGCCATGCTGGTCTCCTCCGGTCGCGCCACCCTTGAAGTACAACCTCGATCTCGCGCCGAGCGTTCCCCGTCCGCACTACCTCCGCGTATGCCGCGCGCTCAGCCGAGCACCGCGGCCAGCCGCTCGAGCCCGGTGAGCAGCTGGGCGCGCGAGCATGCGAACGAGATGCGGACATGGTCGTCGGCGCCGAAAGCCGCCCCCGGCACCACCGCGACCCGCGCCTCCTCGAGCAGGAACTCGGCGAACTCCATCGACCCCTGGCGGCCGGGCCGGTAGGCCGCCGACACGTCCGGAAAGGCGTAGAAGCTGCCGTCCGGCGGCTGGCAGCGGAACCCCGGCAGCTGGTTGAGGCGAGGGATCAGCAGCTCGCGCCGCGCCTGGTACTCGGCGATCATCTCGGTGACCGCCATCTCGGCCCCGGTGAGCGCCGCCAGCGCCCCCACCATCGCGAACGAGGTGGGGTTCGAGGTGGCGTGGCTCTGGATCGCCTCGACCGCCTGCACCACGGCCGGCGGCCCCAGCAGGTAGCCGATGCGCCAACCGGTCATCGCGTAGGTCTTCGAGAAGGAACCGACCAGCACCACCGTCTCCGGGAATTCGGCGGCGAGCGCCGCGGCGCTGGCGTGCGGCTGGCCGTAGACGAAGCGCTCGTAGGTCTCGTCGGAGATCACCAGCAGGCCGCGGTCGGCGGCGAAGCGCACCACCTCCCGCAAATCGGCGGCCGCGATGACCCCGCCGGTGGGATTGCAGGGGGAGCTCAGCAGGAAGGCGCGCGTCCGCTCGGTCACCGCCTCGAGGAGCGGGCCGGCGTGGATGCGGAACCCGTCGTCGATCCGGGCCGGCACTGGCACCGGGCGGGCGCCGGCGAAGCGGATCTGCTCGTCGAAGCTCACCCAGGAAGGGCTCGGCAGGACCACCTCCTGGCCGTCCTCGAACAGCGCCAGGGCGAGCTGGAACAGCGCCGCCTTGGCGCCCACCGTCACCACCGCCTGCCGCGCCTTCCAGGGCGCGCCGTAGCGGGTACGGGCGCTCTCGGCAAGCGCCTCGCGCAGCTCCGGCGTGCCGCTCCCCGGCGTGTAGCGGGTGAAGCCGTCGGCCAGCGCCCGGCGCGCGGCCTCGACCGCCACTCCCGGCGAGTCGAAGTCAGGCTCTCCGGCGCCGAAATCGACCAGCGACACCCCTCGCGCCTTCAGCTCCAGGGCGCGGCGCGCCACCCGCAGCGTCGCCGATTCCCCCATTGCCGCGGCTCTGGCCGATAGACGCACCGGCGAATGGTATCACCGCGTTGCAGGCGAGGATGGGAACCAGCAGCGAGCCGGCGAGCCCTGGGACATCGAGCAACTGGCGGGGCGCTGTGGCATGACCGGCGCTCGCATGCCTGCCAGGAGCCTACAACCTCGGCGATGAGCGGGTAGGCGCTACGGCGCCATTCCTTTCATCGGCCCCGACCGGGCCGTGTACAGGCTGACTGAAAGCATGCGCGAAAGTGCCCGCTCTCTCTAAGGTCTACCGCGCCCTCCGCAGGGGTCTGGCTCGCCAAGCGCCGCCCCGGATGGACGGCTGCGGTGCGGTCGCTTGGTCTGGATGCTATTCTGAGGACTGCGAGACGCTTCGGATCCGGCGTCTGTAGCCGCCGCCGAGGGCCGCCGACGCACCAGAAATCCAGGCGGTCGCCGCGGTCGCTGCCCGGCCCAAGCTTGAACCGCCGCGCCGCCGCGGCCGTATCTGAAGCGATCCGAAGCGTCGCGGGCTTGCCATCGCAAGGACCAGGGACCCAGCCATGAACCAGCTTCCGTCTCCTCAGCTTCGCCGCCGGCTCCTCGCCGGCGCGGCGAGGATCGCGCTCGCAGCCGCCACGCTGCTCACCATGGCGTCCGCGCCCGCGGGGGCCGGGATCCCGCGCCCCGAGAAGGCGAAGCTCGCGCTGCAGGCCGAGCATGCCGCCGTTGCGGCGGGCGAGACCGCGCGGATCTCCGCGCTGGTCTCCATCGAAGCCGGCTGGCACGTCAACAGCCACACGCCGACTTTCGACTACCTCATCCCGACGGAGCTCGAGCTCGAGCTGCCGGCCGGCTGGCCCGCGGCGGCCATCGACTATCCGCCGGCCAAGAAGAAGTCCTTCGCCTTCGCCGACGTCCCGCTGTCGGTCTACGACGGCGACGTGGTGATCGCCGCCCAGGTCAAGCTCCCCGCCGGCGCCAAGCCCGGCGCCATCGTCATCGGCGCCCGCCTGCACTACCAGGCCTGCGACCACTCGCAGTGCCTGCCGCCGGTCACCACGCGGTCGCAGCTGACCCTGACCGTCGGGGCGCGGCACGGAGGCGCGGGCAGCGCCGAGGGTGGCTCGAGCACCGGCGGTCCCATTGGCGCGACCGCAGCCGCCGGCACGGTGAGAGGCGACGAAGCGCCATCTCCCCTGCCCGGCCACACTCCGGCGAGACTCGAGGGCGGCGGCTCCGCCGCGACCCCGGCGAGCCCACTTTCCCCACCCACCGCCAAGCCGGCCGCTCCCCCCGCCCGCCGCGCGCCGAACGCGGGCAGCCTGGCCGGCATGCTGCTCATCGCCGTGCTCGGCGGGCTGATCCTGAACGCCATGCCCTGCGTGCTGCCGGTCGTGTCCCTCAAGGTCTTCGGCCTGGTGCGCAGCGCCGCTCACGGCCACCGCGAGGTGGTGCGCAGCGCGCTGGCGATCGCCGCCGGCATCCTGGCGTCGTTCGCGGCGCTGGCCGCGCTGGCGGTGGCCGCGGCTGCCGCCGGCGGCGCGGTGGGCTGGGGCGTCCAGTTCCAGCGCCCCGGCTTCGTCGCCTTCCTGGCCGTGGTGGTGACCCTCTTCTGCCTCAACCTCTGGGGCCTCTTCGAGATCCCGCTGCCGCGGGCGCTGGCCCGCCTGGGGGGCGCGGCCGCCCGTGAGGGCCTGGCCGGGCATTTCGTCTCCGGCCTCTTCGCGACGCTGATGGCCACTCCCTGCTCGGCCCCCTTCCTGGGCACCGCCATCGGCTTCGGCCTGGCCCAGCCGGCGCCGGTCGTCTTCGCCATCTTCCTTGCCGCCGGCACCGGTCTTGCGCTGCCCTACCTGGTCCTGGCCGCGGCGCCCGGGGCCGCCCGCTTCCTCCCGCGCCCGGGCGCCTGGATGGAGACCCTGCGCGGGATCATGGGCTTCCTCCTCGCCGCCTCGGCCGTCTGGCTGCTCTACGTCCTCGCTGCCCAGATCAGCCCGGAGCGCCTGGCGCTGTTCGAGGTCGGCCTGCTGCTCATCGCTCTCGTCACCTGGCTCCGCCACCGCGCCGCCGCCGGCGGCCGGGCCGAGGCGAGCGCCACCGGCGGCGAGGCGGGCGCCAACGTCGCCGCCCTCGCGCCCCTCGTCGCTCTCGTCGCCCTCGTCGTGGTCGCGGCCGGCGCGGTCGTCCTCGCCGCGTCGGGCGCCGGCCCCGGCGACGCCGCCGGTGGGGCACGCCTGGCCGCCCAGGGCAGGTCTTCCGGCCTCATCGGCTGGGTCGCCTTCGACCGCGCCCGCGCCGAGTCCCTGGCCGCGTCCGGCCAGCTGGTCTTCGTCGACGTCACCGCCGACTGGTGCTTCACCTGCAAGGTCAACGAGCGCCTGATCCTGGACACGCCCGAGGTCGCCGGCGCCTTCGCCGCTCATCACGTCCTCCCCATGCGCGCCGACTGGACCAACCGCAGCGACGCGATCGCCCGCTTCCTCGCCGACCACGGGCGCTACGGCATTCCCTTCTACTTGCTGTACCGCCCCGGCCGGCAGCCTGTCGTCTTCAGCGAGCTCCCCACGAAGACCGCCATTCTCGCCGCCCTCGACGCCGCCGCCGCTCCGGCGGCCAGCGGCGAGCTGGCCCACAAGCTCTGAAGCTCACCGCATGGTGCCCCTGCTGAGGGAGCTGCTGCCGGTGCTGGCGGCCCTCTACCTCGTCGACTGCCTGACGGTCGTGCGGCGCGGCACGCGCCTCTTCTCGTCCTGCTTCGGGCTGGATCTGCGGCTCCGTGGCCGAGGCCTCGCCTTCGCCGGCGTACTGCCGCTCGACCAGGTCTTCGCGGCGTCGCGCCTCGGTCCGGTGGCGACCGTCGAGCGGCTCTACCTGCCGCCGCGGCAGGCGCGGGGGGCCGCTCCCTACCGAGAGCAGGCCTGGACTCCCCTGGCCTGGGAGGAGGTCCGCGGGCTGGCGGCCGCGGGCAGAGAGATCCGCTTCGCCGATGGCCGGCGCCTGCGTCTCGCCACCGCCGCCGAAGCGCGGGACGTCGCGGCCATGGCGGTCGAGCTGCAGGCACTGCCGCCGGGCGAGCGTGCGGCCGCGGCCGCCGAGCGGTCCGCGCGAGCGCTCGATCCCGCGGCGCTGATCTCCCGCCGCGCGGCGTTCGACGCCGCCGTGAACCCGGTGACCGCTCTTGGTTGGGCGCTCTTCTGCGCGATGTTCCTGGCCCTGCCGCCGCTGATCTACTTCGGCATGCCACCGGCGTCGCTGATCGACCCCCTGCTCGCCGCGGTGGCCGCCCTGTGGGCCGGGACCGCGGCGGCCTCGGCGTGGGTGGCGCGCCGGCTGCGGCGAGAGGGACGGATCGGCGGCGAGGGGGCGCTGCTCGCCATCTGCCTGTCGCTGCCGAGCGCGGTGCGCGCCTCGCTCCACCTCGGCCACGACCTCCTACACGGCTGCGACTTCCTCGCCGCCGCCGCCGTCCTGCTGCCGCGCCCGGCCGTGCTCCCGCTGCTGCGCGCCGAGCTCCACGGCGCCGCGTGTGCCGCATCGGGCAGCGACAGCGCCGCCTGGCGCCGCTTCTGGGACGAGCGCCGCGCCCAGCTGGACGTCCTCCTGCGGCACCTGGAGCTGAGCGCGGAGGAGGTCATGGCCCCGCCTCCTCGGCGCACCCCCGCGGCTACCGGATACTGTCCCTTCTGCAAGTCCGACTTCCCGCCCGGCCCCGCCCTCTGCGCCAAGTGCGGCACGCCGCTGCTGAATTACCCGGCCGCGGCCTAACACCCCCCCGCCGCAGCCTCACGCCCAGTGGACCGGCACGTCGTACTTCGCGAACACTCGGTCTGCGGTGAGCACGGTCAGGCCCTCGACCTGCGCCTGGGCGATCAGCAGGCGATCGAACGGATCGCGGTGGTGCAGCGGCAGCTCGCCGGCCCGGAGCGCGTGGGCGTGCAGGATGGGAAGCGCGACGACCCGGTCTTCCGCCAGCCGCTGCTCGATGAAGGCCGCAGGCGGCTGCGGCAGCCGCAGCTTCCCGGCCGCGAACTTGATCGCGATCTCCCAGGCGCTGGCGGCGGAGAGGAACAGCTCGTTCGCCGGGTCGTGCAGGAGCCGGCGGCTCGAATCCGCCAAGCGCTCCGGTTCTGCCCGCATCCACAACCAGCCGTGGGTGTCGAGCAGGAGCCTCAATCGCGGCCCTCGAAGTCTGCCAGGAATTCAGGGTCCAGCGTGTCGAAATCGTCGGCGATCCAGATCTTGCCGCGGTCCTTGCCCAGCTCGCGCGGGCGCGGCGGCTCCGTTACCGGAACCAGCCGCGCGACCGGCTTGCCGGCGCGCGCGATCACGATCTCTTCGCCCGCCGAGACCCGGCGCAGGAGCTTGGAGAGATGAGTCTTCGCCTCGTGAATGTTGACCTCGGCCATGATTCTCAATCTAGACTAAGTCATGGACTAAGTCAATCGCTAGATCCTTCTTCATCCTTCATCCCGCCAACAAAACCTTCACCGCAGCTGGCAACCGTTTTGGACGAGGCCTCTCGAGAGGGCAAGGTCCAGATCCGGCGGCGTGACGGCCGCTCGTTCGTCGTCCAGCCCGTGGTCGCGGCTGGTTCGCCGCTCGACGTCCCTGCCGTATCGACCGCACTCACGACCGCTGAGATCCTGGCCTTGGTCCGCGAGGGCCGGCGCCCACGGAAGCTGGACCTGCAGGCGTTTGCACCTCGCAAGGGCGCGGCGACGCGGCGCCGGAAGAACCCGCGCACCGGCTAGCGGTGCGCCGCGAAGTCGCAGCCGCGGACGGCCTCCTCATCGCGACCCCCGAGTACAACCAGTCGATCGCCGGCGTCCTGGCGTCCTTCGCAGAATGGATCGACCTGGTCGGGAACCCGAAGCGGTGAGTTACGACGCTTCGATCTGGATACCAGCGACATGGCTGAAGCGGTGGTGGCGAGAGCTACCTACCACTCTTCCGGGTCGATCCGCTCGCAGCCATCTTCGATTGCCTCCTCCATCTCGGGAGCGGACTCCACATCGATGGTACCGGCAAAGCGGAGCAGGTCGCGACCTGGCACCCCTCGCGGGGTAGCCGGCTGGGACTCGCGCACCATATTGTTGATGCCGCGAGCCACAACCCAGGAACCGTCGGCTAGCCGGCGAAGGATCGAGAGGCCGACGCCGCTCGCCCGCACGGCGGGACCGCCCGCCAGAGGCGTCATGGTGACCGAGTCCCGACCCCAGCAATAGCCCCAGTCGCCGAAGACCGCGATTTCCTCGAACACCCACTCCTGCTCGAAGCTGAACGTGCCGAGCACCTGCCGATAGAGGGCCTCGAACGCCTCCTTCCCCCGAATCGGGGGCTGGCCCGGAGCGAGAAAAACCGCGTCGTCCGTGATCAGCTTCGACAAGCCATCCACGTCCTTCGCCTGGCTGGCCCGCTTCCACGCCGCGAAGAGACTCTGGATGGCTTCCTCGTCGTCTTTCAAGACCGCCATAAACGCACCTCCTAGCCGGCGACCCTCTCCGAGATCCGCATCGCTGTCATGGCTAGGAGCCTCGGCGCGAATCTGGCCCGTCACGAGCTCTGTCGGCCGAGCCAATACCCGGGCTTGCGGCGATTATGGGCAACCGCTAAGACACGAATGGCGTCCTGCGTTTCGAGGTAGACCACGTGGTAGGGAAAGCGTTCTACTGGAATCCGGCGGGCCGCCAGGTCGGAAGAGACATAGGGGACCGGTGTGCCTGCGGCAGGAAAGACCGCGAGTCGATCCAGCGTTGCTTCTACAGCACCCAGGAAGCGCTGGCCAAGGCCCAATCGGTGATCCTCATACCAGCGGGCCGCATCTCCAAGCTCTTGGCGTGCCTCCGCTTCAAGGACCAACGGCTTGCTCACCGCTCGGTCAGGCGGCTCCTGACGCTCCGCTTGACTTCCTCCCAGGGCACTCCCGGCGACTCGCCCGCCAAGACCCGGCGGGCGCGGCGCTCGATCTCGGCCCCCCATTCCCGCTCGATCTCCTTGGTTTCAGCGGCGGGCAGGCCCTCAAGACTGGCGAGCAACTCCTCTGCCACATCGGCGCGCTCCTCGGCCGAAAGCTTAAGTACTTCCTTTAGGAGAGCCTCGTTGCGCACCATGGACATACTCTAGCATCCTCCTGGACAGCCGCCAATCGATGGCCTCGCAGAGGAGCACCCCCCCACGAGGTCGCCGCGACGCCGAGCAAGCGCCAGTTCCATACCTCTCGGTTATGCCTTCGGCTCAATGCTACTCTCGGAATCAGGGCAGGGCTGCACCTCATCACCGATTCGCGTCGTACGCAGCACCCTGCCAGAAGCTCTTGCAATTAGTTTGTGCGCTGCTTTGGCCTTATCGCCATCAATCGCGTGCTCGGATGTGATTTCGGAGTACTTGTCGAAGCCGAACACCTCGTGAAGGATGTCCTGCACGATGATAACTGTATCGGACTCGTTGACATCTTTCTTTTGCGCGGCCTCGAGTATAGGCTTGAATTTCTTCAGGCCCGCGGCCAACCTGGAAGCAACCTTCCCTGGCATTACCATGGTTCGTTCTCCTGGCTCGCGAGAGAAGGCTTCTCCCCGGCCATGCGCAGCGCCTTCAACGTCGATCCCTCGTGTCCCCAACAGCTATCCTATGAGTAGAGCTCTCCTGCTGGCAAACTAATTTGGTGATAGCACTATCTCTATGGGTTTCCCGGCGCCAACGCGCGTGATCGAACCGATTACCTGCTGATTACGACTCGCCTCCGCCGAGCTTCTGCCGCACCGCCTCCCGCAGCGCTCGGTACCGCTCCAGCCGGGCCTTCAGGGCCTCCTCGAAGCCCCTGCCCCGGGGGTCGTAGAAGCGGCTGCCGGCGATGGCTTCGGGGAGGCAGTCGAGGCCGCCGACGCCTTCTTCGGTGGCGTGGGCGTAGACGTAGCCGGCGCCGTAGCCGAGGCCTTTCATGAGGGGGGTTGGGGCGTTGCGGATGGTCATGGGAACCGGGTCGGCGGGGCGCTCTTCGATGGTGCGGAGAGCGGAGTTGAAGCCCGCGTAGATGGCGTTGCTCTTCGGGGCCAGGGCGAGGTAGACGGCGGCCTGGGCGAGGGCGAGCTCGCCCTCGGGGGAGCCGAGGAGGTGGTAGGCGTCGCGGGCGGCGAGGGCTTGCACCAGGGCCTGGGGGTCGGCGAGGCCGATGTCCTCGCTGGCGAAGCGGATCATGCGGCGGGCGAGGTAGAGGGGTTCCTCGCCGGCGGCGAGCATGCGGGCGAGCCAGTAGAGGGCGGCGTCGGCGTCGCTCTCCCGCAGCGACTTGTGCAGCGCCGAGATCAGGTTGAAGTGCTCCTCGCCGGCCTTGTCGTAGAGCAGGACCTTGCGCTGGGCCACCCGCCGCACCTGTGCGGCGTCCAAACGCGGCGGCGCGCCCGGCCGCTCGTCTGCCGGCGGCGCAGCCGACTCGGCGGCGTCCGCCACCGCGGCCTCGAGGAGGTTGAGCGCCCGGCGCGCATCGCCCGAGGCGAGCTGGGCGACGGCGGCGAGGGCCTCGTCGTCCACGGTAATCTCGATGCCGCCGAGGCCGCGCTCGGAGTCGGCCAGGGCTCGGCGCATCAGCAGGGTCAGGTCGTCGAGCGACAGCGGGCCGAGCACGACGACGCGGCAGCGCGAGAGCAGCGCGGCGTTGATCTCGAAGGACGGGTTCTCGGTGGTGGCTCCCACCAGCACGATGTCGCCGCGCTCGACGTAGGGCAGGAAGGCGTCCTGCTGCGAGCGGTTGAAGCGGTGGATCTCGTCGACGAAGAGCAGCGTGCGCCGGCCCTGGGCACGGCGCAGCCGGGCGGCCTCGGCCATCACTTCCTTGACCTCTTTGATGCCCGAGGTCACCGCCGAGAAGGGCACGAACAGCGAGGAGGTCGCGGCGGCGACGAGGCGCGCCAGGGTGGTCTTGCCCGAGCCCGGCGGCCCCCAGAAGATCAGCGACGGTACGCGGTCGGCGGCGATGGCACGGCGCAGGAAGGCATCCGGTCCCAGGACCTGCGGATGCCCGACCACCTCGTCGAGGGTGCGCGGCCGCATCCTCTCGGCAAGCGGCGAGCCGCCCCCCACGGCGGGAGCGCCCGGCGCGCCGGCCGCCGGCGCCGTGGCGCCGGTGGCGCCGGTAGCACCGGCAGGCTGGTCGTCGAAGAGCCCTCGCCCCGCGCGCACCATGGCAGCCGGCGGCGGCTCAGGCCTCCGCCGGACCGTCGCGCTCCACCTCGACCCGCGCGTCGTTGAAGCAGGCGCCGGCGCCGAGATCGGTCAGGGAGTCGGGGACGAGGGCGTTGGCGGTGGTGCCGGAGCGTGTGTTGTGGCTCCACAGGCCCTTGGGCAGCAGCGCCACCCCGGGAGCGAGGTCGGGATTGAAGCGCAGGGCGGTGCGCACCTCGCCCCGGTCGTTCCACACCCGCACCGCATCGCCCTCGCCGAGACCGCGGCGCGCCGCGTCTTCGGGATGGAGCTCGACCGGCACCAGCTGCCGGTGCAGCTCGCCGAGGGTCGAGCTGATGGTGCGGGAGGTGGCCGGCGAGATCAGCGCCAGCGGGAAGGCCCCGCTGGGCGGCAGCTCGCGGTAGCCGTACAGTCCCGCCGGCGCCTCGCGGTCGAGCGCTTCCGGCACCAGGTCGATCCGCTGATCCGCGGTGCGTGGGAAGACGTCCACGAACTGGATCGGGGCGGTGCCGCAATCAGGGGCCGCGACGCCCTCGCGGGCCAACTCGGCGCGCTGCCGAGGCGAGGGCCCGAGGAGCGCCGCGGTCAACGCCGCCACGCCCTCCGGGTCCTGCGGCCGGGTCAGGCCGAGCCGGTCGCAGAGGTCCGCGAAGACCCGGTAGTTCGGGCGCGCCTCGCCCACTGGCTCGATCGCCGGCGGCGCCTGGTGAAGGATCAGGGCGCCGTAGCCCTTGACCAGCTCGTGATGCTCGAGGAAGGTGGTGGCGGGCAGCAGCAGGTCGGCGTAGCGCGCGGTGTCGGTACGCATCGGATCGAACACCACGGTGAAGAGGTCCTCGCGCTCCAGGCCGCGGCGGACACGCTCCTGGTCCGGCATGGTGGCGAGCGGGTTGCAGTTGTAGACGAACAGCATCCGCACCGGCGGCTCGAGCTCGAGCAGTGCTTCGCCCAGGCGGCTCATGTTGATGGTGCGGGGTGGGCGCCCGCTCGGCGACACCGCCGCGGCGCCCGCGACGTCGACGTTCCAGACGCCCGAGTTGCTCATCGTGTAGCCGCCGCCGCGGATCCCGAACTTGCCGGCCACCGCCGGCAGGGCGAGCGTCGCCGCCACCGCCGAGCCGCCGTTGCGGTTGCGCTCGAGGCCCCAGCCGGTGCGCACCACCGCGGGCGAGCTGTCGGCATACGTGCGGGCGAAGCGCTCGATGTTGCCGGCCGGGACGCCGCAGACCGCCGCGGCGCGGTCGAGGTCCCAGGGCGCCGCGCGCCGGCGCAGCTCACCGGCGCCATGCGCGTGGGCGGCGAGGAACTCCAGGTCGGCCCGTCCCTCCTCGAACAGCCAGCGGATCACCGCCAGCGCCAGCGGCAGGTCGGTGCCGGGGCGCGGCGCGAGATGGAGGTCGGCGCGCTTGGCGAGCGGCGTGCGGCGCGGGTCGATCACCACCAGCCGAGCGCCGCGCCGCTGCGCCTCCTGGATCACCGGCACCAGGTGGATGCCGGTGACTCCCGGGTTGACGCCCCAGAGCACGATCATCCGCGCGTGCACGTAATCGTGCAGCGCCACGCCCGCCATGCGGCCGTAGAGCCCGGCCGCGGCGCTGCGCGAGGGGGCGGCGCAGACCGTGCGGGCGAGGCGCGAGGCGCCGAGGCGCTCGAACAGGCGGAGGTCGGTGGTGTCCTGGGTGAGCAGCCCGTTCGAGCCGCCGTAGGAGAACGGCAGGATCGACTCGCCGCCGTGCCGGTCGCGGGCGGCGCGCAGCTTCTCGGCGAGCAGCGACAGCGCCTCGTCCCAGGACACCCGCGCGAAGACGCCGTCGCCCTTGCGGCCGCGGCGCACCTCCGGGTGGAGCAGCCGCGCCGCACCGTAGACGTGCTCGGGCCAGCGCCGCACCTTCGCGCAGATGAACCCGGCGGTGAGCGGGTTCCGCTGGCTGCCGTCCACCTTCGTCACCCGTCCGTCCGCAACCGAAACCGACAGGCTGCAGGCGTCGGGGCAATCGAGCGGGCAGGCGCTGGTGACGACGCTGCGGGAGGGCTCGAGGGAGGAGCGGATGGGCTCGACGATTGGCTGCGCCATAACCCTGATTGTAACGCCCCGGCACCGGGGAAGCGGCTAGCTCGTGCCGTGCGCGGTCCCGGCCTCGATTGCCGCCACCACGGCGTCGGTGAAGCGGGTGGTGGTGGCGTCGCCGCCGAGATCGCGGGTGAGCACCCGGTCGGCGACGATCACCTGGCGCAGCGCAGCCCTCACGCGCTCCGCCACCTCGTCCTTGCCCAGGTGGTACAGCATCATGATGGCGGAGCGGATGAGGGCCAGCGGGTTGGCGAGATCGCGCCCGGCAATGTCGGGAGCGCTGCCGTGCACCGCCTCGAAGACCGCGTATTCGAGGCCCAGGTTGGCTCCCGCCACCACCCCGAGGCCGCCCACCAGTCCGGCACAGAGGTCCGAGACGATGTCGCCGTAGAGGTTCTCGAGTAGCAGGGTGTCCCACTCCTCGGGGCGCATGACCAGCTGCATGCACATGTTGTCGACGATCCGGTCGTCGGCGCGGATGTCCGGATAGTCGGCGGCGACGCGGCGGAAGCACTCGAGGAAGAGCCCGTCGGAGAGCTTCATGATGTTGGCCTTGTGCACCGCGGTGACCCGCTGGCGCCCGTGGCGGCGCGCGTATTCGAAAGCGAACTTGGCGATGCGGGTCGAGGCCTTCTCGGTGATGATCTTGAGGCTCTCGACCACGCCCGGCACCACCACGTGCTCGAGGCCGCTGTAGAGGTCCTCGGTGTTCTCGCGCACGATCACCAGGTCGACGCCTTCGAAGCGGTTCGGGATCCCCGGCAGCGAGCGCGACGGCCGCAGGTTGGCGTAGAGGTCGAGCTTCTGGCGCAGCTGCACGTTGATCGACTGGAAGCCGCCGCCCACCTCGGTGGTCACCGGACCCTTGAGCGCCACGCGGTTGCGGCGGATCGAGTCGAGCACCTCGGACGGCAGAGGATCGCCGAAGCGCTGCAGCGCCTCCTTGCCGACGATCTGCGGCTCCCACGCGAGCTCGGCGCCCGCGGCTTCGAGCACCCTGACGGTGGCCGCGGCCACCTCCGGGCCGATGCCGTCTCCCGGGATCAGCGTGATCGTCGTCTTGGTCGTGCTCATCGCTAGCTCGATCCCTCCGTGCCAGCGGACGGCTGACCAAGGCCCATTCTGAAGGGGCCACAGGCTATCACGCCCTGCTACAATCCCCGGCCGAAGCTGCCCCCGCCCCCCCAAGGAGAGCGCCACCGCCATGCACGATCCCGCGCCCCGCCGGCACCTGGCCGGCAAGGCGATCAGCCCGCAGCCGATCACCGGCCGCGAGACCGCTGCCGAGCTGGTCCGCAACGCCTTCACCGCCTACAACGGCGGCCGCCTGCGCGAGGCGTGCGAGCTGCTGGCGGGCAAGATGCTGCAGCCGGAGGTGACCGTGGGCCTGAGCCTGTCGGGCGCCCTCACCCCGCCGGGCTACGGCAAGTCGTGCCTGGTACCGCTGATCGAAGCCGGCGCCATCGACTGGATCGTGTCGACCGGCGCCAATCTCTACCACGACACCCACCATGCGATCGGTTTGAAGCTCCACGCCGGCAGCCCTTCCTGGGACGACGTCGAGCTGCGCGAGCAGGGCGTCGTGCGCATCTACGACATCGTCTTCGACTACACGGTGCTGCTCGAGACCGACAAGTTCTACCGCCGCCTGCTGCGCCTGCCCGAGTTCCAGCGCTCGATGTCGACGCCCGAGCTCCACTACCGGGTCGGCCGCTACCTGGCCGAGATCGAGCGCCGGCTGGACCTCGAGGGCACCTCGCTGCTGGCCGCCGCCTGGCGCCACGCGGTGCCCATCTTCACCTCCTCGCCCGGCGACAGCTCGATCGGCATGAACGTCGCCGAGCTGGCGCTCGAGGGAGGCCAGCTGGTGTTCGACGTCAACCTCGACGTCAACCTCTCGGCCGCCATCGTCTGGCAGGCCAAGGAAGGCGGCGGCAAGAGCGCCTGCTGGATCCTGGGCGGCGGCAGCCCGAAGAACTTCATGCTGCAGACCGAGCCGCAGATCCAGGAGGTGCTGGGCCTGTCGGAAGCTGGGCACGACTACTTCCTGCAGGTGACGGACGCCCGGCCCGACGTCGGCGGGCTGTCCGGCGCCACTCCCGGCGAGGCGGTGTCGTGGGGCAAGGTGGACCCCGAGCGCCTGCCCGACGCGGTGGTGGTCTACTGCGACGCGACCGTCGCCCTGCCGCTGCTCACGCACTACGCGCTGGCGGCGGGCGTGCGGCGCACGCCGCGGCGCTTGTACGAGCAGCTGCCGCGGTTCCTGGAGCTGCTGGTCGAGGGCTTCGCGCGGCAGCGGGAGGAGAGGATGCGCGAGGGGACCTTCAGCGTGGACGACCCAGCTCCTCGATTCTAGCCACCACGTCGCGGTAGTTGGTGTTGATGCCGTAGGCGTCGACGAAGGTCTTGTAGGCTCCCGCCTGATCCCCCATCGCCAGGTAGGCGCAGCCCATGTCGTAGAGCAGGCCGAGGGTGTCCTCCTCGCTGATCGTCTCGGCCTCGAGGCCGCGCCGGTACCACTTGATGGCCAGCTCGGGCAGTCCCTTGTCGAGGAAGCACAGGCCGAGCATCGAGCAGCACGAGACCAGGAAGTGGGGGTCCTTCGCCGAGAGCTGGAACTCGCCGATCGCCTCGTCGAGCAGTCCCATCTCGCGGTAGGCGATGCCCAGGTTGAAGTGGGTGTCGTAGTCGGTCGGCGAGAGGTGCTCGGCGACGCCGCGCTTGAACCCTTCGACGATCTCCTCGAGCGACTGCTCCTGCTGGATCAGCTGCTCGTCGCCCTGGAAGACCGCCTCTTGCGACAGCTCCTGTGCCAACTCTCCCGCCAGGTCGAAGAAGTCCTCCTCCTCGTCGAAGAGGCTCGCGGCCCTGGCGGCTGCCTGGTTCTTGCCGGAGTCGGCCTCGTCGAGCCAGCTCATGCCGCCGGTGTCGTCGAGACCGGCAGCCACCGGCAGCGGCGAGGGTGGCGGCAGGTCTCCGGGCGCACCGGCGGGCGCGATGATGGTATCGCCGGCGCCGGCAACGCTCGCCGCGGCGGCGGCGGCTTCGGCGTCGCTCGGCGGCGCGCCGGCGGCCGCCGGGCCAGTCGCGAAGCCGGGCCGTGGAGCACCGTCGTCGCTCCAGTCGATCTCCTCGCTCTCGACCATGGCGCCGATCTCGAGCGGGTTGAAGATCTCCATCGGCCGCGGCAGCTCTTCCGGCGGCGGCGCCTCCTCCTCTCCCGGCGCCAGCAGCGGCGGCAGCTCCACGAGATCGGGGGTTGCCGCGGCAGCGGTGGGCTGCAGAAGGTCGTCCCGGCCCGCCGCCGGAGGAGGCGCCGGCCCTGCGGGCGGCTCGACTCGTTCTCCCGCCGGAGACGGCGCAGCCGTTCGCGCCACCGCCGCGGGGGCGGGAGCCACCGCCGGGGCAGGGATCGCCGGCGCAGCCGCGGCGGCCGCTGCTGCCTGCTCCGATCCTGCCGGCGCGGCGGCCGGTTCCGCCGCGGCCGGTGCGGCTGCCGGTGCGGCTTCGGCCGGGGCCGAGGGCGCCTTCTTCGCGGCGCGCCCGGAGCGCGGCGTCCGATCGACGAGGCCCTGCAGC
>DATDGZ010000016.1:0-10957 GCA_036521795.1 Thermoanaerobaculia bacterium | reverse complement strand
GCTCCTCGCGGGAGCGGCGCGGCGGCATCAGAAGACCCTGCGCGAGTTGCTCGATGCCATCCCCACCCTCGTCCTCGATGCGCCGGCCGCGGACCGGGCAGCCCAGGTACGGCGCGACCTAGAGCGCCGCGGACAGGCAATCGGCATGGGCGACAGTCTCATCGCCGGCATCGTCCTCCGCAATGGCGGAACCCTGCTGACGAGGAATCGCAAGCACTTCGAGCGGGTCGAAGGTCTATCCCTCTCGGGCCCGGGATGACGCCCCGCGCCCTCACACCTCGCAACGCAGCGCGACGCTCGGATCAATGCGCGGTGAGGCGGCGCGGACAGCCCTTCTCTGTTTCGTCGTCACGGAACACCTATGGCGGCGAGGGACTGCCGCCCGCCCGCGGCAGCAGCCCCGGCAGCAGGCGTGCCATGGCGTCGTCGAGACCGCCGGCGATGGCGGGATCGGTGGGGCGCAGGCGGCGGGCGGCGGCAAAGGCGGCTGTGGCCTGCGGCCTGTCGCCGGCCTCGCCGAGAAAGAGAGCATGCAGGAGCTGCGCCTCGAAGTCGTCCGGCCAGCGGCGCGCGGCTTCCGCGGCGAGGGCGAAGGCTCTCTCGCGCTGCCCGGCCCGCGACTCGGCGATCGCCAGCAGCTTGAAGCCGCGGCTGGCGTAAGGCCTGACGACCAGGGCCCGCCGGTAGTGGAGCTCCGCCGCGGCGAGGTCCCCCTGCCGCAGATCGAGGTCGCCCAGCGCGATCAGCGCCCCGGGCCCCAGCGGGTCGAGCTCGACGGCCCTGGTCAGGGCGGCCCGGGCCGCCGGGAGGTCGCCATCCCGCAGCGCCAGCCTGCCCTTCTCGCCGAAGACCAGCGGGCTCGTCGGCTCGGCCTTCTCCATCGCGGCCAGGAAGGTGCGCTCGTCGTGGAAGATCGCGGCATAGCGGACGGCGAGGATGGCGAAGACGATCGCCAGCAGCGACAGCAGGACGATCGCCAGCCGTTCTCGCCGGCGGTCGCCCTCGGCTGCGTCCGATGCCGGGGATGCCGGGGACACTGGGGACACCGGGGATACCTGGGACACGAGGGACACCAGGGATATCAGAAGCCAGGGCAGCGCGAGCGACGGCAGGAACAGGTAGCGGTCCGTGACCATCCATTGCGGATCGAGCGCCCAGAGGCTGAGGACCGGCAGCAGCCAGACGACGGCCCAAGCCAGCGGCAGCGCGAGCTCTCGCCGGCGCTTGACCAGCCAGGCGGCCGCCAGCGCGAGGACCAGCAGCACGGCGACGGCGAGCAGCACCGGCGCCGCGAACGGTCCGTAGACCGGACGCTCGGGGCGGAAGATGGAGAACCCGGCCGGCCAGACCAGCAGGCGCAGGTAGGTGACGAGCGCCACCGGCACCGAGGGCAGCGCGGCGCGGAAGCCGGGAGCGCCCGGGAATGGCAGCGCCAGGCCGCCGAAGATCGCGATGCGAACGGCGAGATAGAGCAACGTCACGCCGGCCAGGACGCCTGCGGCCCGCCACAGCCGGCGCGACCTTGCCGGGTCGCTCTTCGCCGTGGCGAGCGCCCAGACGATGGCGAACGGCAGGAGCCCGATCGCCACCTCCTTCGAGAGCAGCGCCAGCGCGAAGGCGGCAGCGGCCAGGCCGATCGGCAGGGCGTCGCCGCCGTCGCCCCCGTCGCGACGTCGCCAGAGGAGCGCGTGGAGGGCTGAGCAGACGAAGCCGGCGGCGAGCAGCTCCTGCAGACCCGAAGCCCAGGCGACCGAGCTGACATGGCACGGGTGCAGCGAGAAGACCAGCGATGCGAGCAGCGCCACCGGCGGCGAGAATCCGAGGCGCAGGAAGAACCCGCACACCAGCGCGCCGATCAGCGCCGCCAGCGTCACGGCGGCGGCGTGCCAGGCGAACGGCTCGCCCCCGGCAAGCCGGTGGTAGAGCGTCGAGAGCGCCAGGAAGACGGGGCGGTAGTAGCTGCTGATGACGGTGTCGGCCCCCCGGCGCAGCGCTCCGAGGTCGGTCACGAACCCGCGCGGGATGCTGCCGAGATTGGTCAGGGACGCGCTCGTCCGGTAGAGCACGAAGTCGTCGAGCAGGAACGCGTAGCCCGTCGTCGGCCAGTAGACGAGCAGCGGCCCGAGAGCCGCTGCCGCCAGCGTCAGGACCCTCCGCGCGAGGACTCGCCGCCGCGGCGTCGCGGCTGCCACCGGCGCCGTGCGCGCCCGCCGTCGCCTCGCCGCGGTCTGCGCTTGCGGGGTGGCTCTCGATCTCGCAACCATGGCCGGAGGTGGCGGGCAGCCGCCGAAACAACGAAGGTAGATCTGCTACTCAGTGCCGTGGCTGGCGACCAGCGCGGCGGCGGCAGCCTATCGGATCTCCCGCGCAACGGTCCACTCTCGGGAAGAAGGCGGGACGCCCCTCCCCATCGCGCGCCAGGATTTTCCCTTGCCCTTCACGCCGGCGAAGGCTCGCCTTCCTCGCCTCCGCTTCCTTCTCTGCCTTCTCTGCCTCCACTGCCTCCACCGGCGGGCAGAGCCTTGCCGCCGCCCGCCCTGCGGCCGGCGCGCCGCTCGCGCCACTGGTACGCCAGCACCAGCAGCGGCGGCTGCAGCACCCGCGTCAGCACGGCCAGCACCAGCGAGCCGCCGATCACCACCACCGCCAGCGGCTTCTGCGTCTGCGCGCCGATCCCCTGCGAGACCGCCGCCGGCAGCAGCCCGAGCATTGCCACCAGCGTGGTCATCAGCACCGGACGGAAGCGCTGCTCGGCGGCGATGCGCGCGCCCTCCTCGACGAGCTTGCCTTCGGCCCACTGGTACTGGGCATAGTTGACCATCAGGATGGCGTCCTGGATGGCGACGCCGAAGATCGACACGAAGCCCATCGCCGCCGACACCGAGAAGTTGATGCCGGTCAGCAGCAGCGCCGCCAGGCCGCCGGCGCACGCCACCGGGATGTTGATCAGCACCACCAGGGCGTAGAGCCAGTCCTTCACCGCGACGTAGACCAGGAGCGCGATCAGCACCAGGGTCAGCGGGATGATCACCAGCAGCCGGCCCTCCGCCTCGTTCAGCTCGTTGATCTCGCCTGCCCATTGATAGTTGGTGCCGTACGGCAGCTGGACGCTCCGAGCGATGCGGTGCGTGGCCTCGGCGATCGAACCGGCGAGGTCCCGCCCGCGCACCGAGAACTTGACCGGCGCGTAGCGCCTGCCGTCCTCGCGGTAGATCACCGACGGCCCGTCCTCGAGCGAGATCGTCGCCAGCTGCGCCAGCGGGATCTGGCTGCCGTCCGCCGCCGCCACGGTGATCTGGCGGATGGCCTCGACGTTGCGCCGGTAAGGCTTCTCCCACCGCACCACCACGTCGAAGCGCTTTTCGCCCTCGTACACCTGGGTCACCGCCTGGCCGCCCACCGCCGCCTGCACCACCGCTTCGACGTCGCCGGTGTTCAAGCCGTAGCGCGCCGCCTGCCGGCGATCGGTCGCAATCACCACGCTCGGCTGGCCGAGCGACGAGATCAGGCCGACGTCGCGCACCCCGGGAACGCCGCCCAGCACGCCGCCGATCTCGCCGGCCAGCCGCTCGTTGGCGCGCAGGTCGGGGCCGACCACCTTGACGCTGTTCTCGCCCTTGACTCCCGAGACCGCTTCCTCGACGTTGTCGGAGATGTACTCCGAGAAGCTGAACACGACGCCGGGGAAGGCGTCGCCGAGCTCGCGCTCGAGCTGCTCGGTGAGCTTGTCCTTGGTGAGCCCCCGCGGCCAGTCGTCGAACGGCACCAGCGGCACGAACAGCTCGATGTTGCCGAAGCCGGTGACGTCGGTGCCGTCGTCCGGGCGGCCGAGCTGTGACACCACCGTCTCCACCTGCGGATGCCGGCGCAGGATCTCGCGGATGCGGCCGACGTAGCGCGACGACTGCTCGAGCGACACCGAGTTCGGCAGCGTGGCGCGGATCCAGAAGTTGCCCTCCTCGAGCTTGGGCATGAATTCGCGGCCGATCCCCAGGAACAGCAGCACGCACAGGGCGATCGGCGCCAGCGCCACCGCCAGCGCGGCCCACCGGTGTCGCAGCGCGACGTCGAACAGCGGATCGTAGAGGCGGTGCAGGAAGCGCATCAGCGCGTTCTCGCTCTCCTCGGCGTCGGGCGGCACGAAGCGCGCCATCAGCGTCGGCGTCAGGGTCAGGGCGAGCACCGCCGCGCCGAAGATGGCGTAGGCGTAGGTGTGGGCCATCGGCGAGAAGATCACCCCCGACACGCCGGTCATGGTGAACAGCGGTAGGAAGGTGACGAAGATGATCAGCCGCGAGAACGCCAGCGGCCTCCCCACCTCCCCGACCGCCGTCACCACCCGGTCGTACATCGTGCCGATGCCGTGCGACCCGAGGTGACGGAAGATGTTCTCGACCACGATCACCGTCGAGTCCACGATGATGCCGAAGTCGACCGCGCCGAGCGAGATGAGGTTGGCGGGCGTGTCCCCCACCACCATGCCGCAGAAGGCGAACAGCAGCGCCAGCGGGATGTTGATCGCGGCGATCAGCGCGCCGCGCGCGTTGCCCAGGAACAGGAACAGCACCACCGACACCAGCACCATGCCGAGCAGCAGGTTGTGCATCACCGTGCGGGTGGTGACCCGGACCAGGCTGCCGCGGTCGTAGTAGGGAGCGATCTCCATGCCCGGCGGCAGCAGGTGATGGTCGCGGATGAAGGCGATGCGCCGGTGGATGCCCTCCAAGGTCGGCTTGGTCTCGCCGTCGTAGCGCATCAGCACGATGCCCTGCACCACGTCGCCGTCGCGGTCCTTGCCGACGATGCCGAGGCGCGGCCGCGCGCCCTCGACCACGCGGGCGACGTCGCGCACCCTCACCGGGACGCCGTTGGTCGTCTGCACCACCACGTTCTCGAGGTCGTGGACACCGCGCAGCAGGCCGAGGCCGCGCACCGTGTAGGCCTGCTCGCCGAGCGTCAGGCGCTGGCCGCCGACGTTCTGGTTGCTGTTGGCGATCGTCTGCGTGACCTGGGACAGCGTCAGCTTCTGGCCGCGCAACCGGTAGGGATCGACCTCCACCTGGTACTGCTTGGTCTCGCCGCCGAAGCTGGTGACGTCGATCACCCCGGGGACCGCCTTGAATTCCCGCTCGAGGATCCAGTCCTCCGCGGTCTTGAGGTCGCGCAGCGAGTAGCCCTTGCCGCGCACCACGTAGCGGAAGACCTCGCCGATCGCGTTCCAGGGCGAGATCGACGCCTGCAGGCCGCCGGGCAGGGTGACGAACTGCAGGCGATTGATCACCTCCTGGCGCGCATCCTTGTAGCGCGTGTCCCAGTTGAAGTAGCACTTGACATCGGAGAGCCCGAACAGCGACTGCGAGCGGATGTGGTCGAGCCCCGGCATGCCGGCGAGGCCGGTCTCGAGCGGGATGGTGACCTGGCGCTCGACCTCCTCGGCGCTCCAGCCCTCGGGCTGGGTGATCACCTCGACCAGCGGCGGCACCGGGTTCGGATAGGCCTCGACGTCGAGGCGGCTGAAGGCGAGCAGGCCGGCGCCGATCAGCCCGGCGACGAGCAGGAAGAGAACGGCCGGCGCCTCCAGCGCCGCGGCGACGATGCGTCGGATCATCGGCTGGTCAAGTCCGCGCGGTCAGGAGTGTCGGACGATGGGGACGATGGGGACGATGGGAACGATGGGGGCAATCGCTGGACTGCCGGTCAGGAGACCCTCAGGAGACCATCCCCAGCAGCAGGATGCCGCCGGCGCTCACCACCCGGTCTCCGGGATGGAGGCCCGCCAGCACCGCCACCAGGGCGTCGCCGCCCTCGTCGTCGACCTTGACCGGCCAGCGCTCGAAGCGCACCAGCCCGTCCGGGGTCGTGCCCACCTCGCGGAACACGACGGTCTGCTCGCCCTGGCGGAGCACGGCGCCGCGCGGGATGGCCAGGGCCCGCCTTCCCGGCACCGCGATCGACACCGTGGCGTACATCTCGGGCTTCAGCAGGCGGCTCCCGTTGTCGATGGCACAGCGCACCTTGGCGGTGCGGGTCGCCGGGTCGATGGCGCCGGAGATCCAGTCCACCCGTCCCGCGAAGCGCCGGCCGGGCGAGGAGATCACCTCGACCGCGACCGGCGAGCCCACCTGCAGTCGCGCCAGGTCGGCCTCGAAGACGTCCGCCAGCACCCAGACGCGGCCGAGCTCGCCGACCGTGTACAGCTCGACGGCGGTGCCGCCCGAGTATTGGCCCTGCACCTCGACACCCGGGTTGGCGGCGCGGGCGATCACCTCGCCGGCGATCGGCGAGCGCAGCACGAATTCCTGCGTGACCCCCGAGAGCTTGCCGCCGCCCAGCAGGCGCGCCTTCTCCTCGGCGCGATCGCGCTCGGCCCGCGCCTGGCGCGCGTTGGCCTCGGCGCCCTCGAGATCGCGCTCCGCCGCGGCATGGGCCGCGAACAGGTCCTTCTGGCGCTGGTAGTCGCGCTCCGCCGCGGCCAGCGCCGCCTGCGCCTTGGCGTAGTCGGAGACGGCGCTGCCGACGTCGGGCGACTGGATGATCGCCAGCGGATCGCCTGGCGCGACCCGCTGCCCGGGCTGCGCCACCAGCCGCGTCACCCGGCCGTTGACCGGCGAGAAGACGTGCGTGACGCGCTGGTCGTCGAAGGTGACGCGGCCGCTCGCCGCGAGCACCCGGTCGAGGTCCTGGTAGGCGACCGGCACGACGCTGATGCCGGCGGTCCGCAGCTTGGCCGGCGCCAGGCGAGCTTCACCGGCCGGAGGGGAGGAGGAAGAGGAAGGGGAGGAAGCAGAGGAGGAAGCGGCGCGGGAGCCGCACGCGGCGGCCGAGCAGGCGAGAATCGCGACGAACAGGGACGACAGGAGCCTCACGGTCTTCAACCCTCCGGCCAGGAAGCGCGCACGAGCCCGACGCCCTGAGCGGCCTCGGCGGCCTCCGCGGCTTCGAGCCCAGGAGAACCTACCAGCCGGCGAGTAAGGGAAGGACAAAGAAACGGCCGCCCGCCATCAAGGAGTCACAAGGAAAGGCGGAAAGGCGGGGAGAGCGGGTCAACATGGTAACCTGCCGCTCCCACGACCCCTGGGAGGGCAGACGTGCAGCTTGGCATCCTCGGTCTCTCGAAATCGGGCAAGACCACGCTGTTCAACACCTTGACAGCCTCGCAGCAGGCGACGGGCAAGTTCTCGGCTTCGGCCGAGACCCACCTCGGCGCGGCGGCGGTGCGCGATCCCCGCCTCGAGCAGCTGCGCGACCTGTTCGAGCCGCGCCGCTACGTGCCGGCGACGGTGCAGTACGTCGACATCCCGGGCCTCAAACGCGGCGAGAGCGCCGAGAGCCTCGACCTCGCCAAGCTCAAGACGGTGGATGCGCTGGTGCACGTGGTGCGCGCCTTCACCGACCCGGAGATCGTGCACCCCGACGCGACGGTCGATCCGGCCCGCGACGTGGCGATGGTCGATCTCGAGCTGATCCTGGCGGATCACGACCTGGTCGAGCGGCGCCTCGAGCGCCTGGACAAGGCGGTCAAGCGCGGTCTGACCCCGGAGGAGCAGCGCGAGCGGACGCTGCTGTCCGAGGTGATCGTGCCCGCCCTGGAAGCTGAGACGCCGCTGCGCGAGGTGCCCTTGGACGCCGAGGACGAGCGGCGGCTGCGCGGCTTCCAGCTGCTGTCGGCCAAGCCGATGCTGCTGGTGATCAACGCCGACGAAGGCCGGGCGGCGGCGGCGGCCGCTGAGTTCGGCGTCGTGCCGCGGCCGGCGGTCACCGCGATCACGGTGAGCGCGCCGATCGAGCAGGAGATCAGCCGGCTGCCGCCCCAGGAGCAGCGCGAGTTCCTGGACGACCTGGGACTCGCCGAGCCCAGCCTGGACCGGCTCAGCCGCGCCAGCTACGAGCTGCTCGGCCTGATCGCCTTCTTCACCGTCGGCGAGGACGAGGTCAGGGCCTGGACGGTCCGCCGCGGCACGCGCGCCCGCGAAGCCGCCGGGAGCATCCATTCCGACATCGAGCGCGGCTTCATCCGCGCCGAGGTCGCGCGCTGGGACGATCTCCTGCGCCTGAAGTCCCTGGCCGCATGCCGCGAGGCCGCTCTCCTGCGCCTGGAGGGCAAGGACTACGTCGTCCAGGACGGCGACGTCGTCCACTTCCGGTTCAACGTCTGAGGCTTGCCGAGGGCCGCGAGCACGCCCCCTCCCACCCCCTCACGAAGGCGCGTCCAGACCGCCTAGCCGTTCTGCTCCGGCACGACCTGGGTGCCGAGACGGCCGGTGCTGGACGGGCTCGGCCGGTAGTAGAGCCCCACCGGCGGGGGCGTCACCACCGTACCCGGCTGCGTGCCATCGAGATTGGGGTTGGGAGCGGGACGGGTCCACTGCCGCGCTCCGCCCGCGTAGGGGCCGCTGTCCTGCTGGGGGACGTAGCCAGAGCCAGGCACACCATAGGGAGCCCCGGGGCGTCCCGCGACCGCCGGACTGCCCGGACGGCTGCCGGGAGGGGTCGCCTGGCCCAGGCTGCTGCTGCCGGACAGGTCCCCGGGCCGCAGCACCGTGGCGTGGCCGCCCGGTGCGGTCGGCGCGGCTGCCGGCGGTGCGGCGGGCCTGGCCTCGGCGCTGGCGTCCTTGCCGGGCTGGCCGGGCTCCTGCACCAGCAGCTCCCGGATGCGCGACCGCTCGTCGTAGATCGGCGGCGCCGCGCCCGCAGAGGATTGCCGGCGGTAGGCGAGCAGCAGCGACTCGGTCACCATGCCGTTCTCGACGATCTGCGGGTTGACCTCGCGGAAGGCGAGCTGAGGATCGAGCCTGAAGGCCTGCGCGTACTCGCGTACGGCCCGCGACCTGTCGTCCTTGCGTTCCAGCAGAGCGCCGAGCTGGTAGTGGGCCCAGGCATGCCGCGGCTCGATCTCGATCACCTTCTCGAAGAGCTGCCGGGCCTCGCCGGTCTTGCCGCCCTGCACCAGCAGCAGGCCGAGGTTGTACAGCGCCGACAGCCGGTGCGGATCGATCTCCACGGCGTGGCGGTAGGCGGCTTCGGCCTCCGACGGCTCGCCCGCCATGACCAGGAGGTTGCCGAGGTCGTTGAACACCGCCGCGTCTCGCGGCCGCTCCGCCGCCAACCGCTGCTGCCTCTCGAGTGCCGCCTGAAGGTTCGGCGGCACCGCCGCGGCGGCGGTCATGGCGATGATCGAGAGCAGCGCGCCGATGGCGACGAGCGACCAGGTGACGGTGAGGATGGGAAGCGCCCGTGGGCGCGGCAGTCGGCACTTGGCGATGGTCACGTCTTCTCCTTGGAACTTGCAGGGCTCACCGGGGTTGCCGGGGTTGCCGGCGCGAGCGGTCGGGCCTTGAGCCTGAGCTTCCCGTCCTCGGCCGCGAGGCGGAACTGGACCTCGGCGCAGCCTGTCTTGGCACGGATCGCCGCGGCCTGGCGCTGCAGGTAGCTGCCGAAGCTGGCAAGATCGAAGCGCGGTCCCGCCGCGCCGCCACCTGGGGCGCCCGCGGCGGTCACCTGCTCGTAGAGGGCGGCCACCGCCCGCGGATCGGGATCGGCGCCGATGACGATGCCGGTGCCCGGGTCACCCGGAGCGCCCAGAGCGCCCGGGTCACTCGGACCATGGCCCCCCGGCGACGACGGCCGTGGCGGCGGCGGCGTCAGCGGGGTCGGAGGCTGGCCGGCACGCAGGCGCCCCTCCTCGCGGTCGCGCAAGCGCCGGGTGAACAGCTCGTCGTAGCTGTTGTGCCGGGCCTCGAGATCGCCGAGCCGGAAGCGGTCGACGGCGCTCATGCTGCTGAGGCTGCGCAGCTGGCGCAGCCGCGCCTGGACGCGGCGGCGCAGCTCGTCGGGAGGGATGAGCAGGGCGCCGCTGAAGAAGCGCTCGAAATCGACCCGCAGCTGCCGGATCTCGCCGGCCAGGTGGTCGATCGACTCCGACACCGTGGGAGCGCCGGGCGTCCTGCCCAGGTCGGGCTTCCCCGTCGAACCCTGAAGCGCCGCCGCGGCCGCTCGCGGCACGGACACACCGCCGGAGCCCATGGCGCTCGCCGGGTGCAGTCCGCTCCCGGCCGATGAGGCTGCCAACCCTCGATGGGGAGGTCGCTTGGGGTCCACGGATCTCCTACAATGGCGCAGGCGCCGATCGACACCCGCCCATCATCCTGACTGTCATCCCGCTTGCCATCCCGCTTGCCATCCCGCTTGCCATCCAACGATGCCGATTCCAGATCAGGTCGCTAGGGACGCCCGCCGAGCACTGCCGCAGCTCGACCGGCTGCTCGACGACCCGGCGGTGGCGGCGCTCTCTGCATTATACGGACGGGAGCAGGTGAAGGTCCAAGCCCGCCGCATGCTGGCGGCGCTGCGGGAGCGCCTCGGCGCCACGCCGGCGGAGGGCGCCATGGCTGAAAAAACCGCGAGAACCGCGAAAACCGCGGAGATCCCGGAGACCCCGGAGACCCCGGAGACCCCGGAGATCACCGAGATCGGCCGCCTGGCCGAGCGCTTGGCCGCCGAGCTCCAAGCGGCGCTGGGCGGCACGCTGCGCCGCGTGCTCAACGCCACCGGGGTCTTCGTGCACACCAATCTCGGCCGCGCGCCGCTGCCGCGCGCCGTCGCGGCGGCGCTGCCGCCGCTGCTCGACGCCTACTGCGACCTCGAGATCGACCTGCCAAGCGGCCGGCGCGGCCAGCGCAACGGCCGGGTCGAGCAGCTGCTGACCGCCGCCACCGGCGCCGCGGCGGCGCTGGCGGTCAACAACAACGCCGCCGCGCTGCTGCTGTGCCTGGCGGCGCTCGCCAGGGACCGCGAGGTGGTGGTGTCGCGCGGCGAGCTGGTCGAGATCGGCGGCTCGTTCCGGATCCCGGAGATCCTCACCGCCGCCGGCGCCCGCCTGGTCGAGGTGGGAACCACCAACCGCACGCGCCTCGCCGACTACGAGAGCGCGGTGGGACCGGCCACGGCCCTCCTGCTC
>DATDGZ010000015.1:0-6372 GCA_036521795.1 Thermoanaerobaculia bacterium | reverse complement strand
GAGGAGGACGCCGGCGCCGCCTCCGCCGGGTGCGCCGGCGGAGCGGGCGCGACACCGCTGCGCGGCGGCGCCCCGAGCGCCGCGAGGCAGCCCGCCGGCATCGCCGTCCACGCCAGCACGCCGGCCAGGATCGCGCTCCCTATGTAAGCTGGTCTCATCGTCGCTGCGCTCTCCTACCCGTCAGCGATCTTATCAAGACTCTCGGCCACCGGCAGTTCCCTGGATACATGGTCGTGGATCCGCTCTCCTCTGTCTCCCTCTGGTCTCCCCCAGGGCGAGGCTTCGCAGGGGCAGGGACCGAGGACTTTGATACCTCGCCCTGAGGGAGACAGAGGGACACGGACCCACGACCGGGCCATCCAGGCGTCGGGGGCGCCAGGCCGCGCCCGGCCCGCAGTGGCGCCCCGCGGCCCGGGTCCTGAAACCTTCCGCACCGTCCCCGCGTACTTCCCCTTGACAATCGACAAGAGCGAGCGCAGGATCATTCTGTTGTCGATTGTCTAGGGGAGACAAGGAAGGCCATGGCGACCGAGAAAGAAGACCTGCTGCAAGGCACCCTCGACCTGTTGATCCTGCGCACGCTGGCGATCGAGCCGCAGCACGGCTGGGGCATCGCACAGCGCATCGAGCAGATCTCGCGCGACGTCCTGTCGGTGACCCAGGGCTCGCTCTACCCGGCCCTCTACCGGCTCGAGGAGCAGGGCGCCATCGCCGCCGCGTGGGGGATCTCGGAGAACAACCGCCGCGCCAAGTTCTACCGCCTGACGCGGGCCGGCAAGCGCCGGCTCGAGCGCGAGACGGAGAGCTGGGAGCGCTTCGTGGAAGCCGTCGCCCGCGTGCTGCGGACGGCGTGAAGCCAGTGTCCGTGGAGGAACCGACGATGTCCGCCATCCACCGCGCTCTCGCCGCCGTCCGCGGTCTCTTCCAGCGCCGCCGCCTGGAGGCCGAGCTCGACGAGGAGCTGCGCTTCCACCTCGCCATGGAGACGGCGGCGCAGCTGCGCCAGGGCGCCTCGCCCGAGGAGGCGGCACGCCGCGCCGCGCTGAAGCTGGGCGGCCTCGAGCCGACCAAGGAAGCGGCCCGCTCGGCGCGCGCCTACCGGGGGCTCGAGGCGCTGGGCCAGGACGTACGCTTCGCGCTGCGCTTGCTGCGCCGGAACCCGGGCTACGCCGGCGCGGTGGTGGCGGCGCTCGCCCTGGGCATCGGCGCCAACACGGCGATCTTCAGTGTCGTGCGCGGCGTCCTGCTGCGCGAGCTGCCGTACCGCCAGCCCGACCGGCTGGTGGTGCTCCACCAGCGCCTGCCGCTCGACCCCGACCAGGAGCAGGGGTTCTCGGTGCCCGACATCGAGGACCTGCGGCGGCGCCAGCACACCTTCGCCGGTCTCGCCGAGTACCACTCGATGTGGTTCAACCTGCTCGGCCGCGGCGAGCCCGAGCGCGTGCAGACCGGCGTCGTCTCGGCCAACTTCTTCAGCGTGCTCGGCACCAGGGCGCTCCTCGGCCGCACCTTCTCGCCCGACGACGACAAGCCAGGCGCCCAGCCGGTGCTGGTCTTCAGCCATGCCTACTGGCTGCGCTCCTGGGGCGGCGACCCGGCGGTCATCGGCAAGATCCTCGAGATGAACGACCATCCGCACCGGGTGATCGGCGTCCTGCCGCCGGTGCCGCAGTACCCGAACGACAACGACCTCTGGATGCCGACGTCGGCCTGCCCCTTCCGCTCCAATCCGCAGGCCATCGCCGCACGCCAGGGCCGCGGCTACGCCGTCTTCGGCCGCCTGCTTCCCGGCGCGACGGTGTCGCGGGCGCGGCAGGACCTCGCCGCCGTCAACCATGCCCTGCTCGACGAGTATCCGGGCGACTACCCGACCGGCGGCTACCGGATCGAGGCCGTGCCGATGCTGACCGAGCTCACCGCGCGCGCCCGGCCGACGCTCCTGCTGCTGCTCGCGACCGTCCTGCTGGTGCTGCTCATCGTCTGCGCCAACGTCGCCAACCTCCAGCTCGCGCGCCTCAGCAGCCGCGGCGAGGAGATCGGGCTGCGCACCGCGCTCGGCGCCGGCCGCGGCCGGCTGCTGCGCCAGCTGCTCACCGAGAGCGTGATCCTGGCGCTGCTCGGCGCGGCCCTGGGCGTCGGCGTCGCCGCTGCGCTGCTCCGCGCCCTGGTCGCCTTCGCGGCGCGCTTCACCTCCCGCACCGGCGACATCGCGCTCGACGGCCAGGTGCTCGTCTTCACCCTCGCCATCGCCATCGTCGCCGGCCTGCTCTCCGGCACCTTGCCGGCGCTCGCCGCGAGCCGCGGCATCGCCGGCGCGATGAGCGCCGGCGGCAGGGGCGGCAGCGGCGGGCAGGGGCAGGCCGGGAGCGTGCGCCTGCGCGCCCTCCTCGCCGGCGTCCAGGTCGCGGTGTCGTTCCTGCTCCTGGTCGGCGCCGGGCTCACCCTGCGCAGCGTCTGGAAGCTGCAGGCGGTGGACGCCGGCTTCAACCCGGAGAACGTCCTCGCCGTGGCCGTCGATCTCGACTGGGCGCACTACAAGACGCCGGCGTTGCGGCGCATCTTCCAGCGCGCGCTGCTCGACAAGGCGCGCGCGCTGCCGGGCATCGCCGCCGCCGCCTTCTCCTCGAGCTACCCCTTGGACGGCACCGGCCGGAGCACCGGCGGGGTCCGGGTCGAGGGCCGCGCCGTCGCCGACGCCGACCTGCCCCAGGCCGACTTCCGCTCCGCCTCGGAGGGGGCCCTCGCGACCCTGGGCATCCGGATCGAGCGCGGGCGCGGCTTCGACAAGACCGACCGGGACGGCTCGCCGCCCGTCGCCGTGCTGGGCCACGGCCTGGCCAACCGCCTGTTCGCCTCCGAGGACCCGGTGGGCCGGCGCCTCACCTTCGGCCCGGGCAAGCCGCTCTGGCACACCGTCGTCGGGGTCATCGCCGACGTGCGCGACCAGTCCCTGGATCGCGACCCGGGGGACGCCGTCTGGTTGTCGCTCGATCAGAACCCGGCGCTCTCCGGCAGCCTGCTGCTGCGGTCGCGGCGCGATCCGAACGACCTGGCCGCCGCGGCGCGCACGCTGGTCCTCGACATCGATCCGCGCCAGCCCGTGGGCCGTGTCCAGACCCTGGAGACCGCCCGCTCGGCGGCGCTCGCGGCGCCGCGGCTGACGACGGTCCTGCTGTGCGCCTTTGCCGCCCTGGCGCTCGCCGTGACGGTGATCGGGCTGGGCGGCGTGGTCGCCTTCGGGGTCGTCCGGCGCACCCGCGAGATCGGCATTCGCATTGCGCTCGGCGCCGATCGCGGCGCCATCCTGGCCGCCGTCCTGCGCGAGGGGCTGGCGGCGGTCGGCACCGGCCTCCTGGTGGGCGCCGCGGCGGCGCTGCTACTGGCGCGCGTCATCGCGCGGCTGCTCTTCGGCGTGCCACCGACCGACCCCGTCACCTATCTCGCCGTCGCCCTGCTGCTGGTCGTGGTCGCCGCGCTGGCCTGCCTGCTGCCGGCCCGCCGTGCGACCGCCGTGCAGCCGTCGCTGGCGCTGCGCAGCCTCTGAGCGCGATGAGGCCGGCGAGGATCCCGAAGACACGCAGTCTGCCGTCACCGATCGAAAGGACACATCCGCCATGAAGAGAAGAGAGTTGCTGCAAGGCGCCGCCGCGTTCGGCGTCCTGGCCGCCATGCCGTTCTCGGCCGCCGGCAAGCTCCTCGCGAGCGCACGCGCGGCCGCGGCACCCGCCGCAGGGACCGATGCGCCAGGCAAGCACCCGCAGGCCCGGCCGAATCCCTTGACGCCGCCCGCCCAGGGCAGCATCCCCGTCGCCTTCCTGGTGTCGGAAGGCGCGGTGGTCATCGACTTCTGCGGGCCGTGGGAGGTCTTTCAGGACGCCGTGGTCCCCGGCCGCCAGGAGGCCCCCTTCCGGCTCTATACCGTCGCCGAGACGACGCGGCCGATCCACGCCAGCGCCGGATTGACCATCGTCCCCGACTTCACCCTGGAGTCCGCACCCGCGCCGAAGGTCATCGTCATCCCGGCGCAGCAAGGACGCAGCGAGGCCATGTTGCAGTGGATCCGCCGGGCGTCCAGGAGCGCCGACGTCACCATGTCGGTCTGCACCGGCGCCATGTTGCTGGCCAAGACCGGGCTGCTGGCGGGCAAGTCGGCCACCACCCATCACGACGCCTTCCGGACCTTCGCGATGGAGTTCCCGGACGTCCACCTGCGGCGGGGCGCTCGCTTCGTCGAGGACGGCAACCTCGCCTCCGCGGGCGGCCTCTCCTCCGGCATGGATCTCGCGCTCCGCGTCGTCGAGCGCTACTACGGCCGCGACGCCGCCGCGAAAACCGCCGACTACATGGAGTACCAGGGACAGGGCTGGCTGAACCCGAACGCCAATGCGGCGTACGCCGTGGCCCGCGTCTCGACCGGCGCCCATCCCCTCTGCCCGGTCTGCACGATGGACGTCGATCCGAAGACCGCGCCGAAGTCCGTCTACAAGGGCAAGACCTACTACTTCTGCACGCCGGACCACAAGGCCATCTTCGACACCGCTCCCGCCAAGTTCATGGACGCCGGCTGAAGAGACCGGCAGCCGGGGGGCAGCCGCGTCTCTTGCGAGTTGCCGGGCAGCGGCGGCAGTGGCGGCGACTCGGGCTGACGAGGGGGCGTGGCCGCTACGGCAGCCGCCGCAGGTGCTGCAGCCGCTGCAGGCCGTCGGCGTCCGTCAGGTTGCCGCCGTGCCAGAAGACCCTGACCTGAACCTTGCCCACCACGTAGACGAGCTCGCCGCTGCTGCCGTTGGCCGCATCGCTCGTGTACACGGCGCCATTCGGATCGCCGGCGACCCTCCTGTAACCCTTCGGCACGGGACCGGTGGAGGATGGCCGCGTCGAGTCCCAGGTCTGCCGGACGCCGAAGACGAGGTCGCTCCCCTTCAGGCTGTAGAGGCAACCGATGTCGCGGCCGACCGGGATCGTCATGTCGGCGGCGTCGCTCCGCTCGAACGCCTCGCCCATCGCCGCCGCCGCCTCGCCGCGGCTGTAGGCGCAGGGCACGAGATCGGCGGGCTTCGTGACCGGCGCCGCGAGCGACCCGGACGCGCCGAGCCAGGCCGCGGCGACGGCAATTGCGATTCTCGTCAAGGCTCTCATCTCGAGACCTCCCTGGCTCATTGGACGTTGATCGTCAGGGTCGAGGTGACCGACGTCTGGCCGTCGCTCAAGGCGTAGCTGATCGCGTCGGCACCGGTCGCGTTCGCGTTGGGCGTGTAGGTGCACCAGTACTGCGGGTTGGAGCAGCTCAAGGTCCCGAGTTGGGCGGTACCGGTGTAGACCGTGACGGTCAGAGGATCGTCGTCGGGATCGTAGCTGTTCTGCATGAGCTGGAAGACCGAGAACCGCAGGGCGGTGTTCCTGGGCGTCGCCAGCGTCTGCGGGGCCGCCACCGGTGGATGGTTGGTGGTGCCCACGCAGATCCTGACGATGGCGGTATCCGTCCCGCCATGGGAATCGTTGGCGTGGTACTTGAAGCTCGTGATGCCGGCGTAGAAGGACGGCGGCGTGTAGGTGCAGCCGCCGGAGTCGCAGTTGAGCGAGCCCGTGAGGGCGGTCGTATCGATCGAGGTGACGACCTCGGGCCCACCGTTCGGGAGATAGTCGTTGGCGAGAATGTAGGGCCCCCCGATATAAGTCGACTGGTTCTGCCCTGTGACCACGACGTCCTCCCGCGCGTCGAAGGTCGGGGTCGCGAGGGGCAGCGTCAGCACGTCGATCCCCGCCGTCACCGGGGGATGGATCATGTCCGTCGCGGTGTAGAGGAACCGGTCGGTCCCCACGTACCCGGGGTTCGGCGTGTAGGTGCAGGTGTAGAACGGCGTCGAGCACGTCAGCGAGCCGTAGGCGGTCTGCTGGCTCTGCAGCCCGATGGTCACGGTGTCGCCATCCTGGTCCGCCGCCTTCTGGAAGGCGATGTCGTTGTAGGTGAAGGTCTTCGCTATGCCCGCCGTGGTCGTCAAGAAGACGTCGCTCGCCGTCGGCGCCTGGTCGGGATAGCCGACGTAGATCCTGACCGGCGCCGAGGCGGTCGTGCTGGCCGGATCGGAGACGGTGTAGCGGAACAGCGTGTAGCCGGCGCCGTTGGTGGGCGGCGTGTAGGTGCAGTAGGTGGCGTTCGTCGTGCAGTCGAGGGTGCCCATCAGGATCGAGGTGTCGAAGCTGACGATCGTCAGGGGATCGCCCTCGCTGTCGTAGTCGTTGGCCAGCAGCGTGACCCGCGGGATCTGGATCGACTGGTTCTGCGGGCAGTAGAACTGGTCGCCCAGGGGCTCGACGATGACCGGGGTCACCGTGAGCGTCACCGTGGCGGGCGACGAGCAGGCGCCCCAG
>DATDGZ010000014.1:0-8308 GCA_036521795.1 Thermoanaerobaculia bacterium | reverse complement strand
CTTCATCTTGGTTCGGACTGGGGTCAATGTGCTTGGGCGGCGCGCAGCTGGTCGAGGCGCGGCTGGCGGGTCTTCGGGCTGTCGAGGCTGAAGGCGCGCATGTCGGCGAGATCGTCGCGGATGAATTGCTCGGTGGCGCGGACCTGTTGGCGCAGCGCGGCGTCGGGGCGGATGAAGCAGGTCCAGGCGATCTCCCCGGGCCCGGGATCGTATTCCCAGAGGCCGATCAGGCGGCCGCGGTCGAGGATGGCGTGGTTCGGCAGGTAGTCGAGGTTCGCCAACGCCTCCGGACCCTTCTCGCCGGCGGCGGAGCGCGTCGCATCCGCCGGCGCCAGCAGGCCCCGGACGTCGCACCGCAGCAGCAGGATGCCGTCGAGGTTGCTGACCAGCGCGTACCGCGGCGACGGCGGCGCCGTGAACGCCTCGAGCTCGCGGCGCTGGTCGGGCAGCAGCAGACGTTCGTCGCCGGCCGCGAGCGGCTCCAGGTGCAGCGGCTCGACCGCGGCCTTCGCCGCCTTGACGCCCAGCCCGGCGAAGCCCTGGAGCTCGGCGAGGGTCGCCGGCCCGATCCAGGTGAAGAAGCGCCGCGCCAGCTCGACGTTGCATTCTTCGGGCGTGAGGCGGAACCCGTCGAGCGGGTTCGGCCGCCACAAGGTGTAGCGATAGCGCTGCTGGTCGAGGCGGCCGTTGACCGGGACGCGCCGGATCTCGCCGGCGGATTGCAGCCGGCCGAGGGCCAGCGGCAGGGTCGTGGAGAGGCCCTTCTTCTTGCCTGCCTCGCCGAGGCTGCGGGAGGCGCCGCCGGTGGCCGCGCGGAGCTCGTCCGGAGCGAGCGGCGCCTGCCGCAGGGCGTCCAGGACCGCCGCGCAGAGACGGTCGATCTCGGCGTCGGTGACGCCCAGCTTGCGCGCCACCCGCATGTCCGCCTCGGGGCCGAAGCCCTGGCTCAGCTCGAGGGCCAGCGCGAAGGCGGACGCGGGGATCACGTAGGTGCAGCCGCGCGTGCTCGGCAGCTCGTGGATCTCGAGCGCCGCCACCGCGCCGTCGATCGCTTCCCGCCCCGCGCCGCTGCGCCCATGGAACCCCAGGTACGGGCTGGAGCCGCCCATCGAGCGCGCCCAGCCCGTGCGCTCGAGCACGCCGGCGGGCGGCACCCCGGCCAACCCGCCGTCGAGCCCCTGGCGATGGAACCACCATGCCCGAAGCTTCCCCTCGTCCATCGGTCACCTCCCGCCGAGCGATGCGGCCGGTCAGGCTACCAGTCGAAAGCCGGCGACGCTGAAATGATGATCAAACGCAAACGCCGTACGGATTTTAGCGTGAGACATGAGGACGAAGCTGGTCGCGTCCACGGCCGAGAGCTTGTGCAGATCGCGGCGCTGGAAGTAGGGCCAGATCTCCGCCAGGTCCGCGGCGGTCACCGGCTGAATGTGGAGGCCGGCGACCTCGTCCAGAGAGCCTTTCCAGGCGAGAGCGACGTCGCGGGCAGTGTTGCGGTCGAGAAAGGTGAAGGTCTCGAGAACGACGGGGATCGACGTATGAAGCCGCGCCCCGGCCCCCAGCAACAGCTCCCAGAGCTCCCTGGCGCGGGAGTGGAAGGGGTCGCGGGAGAGAGCGAGGGCGATCCAGGCCCCGGTATCGACGAAGACGAGCTCGCCTTCGCGCATCAGGGTTCGTCGTACAGCGTATCGTGCTCGGTGGAAGTGCGACGAGGCTCGCCATCCCAGAGGGCGACCGGGCCCTTGGAGCTGGGCCGCAGCCAGACTTGCCGGACGGCCTCGCGGACCAGCGCGGCGACGCTCTTACCGGACCGTCTCGCGACCTCGTGCAGCGCTTCCAGCTCTTCGTCGTGCAGATAGACCTGAGTCTTGGTCATGGGTGTCATCGTGAACCTATCGCTGACACCTGTCAACCTGGGCCGGGCTGTGGCGGAAGCTGTTCACGCACCAACGGTGCCATCAGATCCCAGAGAGCGCGCGCGCCCCGCCAGCTCGGGGAATACCCCCTGAGCTGGCCGAGTTGGATTCGCCGAAGCAGCTCTTGCACCGTCGTTGTTCTCAGACCGGCAATGAACGCCACCCCAGGCAAGGTTGCCCTGCTCGCCGCTGCCATCTCGATCTCGCTGCTGTCGCTGTTCCCGGCCTGGTTGGGGGCGGCGCGGTCGGCGCGGGCGGCGTCTGTGGCGGCGGGGGAGGAGGACGTGCCGCCGGCGGCCTGCGTCCGGTCGTTCGACGCGCACGCCTACCAGGAGGCGCAGGAGTGCTTCGCGGCCCATGTCGCGAAGCAGCCCGCGGATGCGCTGGCGCTCTTCTACCTCGGCCGGTCGTACTACGAGCGGCGCCAGCCGATGCCGGCGATCGAGCGGCTGCAGCGGGCGGTGGCGCGGGCGCCGGGACGGTCGGACTTCCATGACTGGCTCGGGAGGGCCTACGGGATCGCCGCGCAGCGCGCGGCGGTGGTGCGGCAGCTCGGCCTGGCCGTCAAGGCGCGCCAGGAGTTCGAGCACGCGGTCGAGCTCGATCCGGCCAACGCCGATGCGCTCGAGGACCTGATCGAGTTCCAGATCCAGGCGCCGGCCTTCCTCGGCGGGAGCCTCGCCAAGGCGAGAGTGCACGCCGCCGAGCTCGAGCGGCGCGATCCCCTGCGCGGCCGGCTCGCACGGGCCGAGATCCTCCGGCGTCAACCGGCGGGGTCCGCGGGGCCGGCGGGGTCCGCGGGGCCGGCGGGGTCCGCGGGACCGGCGGGGTCAACGGGGTCAACGGGGTCCGCGGCCCCCGGCGGACCGGCAGGTTCCGCGGGGCCGGCGGGGCAGACGGGCGCCCTGGCCGCCGAGCGCGAGCTGCGGGCCGCGGCGGCGGACTTCCCGGGCGATCCCCGCCCACGGCTCGCGCTGGCGGCAGCCTACGAGCAGGCGGGCCGCCTCGAGCAGGCCGGCGACGAGATCGAGGCGGCACTGCGGCTCGACCCCGACAACACGGAGGCGCACCTCGCGCTCGCCAGGGTGGCCGCCGCCTCCGGCCGGCGGCTGGCCCGCGCCGAGGAGCTGTTGACGCGCGATCTGCAGCGGCTGGCGCCGGGAGACGACGCCGCGCTCGCGGACTGCCACTACGCCCTGGGCGCGCTGCTCGAGCGCCAGGGCCACCGCGGCCAGGCGCGTGAGCACTACCAGGAAGCGCTGCGCCTCGATCCCGGTTCGGCCGCGGCGCACGCCGCTCTCCGCCGCCTGCGCTGAGCGGCCGAGAGCGCGCGTAGAGAGCGCGTCCCGAGTCCCAACCGAGGCCGGAGGGGCAACCCGCCGCTGCGGCCCGTCCGGGAGACCGGCTACACTTGCTGCCGATGATGACGCCAGCCGGCGGCGAGGCCGAGCTCGAGCGGGCGCGGCTGGAGCTGCGGCGCCTCGGGTACCTGGACCATGGGCTGGAGCGCTTCCTGCTCCAGGACGCGTTGCGGCCGCGGCAGCCCCTGCGGACGATGGCGCTGCTGGCGCTCAAGGTGGGGCTGCTGGCCGGCGGCGTCCTGGCGGCGGCGCTGGCCGTGGCGCTGGTGGCGGCGAACGGCAACGTCGCGTCGTCGCCCCTCGACCTGCCGGTGCTGTTCCTGCACTTGTTCCCCCCGGTCGCGGTGGCGGCTGCCGCCGCGTTCCTGGTGCTCGCCTCGGCGGTGCTGCTGGTGCTGCGCTTCTACCCGGTGCGGCGCATCGACGCGGTGGCGCTGGCGACGGCGCTGGCGGTGGGCCTGGCGGGGCTGGCGCTGGCGCTCTGGGAGGCGCGCGAGACCCTGGCCGGCAGCGGCGCCGCGCAGCGGCTGGCCCTGGGCCTGGGCGCCGCCGCGGCCGCCTACGCGCTGGTGCGCCTGGTCTACCAGGGGTTGCTGGCGCTGGCCATCCGTTTCACCGAGCGCACGCCGGCCGCGGGCCTGCTGGCTTGGCGCTGGCGCCGGTGGGTGAGCGGCGCGGTGCTGGCAGGCGTGCTGCTGCTGGCCGTGCCGGTGGTGCTGGCGGCGCGCGGCGCCGAACCGCCGCCGCCGCCGTTGCTGCCGATGGCGCCGGGCGAGCGGACGCTGGTCGTCGGCCTCGACGGCGTGCTGCCGGAGGAGGCCGAGTACCTGCTGCGCCGCGGCGATCTGCCGGCGATGGCGGAGCTGATGCGGGGCGGCGGCCGGCTGCTGCGCTACGCCCGGGCCGACGAGCCGCCGGCGGCTTTCTGGACCAGCGTCGCGACCGGCCTGGCGCCGCCCGGGCACGGCGTCGCCGCGCTCGACAGCTTCCGGCCGCTCGGGGTACGGACGCCGCTCGCCCGCAGCGGCTTCTTGCGCGTCTATTGGAGCCGCGTCGAGGTGCCGCTGCGGCTCGCCGACTATCGCCCGGTGCTGGCCAACCGGCGCAGTGCCTTCACCTTCTGGGAGCTGGCATCGCGCGGCGGCGCGCCGGTGCTGGCCGTCAACTGGTGGGCGACCTTCCCGGCGCCGCCGCTGCCCGGCCTGGTGCTGGCGCACGACGCCTACCAGCTGCTGCGGGAGGGTGCGGCGGGCGCGGTCTCGTCGCCCCCTGCTGCAGCCGAGGCGGTCGAGCTGCGCCGCGAGGCCCAGGCCATGGCCGCTGCGCCCCTCGCGCCCCCCGCACTCCTCGCCCCGCTCGGGAACGCGGCCGGCGCGGAGTACCCATAAAGGTTCGAACGTCCTCTACAAAGGCCCGCTGTCAAGGCGGCGGTTACGAACCGCCTTCACGCGATGACCCCGTTCGGATAGCGCGATCTCAAGCCCGCGTTACGCCTTATTAGCGCCTGCTTGACAGGCATACCCCTGCCGCCTACGATGGATTGCATCCATGGTGCCTATCCAGCCCCTATCCATGGCCCTAAGACCAACCCTATGGGCAGACAACGCACCTACCAACCCGAACAGATTCTCGTCGCGCTTGAGCGCTACGCCATTCAGCATGGCCGAGCGCCGACGATCGAGGAGTTCCGCCAGGCCCTCGGTGTCGGTTCGAGCCGCACGGTGCTGCGCTACCTTCAGGAGCTCGAGGACGGCGGCTTCATCCGGCGCGCCCCCGGCGCGCGTGGCATCCAGGTTCTGCGCCGCCCCTCTGGCGGGACGCAGACCCAGTCGGTCCTCGGCCGCGTGACCGCCGGCGCCCTGGACCTCCCCGAGCAGCACTACGACGGTTGGCTGCAGCTCCCGGTCGAGGATCTCAAGCCGAAGTCTGCCAAGTTTTTCCTCCTCCGCATCCACGGTCGATCCATGGACCAGGCCAAGGTCGCAGGGGAGCGGATCGAGGATGGGGACCTCGTGCTGGTGCGCCAGCAGACCGCCGCCGAACCGGGAGCAGTCGTCGTGGCGCATGTAGACGGCGAAGCGACGGTAAAGAAGCTGGCACGCCTACCGGAGGTCGTGTCCTTTGCTGAGAAGGATCGCTTATCACCAGCGTCGCCGAAAGCGGTGTTGGCGGCTCCCGATTACGGGAGCTGTTAAGGAAAGGGTGTATTGTATGAAGAAGTCAAAAAGGCTCAGCCTCAGCCCGGAGACTATCCGGCACCTGACCACAGAGCAGCGTGCCGCCTTCGGGGCACGTCTCAGCGATGACGAAACCTGCGGTGTCTGTACGTTGACCTGCGACGGGTGCTCGGTCCGCACCTGTTTCGATACTTACTGCAGACCCTGTCCGGTGTAGGTCAAGTAACCCCAGCTCTCAACGTGGTCCGTAGGGCACCATAACAGGCCCTACGGCGGGCTAGCTGAGCTCGGAAGCAGTCAGTAGTGACGCCCCGTCTGTCCCCGCAGTCGCTGGCAGGGGACTGTGTTCCTCTTGCTCTTGCTCTTGGGCGTGAGGTTTCAAGGACAAGAGGTGTCCGGCCGGAGCGTTCCGTGGGGCTACGCGAAAATGGCGGATTACTGGCCCGATGCGCGCCTACTAGTTCACCGTAACCGTTGAACGTTTAGTGACAGTCTTCGCTCCATGAACGAGGATCTTCGATTGCCGAGGGTGGAACGAGAAGAGCTGGAGGGGCGGGTCCGCAAGCGCAGCGGTCGTGCCGATGAGGCGCGTATCGCACGGGTCTTGCTGCTGCTGGACGAGGGTGCAAGCTACTTCGAGATCCAGGAGAAGGTGGGTTGCTCGGCACCGTTCATCAGCAAGTGGAAGCAGCGGTTTGTCGCGGAGAGGCTGGCCGGGCTCTATAGCCGCCATGCCGGTCGGGCAGTGAAGGTGCTGACGCCGAAGATGGAAGCTAAGATCCTGGCCAGGACACAGAAGCCGCCGACCGACGGGTCGACCCATTGGAGCACTCGGAGGCTCGCGAAGGCGCTCGGTGTCCATCACATGATGGTGGCGCGTACGTGGCGCAAGCATGGGCTGCAGCCGCATCGCCTCCGCGCATACTGTGCCTCGACGGATCCGGACTTCGAGCAGAAGGCGGCGGACATCCTCGGCCTGTACCTCAATCCCCCGCAGCATGCTGCGATCTTCTGCGTGGACGAGAAGACCGCGATTCAAGCATTGGATCGCCGCGACCAGGAAGCGCTGCGCCGCGATCCCGGGTTGGCCGAGGCGCGCGCCGCCCTGCGCCGGCTGCCCTGAAGGTCCAGCCCCCGCGGTGGGGTGCGCCCGCGAGGGGCCTGCGGCGGCGGGCTGGTCGTTCGGCGGTGTTGCCGCAGCACATCTCCAACCGAGGCCGGGTCGCACGGGAGTGCAGAGGACCTGCGTGGCGATGCCGTGCGAGGCGAGGGTGGATTCAGCAGGGCCGAACGCTCCGGTGGGCGGGGCGGTCCCGTGCCCAGGATGCCGGTGCCGGCGGACCGGCTACACTAGGGGCTGATGACGACCCCAGCCGGCGGCGACGCTGAGCTCGAGCGGGCGCGGCTGGAGCTGCGGCGCCTCGGGTATCTGGACCATCGTCTGGAGCGCTTCCTGTTGCAGGACGCGCTGCGGCCACGGCAGCCGCTGCGGACGATAACGCTGCTGGCGATCAAGGTGGGGTTACTGGCCGGGGGTGTCCTCGCGGCGGCGCTGGCGGTGGCGCTGGTGGTGGCCAACGGCAGCATCGCGTCGTCGCCTCTCGACCTGCCGGTCCTCTTCCTGCACCTCTTCCCGCCGGTTTCAGTCGCGGCGGCGTCGGCATTCCTGGCGCTCGCTTCGGCGGTGCTGCTAGTGCTGCGCTTCTACCCGGTGCGGCGCATCGAAGCGGTGGCGCTGGCGACGGCGCTGGCGGCCGGCCTGGCGGGGCTGGCGCTGGCGCTCTTCGAAGCGCGCGAGACCCTGGCCGGCAGCGGCGCGGCGCAGCGGCTGGCGCTGGGTCTGGGCGCCGCCGCCGCCGCGTACGCCCTGGTGCGGCTGGTCTACCAGGGCCTGCTGGCGCTCGCCATCCGTTTCACCGAGCACGCTCCCGCCGCCGGCCTGCTGGCGTGGCGCTGGCGCCGGTGGGTGAGCGGCGCGGTGCTGGCGGGGGTCCTGCTGCTGGCGGTGCCGGTGGTGCTGGCGGCAGGCGGCGTCGAACCGCCGCCGCCGCCGCTGCTGCCGGTGGCGCCGGGCGAGCGGACGCTGGTCGTCGGTCTCGACGGCGTGCTGCCGGAGGAGGCCGAGTACCTGCTGCGCCACGGCGACCTGCCGGCGATGGCGGAGCTGGCGCGCCGCGGCGGCCGGCTGCTGCGCTACCGCCGCGCGGACGAGCCGCCGGCGGCTTTCTGGACCAGTCTCGCGACCGGCGTGGCCCCGCCCCGGCACGGCGTCGCCGCGCTCGACAGCTTCCGGCCGCTCGGGGTGCAGACGCCGCTCGCCCGCAGCGGCTTCCTGCGCGCCTATTGGAGCCGCGTCGAGGTGCCACTGCGGCTCGCCGACTATCGCCCGGTGCTGGCCAACCGGCGCAGCGCCTTCACCTTCTGGGAGCTTGCTTCCCGCGGCGGCGCGCCCGTGCTGGCCGTCAACTGGTGGGCGACCTTCCCGGCGCCGCCGTTGCCCGGCCTGGTGCTGGCGCACGACGCCTACCAGCTGCTGCGGGAGGGTTCGGCCGGCGCGGCCTCATCGCCCGCGGCAGCGGCCGAGCTGCGCCGGGAGGCGATCGCGGTGGCGGCGGCGCCCCTGGTGCCGGCCACGACGCCCTCGCCAGGGACCGGCACGCGGCGGGGTGCCGTGGACGCCGGCGCCTGGACGGCGGGCGACGATTCCGGCGCCCGGTGGCTGCTGGCGGCCGCCCTGCCGCCGGCCGAGGCCGCGGCGGTGGCCGAACGCGCGGTGCGTCCCGACGAGCTCTATCGCCGGGTGTTCGGCGACGGCCTCTTGCGCCCGGGCTCGCCGCCGCGCGCCGCCGCGCTC
>DATDGZ010000013.1:0-13491 GCA_036521795.1 Thermoanaerobaculia bacterium | reverse complement strand
TCGCCGGCTACGACCTGTCCAGCCTGCGCCAGTGCGTCTCCGCCGGCGAGACCCTGCCGCTTTCCACCTTCGAGTCCTGGCAGCGCGCCACCGGCATCAAGATCATCGACGGCATCGGCTCGACCGAGCTGCTGCACATGTTCATCAGCTCCGCCGGCGACGACATCCGCCCCGGCGCGACCGGCAGGGTCATCCCCGGCTACGAGGCGAAGGTCGTCGACGATGCCGGCCGCACCGTGCCGCCGGGCACCGTCGGCCGCCTGGCGGTGCGAGGTCCCACCGGCTGCCGCTACCTCGACAACATCGAGCGCCAGAAGCTCTACGTGCAGGACGGCTGGAACTTCACCGGTGACTCCTACCTCCAGGACCAGGACGGCTATTTCTGGTACCAGGCCCGCACCGACGACATGATCATCTCCGCCGGCCACAACATCTCCGGTCCCGAGGTCGAAGCCGTTCTCCTCGAGCACCCGAAGGTCCACGAATGTGGAGTCGTCGGCCTCCCCGACCCGGAGCGCGGCCAGGTGGTGACCGCCTTCGTGGTCCTCGCGCCAGGAGCCGACCCCGACCCCGCCACCGCCAAGCAGCTGCAAGACTTCGTCAAAGCCGAGATCGCCCCCTACAAGTACCCCCGCCGGATCGAGTTCCGCGACTCCCTACCGCGCACCGAGACCGGCAAGCTCCAGCGCTTCCTCCTCCGCGAAGGAGCGCGATGAGCCGCGACGTGCCCGACGGGAGCGGAAGACGGCAGACCCCGCAGGGCAGCGATGAGCGGGAAGCAGGGTCGCCGGCGCCAGAGATCATCCAGCCCCCTGGCTGGCCGCTCCCGCAGGGCTACGCCAACGCAGTGGCAGCGCGCGGCCGACAGATCTTCCTCGCCGGCCAGGTCGGCTGGGATCCTCTAACCGGCGCCTTCGCGAGCGACGACCTCGCAGCCCAAGCCGCCCAGGCCTTGGCCAACGTCGCCGCCGTGCTGCAAGCCGCCGGCGCCGAACCTCGCCACCTCACGCGTCTCACCTGGTACGTGACCGATCGAGCCGAGTACCTGGCCGCGAGACCAGCCATCGGAGCCGCCTACCGAGCCCTCATCGGCCGCCACTACCCCGCTATGTCTCTCCTAGTGGTTCACTCCCTGCTCGAACAGCGAGCCAAGGTCGAGATCGAGGCGACAGCAATGATTCCAGCGCCCGGAGACAGCGACCAAGCTCGGTCCCGGGCAGCACAGACCGACGAGCCAGTCGATTTGAAATCAGCAGTCGAGTAGACAATATGGAACGGCCGGTTCCGAGAAGGTAGAAAGGCCTCGCGCTGCGGGCCTGCGGGCCGTCGGTCCTCCGACGGAGGTCATGGCGGGCAGTCAGGCGGCCTCCAACCACCCAGCGAAGGTCGCCGCGTTGATCAGGCGCACGCCGGGGGTGCCGGGTGAGGAATGCGGGTGCCTCGTGCGGCTGGCGATCCAGTGCTCGGCGACGGCCCTGTCGCCTAGCAGGTCGCGCACCTGGAGGAGCGGCTTCAGGGCTCGCGGATCTCCCAGGGTCTCCGTCCACTTCGCCTCGACCAGGCGCACGCGGCCGTTCTGCTCGATCAGGAAGTCGACTTCGGTGCCGTGGACGTCGCGCCAGAAGAAGACCTGGGCCGCGGAACCGGTCGTCGCGCGCGCCCTCAGGATCTGCCCGAGAATGAAGGTCTCCCAGATCGGTCCTGCCAGCGGGGACGAACCGAGGGCTCCCGGACTCTCCAGGCCGAGCAGGAAGCAGAGCAGGCCGCTGTCGCGGAAGTAGAGCTTCGGGGTCTTGATCAGGCGCCGGGTGAGGTTGGCGAAGTACGGCTCGAGCAGGACCACCTGGCTCGACGCCTCCAGGACCGAGAGCCACTCGCGCGCCGTGCTGCCCGCGATCCCCACGTCGCGGGCCAGATCGGTCAGGTTGAGCAGCTGTCCGCTTCTCAGCGCACAGGCGCGGAGGAAACGCTCGAAATCGCGGAGGCTGCCCACGCGCAGGGCGAGCCGGACGTCACGCTCCAGGTAGGTGGCGACGAAGCTCGAGTAGTACAGGCGGGTCTCGATCTCCCGATCGCGCCAGAGCTCCGGGAATCCGCCACGCCAGAGGATCTCCTCCACCGGGATGGCATCACCGGGGAACGCCGCCAGGATCTCGATGCTCGACAGGGTATCGAGCTCGAGCACCGCGCACCGCCCCGCCAGGCTCTCCGACAGGGCGCGCATCAGGGAGAACTTCTGAGAACCGGTCATGAGGAAACGGCCGCGCCGGGATCGGGCGGCGTCGATTGCCACCTTCAGGTGGCGAAACAGCCCTGGCGCATACTGCACCTCGTCGAGGATCACCGGCTCCTGATAGCTGGCCAGGAACTCCTCCCCCCGCTCGTCCGCCTGCTGGGCGGCCGACGGCAGGTCCAGCGACGCGAAGGACGCCTCCGGAAAGAGATGCCGCAAGAGGGTGGTCTTCCCGGTCTGTCGCCCACCGGTGACGACCAGGGCCGGGAATTGCTGCACCGCCGCCAGCACCCGGTCCGCCATCCGCCGCTCAATCCACATGGTGCGGATCTTACAGCTTCCAAAGCTGGATTATCCAGCCTCAGCCCGGCCCGACGTGATAGCCATCCTCCTGAGCCGACCTTCACCCGGCCTCCGCGATGCGCCCGCTTCCGGCGCCCGGCGCCGGCTTATGTCGCCAATCGGTCCAGGAAGTACTTCCGGTAGAGATCGCAGCGCGGCGTGATGTCGTTGCCCTCGAGGTGGATCAGGCCCATGCTCTGCAGCTTGAAGCCCTCCTCCGAGGGGATGCGCAGCGGCCCCGGCGCCGCGGCCGCCTTCTTCATCGCCTGGGCGAGGGCGGGATGGCGCTCCAGGGTCCACAGGTGGCGCTTCAGGTGATCGGCGAACAATCCCTGTTCCGATGCCGCGGTCGCCAGCAGGTTGCCGAGCGTCATCTCGCCCCGCCCGATGTAGTACATGCTCACCCGCGACAGGTAGGGGTGCCCGCCGATCATGGCGCGCAGGGCCTGGACCTCCCTGGGTCCCCACCGCAGCTGATGCCGCTGGGCCAGGTCGAGCATCTGCTCGGCGGTGAACTCCTCGAGGCCGACCGGCAGCCCGACGTTGAACGGCGACTGGTTGATGTTGAGCGGGATGTAAACCTCGGTCGAGTGGACGACGATCAGCCGCAGCTGCCGCCAGACCGCGTTGGTCTTCGACTCCTCGTGCCACACCCGCAGCAGCCCCAGCACCTCCTCGGCGATCTCCCGGAACTCGAACAGGCGGTCGGCCTCGTCGAGCGCCAGCACCAGCGGCCCGCCGACCTCGGGCAGCACCACCTGCTCGAAGTAGGCAGTGCAGTTGTCCTTGCTGCCGAAGATCTCGTCCCAGTCTTCGGCCACCCGGCCCGGTGGCAGCTTGAGCCGGCGGCTGACCACCGCGCAGAGCCACTTCAGCGCCCGGTCGAGATCGCTCAGCGTCTTGGCGTCGGCGATCTGGAAGCTGATCGGCACCACCTTGCAGCCCCGCTTCTCGGCCTCGTGCAAGACGCGCGCCATGAGCGAGGTCTTGCCCATCTGGCGCGGGGCCTTGATGCGGATGAGCGCTCCCGGCTTCTCGATCTCGCGATAGCAGTCCTGCTCGCACGGCGGCCGCTCGACGTAGAAGCGCGAGCCCAGGTCGACCGTGCCGCCGCCGGGCAGCTCCGGCTCGGCCACCGGTGCGGGCGGTCCCTCGCTGCGCCGCCCCGCTGCCGGCGCGCCCTCGGCTTCAGGGGCGGCCGCGCTGGGCGCGCCGAGGGCCGCGTCGCCTCCAGCCGCCAGCTCGGCGATCTGCTTGACCAGCTTCGCGGTGTCCTCCGGCGAGCGCCACTCTCCCTGCTGGATGCGCTGCAGGTAGCCGCGCAGGTCGTAGTTCAGCGGGTAGTCCCAGGGGATGTTGACGCGCACCGGCAGGATGACCGGCTTGTCGTTCTTGCCGTTCTCGCACAGCGCCCGCGCCTGGCGCACCTCCTCGATCACCATCTCGCTGTCGGCGGAGAGCGGCGACAGCAGCAGCAGGAAGTAGCCGCATCCGCGCAGCGCCTCGTCGATCCGCCGGCTCCACACGTCGCCCATGCGGATGCTCCTTGCGGCCATGAAGGTAGAGATCCCGGCGGCGGTCAGCGCCTCGTAGAACGCTTCCGCGAGCGCCGCGTCGGGCTGCTCGCTGCGATAGCTGATAAAGACCTTTTCACTCATCGTCTTCCTTTGCTTTCCACGTCACCGCCTGCCGCCGGCCGGCCGCCGCCGGCCGCGTCGGGCCGCTGGCCCTCGGCCCGGCTGCCGACCGCCTCGCGCAGCTGCGCGAGCGTCGACGCGATCCATTCCTCGTTGAACACGTCGCGATAGATGCTGTTGCTGATGCGGAGGTTGTCCCACTCGCGGCTCACCAACCCGGTGAGCAGCAGCTCCTCCTGCAGCGCGCCCTGGTCGACCGGCACGGTGCCCTGCTGGTAGATCCGTCCGTACAGCTCGAGATAGCCGCGTGCCCGCGCCGGGTTGCTCAGCAGCCGCGAGCGCACGGTCTTGAGGTGCTCGGGCTCGTCCTGCGCCTCCCAATTGTCGATGATCCGCTGGCGCACCAGGGTCCGCACCCATTCCTCCTCGCGCCCCTCCTGCGGCTTCGAGCTGGCCTGCGCCACCAGCCGGCAGACCTTCTGGGTGAGGAACGGATGGCCGCCGGTCCAGGAGAGGATGGCCTTGAGCACGGGCTCGGGCTCGGGAGACTTCGGCAGCAGGCCGCGCAGCAACGGGCGCGCCTCGGCGAGCCGGAAGCCGTGCAGGGGAATGCCGCGCCCGATGTTGAACGGCGTGCGCTGCTTGTCCCGGATCAGCTCCGAGGGGCGCGCCACGCCGAGCAGCACGAAGACCAGGCGCTCGAACCGCGGATCGTCGGCACGCTGGTTGTAGAAGGCGCGGATGGCGGCGAAGAAGTCGTCGAGGTTGAACGGCAGGCTGAGCACGCTGTCGACCTCGTCGATGAAGACCACGATCCGCGACGCCACCCGGTCCAGCAGCTCCGCCATCAGCTCGCCCAGGCGCTGCACCGGCGACAGGTGATCGCGCTGCCGCCACCAGCTGCGCAGCTCGAGCTCCCTGGCCAGGCCGAGACCGCTGATCAACGACCGCGCGATGCCTGCGTACCACTGCTCCGCGGTCAGGTTCCTGCTGCCGATCGAGGTGACGTCGACCGACACGCAGGCGACGCCTTCGCGTCTCAGCCGGTGCATGACGTGGACGCGCAGGCTCGACTTGCCCATCTGCCGCGAGTTCAGGACGAAGCAGAACTCGCCGGACCTGATGCCGGCGTAGATCTGCCGGTCGGCCTCGCGCACCACGTAGCTGCGCGAGCCGGGCACCAGGCTGCCTCCCACCTGGAACTCGAAAGGCGCCTCCTCCTCGGCCGCCTTGAGCAGGGCGTTCTCGAGCGAGATCGCCGCCTGGGCATCGAGCAGCCGCAGCGCCGCGAGGCGCCCGGCGGAGAAGGCGTCCACCAGGTGCTGGTTCTCGAGGTAGACGATGGCGATCAGCGTGCCGCGGGCGAGCAGCGGTAGGCACAGGATCGAGCGGCAGCGGCTGGCCGCGACGTAGGGATCGGTGCCGAACGTCTCGTGCTGGGGCGCGTCGCCGAGCAGGACCTCCTCCTGGGTGCGCGCCACGTACTGGATGATGGTGAGCGGCAGGTCCCTGGCGTCGGTCAGCGCGACCGAGTGCAGCACGACGGGATCGGCGCCGTCGGCCATCGCCTCCGCTTCGACCACCAGCTCGTCGCCGCGCCGCAGCAGCAGGGCGCCCCGGCGCGCGCCGGCGTTCTCGAGCGAGATCCGCATCATCGTCCGCAGCAGCGAGGAGAGGTCGGTCTCCCGCGAGATGGCGCGCGCCGCCTTGACCAGCGATTCCAGGTCGAGGCCCGGCGTCGTCAACGTGGTGGTCAGGGTGGCGGTGATGTCCATCGCGTCCGCGTCGCGCGCCTGCCGGAGCCCCACCAGCGTGTCGCGGTAGTCGCGGTCCATCAGCTCCACCTTGCGCGCGGCGCCCCATCGCCGGTAGAGGCTGCGCGCCTCGACGAGGTAGCCGAGCGCGGCCTTGGGCCGCCCCCTGGCGAGATACAGCCTGGCCGAGAGCTCGTTGGCGATTGCCTCGTGGTGGACATAGCCGCTGGCCGCGGCCGCGGCAGCCGCCTGCTCGTAGAGCTCGAAGGCGGCCTCGTCGCTGCCCTCGACGCGCGCGATCTCGGCTGCCATCAGCAGCTGGCGATGGCGGAAGTTGCTCTGCTCGGGATCGGCGATGAGCTCCGCCCAGGCCGACATCCGCTCGAGGCTCGACTTCATCCTGGCCAGGTCGCCCGCGCGGTCGGCGCCCGGCGAGTCCCAGCACCTCGCCAGGATCAAGGTGTCGTAGAAGAAGCAGTCCGGGTACATCATCAGGCCGGGAACGAGGTCCTTGGTCTCCCAGGCCAGGCGCGACTCCTCGCGCGCCGCCTCGTGGAGCCCGTAGAGGTAGAGCAGCTGCGCCTTGAAGAGGTGATACCAGCAGAGGCCGAGGCCGAAGCCCGCCAGCTTGGCCCGGAAGTCCTCCTCGCGGAAGTCGTCGCCGTCCAGGCTCTCCATCCTGGCGGTCTGGCTGCGGAGGTTGCGCACCACCTGCCGGTCCATGCGCAGGACGTGGAAGAGCGGTTCGTACCCGGAGCTCTCGAGATAGGAGAAGTACCGCTCGCTCGCCTCGAAGACCTCGGCCAGGGGATCTCCCGCCAGGAACCTGGCCTGGCGGATGAAGCTGGCCGCCCAGGCGCCCCACCAGCGGTCTCCCGATTGGCGCGCCGCGCGGTAGGAGCGCTCGTAGATCGCGACGTTGCTGCCGAGGTGGTTAACGTAGTGATTGATGAAGTTGGCGAACGTATTGCCGACCTTGGGGATGACGAGAGGGTTCTGGAACCTCTCCGCGAGGTCGACCGCCAGCTTGCCGATCTCGAAGGCGCGGCGGTACTGTCCCCTGCCGCGCGCCAGCTCGCAGGCGTAGCCGACGTAGCCGCAGGCCGAGAACTCCGAGTGTCCGTGGGTGAGTGACAGCTGCATGATCTTGAGCGACATCAGCTCGCGGTGGACCATGTCGCCGACCATCACCGAGCACGTCCAGATCTCGTGCAGCACGCCCAGGCAGATCGCCACCTCGCGGTCCTGCATCCGCGGCGCGTCGAGAAGCGCAGGGATGTCCAGCCTGGCCACCAGCTCGTCGAAGGCTTCCCGCTCGACCGCCAGCACCTCGGCGTCACGCGCCGGGTCCTCCGGCAACCCGATGTCGAAGTGGCGCAGGCAATCGCGCCCCGTCGTCACGCCACCCGCTTCGTCGTTGACGGTCTGGCGGATGCGGATCATCAGCTGGTAGATGCTGCCGAGGTCGTACTTGGTCTGCGCCTTGCCGGCAGCGAGGGCGAAGGTCGCCTCGGCTTGCACCAGGTCGCCGAGCAAGAAGCGGCACTCGGTGAGGGCGAGGTGCAGGTCGAACATGAGCTGGTAGTGGGTCTCCCAGGCGCCTGCGGCGAGCAGGCTCGCGCCGAGCTCGAGATACGACAGGGCCGACTCGTAGGCCGTCGCCGCCAGGGCGCGCCGGCCGGCGGTCAGGTTGAGCGCCGCGAGCTCCGCTCGCTCGGCGGCATCGTCGAGCAGCCGGCTGCCGAGGTTGAGGTGGCCCACCACCTCGAAGATCCGCTCCGTCCGCTGCTCGGCAGGGATCTGCGCCAGCAGCAGGCGGCCGATCTCGAGGTGGGTCTCGGCCCGCCGCTCCTCGGCGATCTGGGAATAGGCGGCTTCCTGGATGCGGTCGTGCGCGAACTTGAAGCCGGCGCTCTCGGGCCGGATCAGCGCGCCCGCCGCCGTGCTCTGGACCGACTGGTAGTAGGGCCCGGCGGAGCCGGTCGGGATCAGCAGACCCTCCTGCACCGGCTCCCAGAGGGCGGCGGCGACCTCCAGCGGCGGCGAGCTGCGGATGACCGCCAGGCGGGTGAGCCCGCACGAGTTGCCGAGACAGCTCGCCAGGCTCAGCAGCTCCTGGATCGCCGCCGGGTAGCGGTGGATCTTGGCGACCAGCAGGTCGACGACGCTGTCGCTCACCGCGAGAGCGCGGATGCGGGCCTCGTCCCACCGCCAGGAGTCTGCCCGCTCGTCGAAGAAGAGCAGCTCCCGCTCGTGCAGGTCCTTGAGGAACCGATTGGCGAAGAACGGATTGCCCCCGGTCTTGTCGAACACCAAGCCGGCCAGGGGCGCGACCGTCCCCGGCTCGCAGCCGAGGCTGTCGGTGAGCAGGGCGGCGAGGTGGTGCTTGGCGAGGGGGTCGAGGTGGATCGCGGTGATCGGGAGGCCGCTCACCGCGAGCTTGTCGAGCGTCAGGCGCAGCGGGTGGGCCGGCCCCACCTCGGTGTCGCGGTAGCTGGCGATCAGCAGCAGGTGCCGCCGGCGCTCGCTCCCGCCCGCGAGCAGCTGCTCGAGGAAGCCGAGCGAGGTGGCGTCGATCCACTGCAGGTCGTCGAGGAAGATGACGATGGGATGGGCTGCTGTGGCGAAGGTGGAGAGCAGGCGCGACAGCGTCGCTTCGAAGCGTTGCTTGGCCTCGAGCGGAGGCAGGTCGACGACCGCCGGCTGCAGGCCGATGACGTGCTCGAGCGCCGGGATCAGCTCGACCAGGATCTGGCCGTTGACGCCGGCCGCCGCCCGCAGCTCCTCGGCCCAGGCCTGCAGCGCCGCGGCAGGCTCGGTGAGGATCTGCCGCACCAGCTCGCGCAGGGACTGGATCCAGGCGGACAGCGGCCGGTCGACGGCGAGCTGGTCGAACTTGCCGGAGGTAAAGTAGCCCCGGCTCTCGACCAGCCGGCGCTGCGTCTCGTGCACCAGCATCGACTTGCCGATGCCAGAAGGGCCGCTGACCAGCACCAGCTCGCAGCGGTCCTTGCCGGCGCGCTCGCAGGCGCGCAGCAGCAGCTCCACCTCGCGCTTGCGCCCGTAGAGCTTCTCGGAGATGCGGAAGGTCCGGGCGCGGTCGCGCTCGCCGATGTTGAAGCCGCCGATGGCGCCGGTCGCGGCCAGCTGCTCGCTGCACACCGCGAGATCGTGCGCCAGCCCGTGGGCGCTCTGGTAGCGGTCCTCGGCCGCCTTGGCCATCAGCTTGAGGATGATCGCCGACAGCGCCTCGGGTACTTCCTCGCGGAGCGCCGCCGGCGGCACGGGCTCCTTGGCGATGTGCCCGTGGAGGATCTCCATGGCGTCGGCGCCCGGGAAGGGCAGCCTGCCGGTCAGCACCTCGTACAGCGTCACCCCCAGCGAGTACAGGTCGGAGCGATGATCGGTGGCCCGGTTCATGCGCCCGGTCTGCTCGGGCGACAGGTAGGCGATGGTGCCCTGCAGGAGAGTGGGGTTGCACGCCTCCTGCCGCTCCTCGGTGCGCATCGACGAGATGCCAAAGTCGCCAATCTTGACCTCGCCGCTGGCGCGGTTGAGCAGCACGTTGCCCGGGGTCAGGTCCTTGTGGATGACGCCATGGCGGTGGATGCCGCCCAGGATGCTCGCCAGCTGCCGCGCCAGCGCCAGGAAGGCCGCGAGGTCGAACGGCTGCTCCCTGGCCAGCTCGCCGAGCGAGCGGCCGCCGAAGTCCTCGAGCACCAGGGTGACGGACCGGCCGCGGCGGACGCGGTCGAGGTAGCGGACGACCCCGGCGACCTCCCGGAGCCGCTGGCCGACCTCGTACTCGTTGTCGAGCCGCGCCACCTGCTCCTGCGCGGGATGGGCTCCCGAGACGGTCTTGAGCACGACCGGCTGCCCGGTGCGGGCATCGACGCCGCGAAAGACGGCGGTGCGGGGACCGCTGTAGATCCTTTCGCGGACCTCGTAGCCGGGTAGTTCCATGATGCCTCCGCGTCCCTGCCGCCGCCTGCCGCTTCAAGCCGCCAGCGGGAGGTCCCAGATGTCCTTCAGGTAGACGAGCGCTCTGGCGACCGCCTCGAGCGAGGCCGGGCGCTGGACCGCGGCCTCGATCTCCCGCGTGATCCACTCGCGCGCCGCCGGGAAGCGCGACAGCATGACCGCCACCGACGTCGGCAGCTCCATCAGGCCAGGGTTCATGCGATGGAAGTTCGGTCCCAGCAGCTGGGTCGCGATGTAGACCGCGTCCTCGGTGGGCGCCTCGAGGCTCACGTTCATGAGCGGCGACCACCAGTTGCCCTGGGGAGGGTTGGTCCAGCTGTAGGAGAACTGGAGAGCGCTGAGATCGAAGAGCTTCAACCAGTACGCCGGCACCTTGGCGCCCACTCCCAGCGAGAGCACCCGGGTGCGGGAGCACACGTCCCTGACGAGGTCGAAGTCCCAGCGGTCCTGGCGCTCCTTCTCGTAGTGGATCACCGCCGCCGTCACCTCCGCCGCCGGACAGGCGCTGAAAGTGCCGCCGTCGCCGAAGCCGTCGAGCACCGCGCGATAGCCCGGCGGCGAGGCGGCGGCGTAGGCCACGTCGACGACGCGCCGGCGCCGGTCCGGCTCGTGCGCGGGAAAGTTCTTGAAGAACTTCGGCCGCCAGCCGGTGAAGCTCTGCGTGGCGACGACGTCGGCCGGGTTGGGGGGCGCGGGATACGGTGCGATGCCGCAGGCCGCGGCCCAGGCGCTCCACACGTCGCTGCCGGGAGGCGGGCCCGGCGGCGGCGCCGCCGATTCCGGGGCCGGGGCGGCCGCGTGCCTCGTACCGGTCCAGTTGAAGCTGCTGATGAACACGTCGTGGGGCAGGTCGCCGAGCGTCATGTCGCCGAACTCGCTCTGCAACAGGCTGAGGAAGTCGCCGGCGCCGAACCAGGCGGTGACCTGGTAGAGGCTGAGCAGCGCGGTGACCGGGTTCGAGTTGGAGAAGGTCCCGGGCTGGCGATAGAAGTCCTCGAGCCCGCCGCGCAGCACGAAGCCGCGGGGATCCTGCTCGCGCGCCAGCAGCAGGGCGTTGAGAGCGCCGGCCGAGCAGCCGGCGAAGAGCCGCACGTCGCGGTCGCGCAGGAAGCCGTCGTTGGCCTGGCACAGCTGCTTCAGCCAGAGAGCGGTGGTGAGGCCGTAGAGCCCGCCGCCGTCCATGGCCAGGACGCGCCACAGGTCCATGTCCGCCAACCCTGCCGCTTTACGTGTCGCCATGTCCTGTCTCCTTTCCTAGTGCACCCTCGAGCTTGGCCGCCAGGTCGCTCACCTGCGGCTCCGCGAACATGTCGAGATGATTGCCGGCGATCGGCACCACCTCGACGCCGGCGGCGCAGAGCATCCACCAGCCCATCGTCGGGTCTGCCTGGCACAGCAGCTGCTGCTCGCGGGTGATGAAGAGGGTGACCTTGCCGGCGTGCGGACGCGGCGCGTACCGCGCCTGCGCCAGGCTGTTGGCCGCGGCCAGGCGCTGCAGCGGCGTCTGCCACTGCTCCTGCTGCGCCCAGGCTTGGCGCCGGCCCTCCTCGAAGGTGGGGCGGTCCCGTTCCGGCACCGCGGTGCCGACCATGAGCCGCAGCGACTCCTGTAGGTAGCTCATGCCCAGCTCGGCGAGCTCGGCCGTGGCCGGCGGCAGGAAGGGCGGCGCGCCCGCTCCCAGCACCGCGAGCAGGCTCACCGGCTCGCCGGCCCGCGCCAGCTGCTGCGCCATCTCGAAGGCCACGAGACCGCCGAAGGAATAGCCGCCCAGCCGGTAGGGGCCGCGGGGCTGGGCTTCCCGGACCGCCGCCACGTAGCTCTCGGCCATCGGCTCGATGCGGTCGAAGGGCTCCTCCCGCCCGTCGAGGCCGCGCGCCTGCAGGCCGAAGAACGGCTGCTCGCGGTCGAGGTGCTGCGCCAGGAGGTGGTACGGGAAGACCGAGCCGAAAATCGCATGGACGCAGAAGAAGGGCGGCCGGCTGCCGGCGGGCTTGAGGGCGACGAGCGGCGTCCAGGGCGGCGGCGATCCGGCCTTCCCCGCGCCTGCCGGGCCGGCCCCCGGCGCGCCGGCGCCGGCGTCGTCTTCGGCGCCAGGCCCGCCGGCGTTGCCGTACAGCAGGTCGAAGAGGCGGCGCCGCTGTTCGGACAGGCCGGCGAAGCGATCGGCGAAGTCGTTCATCCGGCCAGGCTCCCCGGCGCGGCTTCCCGGCGCAGCTTCCAGGACATGTATCTCTGCTCGCCGTGCTTCATCGCCTCGTAGAGGGGCGACCCCGGCACGCCGACGAAAGCCGCAGCGTCGTCGAGCGCCGCGCCGCCGCCGAACGCCCGCGCGCGAACGCGGGCGGTCTCGTCGCAAGACAGCAGGACGTTGCCGGTGATGTCGATCTCGCGCTCGCACGCGAAGCCGAGCGCGGCGAGGGACTCCCGGCAGCCGGCGAGCTCTCCGGCGGGCAGCAGGTCCGCATAGAGGAAGTGCCCGCCCGGCCGCAGCAGGCGGTGGACCTCGCGGTAGAACTCGGCCCGGTCGGGGTAGCAATGGGAGGACTCGAGGTTGAAGGCCACGTCGAACGAGGCGCTGCGCAGGGGCAACGCCTGGGCGTCGGCGGCCAGGAGCCGCCCGGCGGGCGGGCGGCGGCCGCGGCCGGCGAAGGCCAGCGCCGAGAGCGACAGGTCGGCGCCGGCGATCCGGCGCACGCCGAAGCAGCCGGACAGCACGGCGAGCGCGCCGCCGCGTCCGCAGCCCACCTCGAGCACCGAGCTCCCGGCCGACAGGGGGCAATCGCCGGCCACCTCGAGCACCAGCCGCATCGAGTTGCGATTGACGGCGTGCGGCGGCGGCAGGACGCGCGCCTGCGAGCCGCTCTCGTTGGGAACGTAGCCGAAGTTGAGGAAGAGAGCGTGCTCGGCGAAGCCCGAGTCGCTCAGCTGGCGGTTGACGCGGTCGTAGAAGCCGCGCACCTCCCGGCGCCGCGCGAGGCCGGACCCGGACGCCTCCGGCGCCGCGGACTGCCGCGGCAGCGGCCCGAGGAGCGGCCCCGGCGGCAGCCATGGCGGCGGCCCCCCGGTCCCCGCGTCCGCCGGCGGCCCGGCGGGCAGGGAGGGGGAATCTCTCTCGACCCTGCCGGCGAGCGCCTCGAGCAGGGCCCGCCGTTCGGGCGACAGCCGCGCGACCCTCTCCTGCAGGCTGCTCACGATGCCACCGGCGGCACGCGCGGCGCCGCTCAAGCCGCTCCCATCTCGGCCAGCATCCGCTGGACGTCGGCGTCGCTCAGGTCCTCGATCAGCGCGAGGGTGGTCTCGACGTGCGCCCGCCGCTCGCGGCCCTCTCCCCGCGCCGCGGCGACCCGCCTGGCGAGCCCGGCGATGGTCGGCTGGTCGAACAGCTCGTTGACCTGGAGATCCACCTCCATGCTGGACGACAACCGCGTGGCGAGCTGGATGGCGATCAGGGAGTCGCCGCCGAGCTTGAAGAAGTTGTCCTCGACCCCGATCCGGTCGATGCCGAAGAGCTCCTGCCACATCTCGGCCAGCTCGGCTTCGAGCT
>DATDGZ010000012.1:0-33069 GCA_036521795.1 Thermoanaerobaculia bacterium | reverse complement strand
CCCATCCGGGCGGTGCTGCGGGCGACGCAGCTCTACGGCCAGCTGCTTGGCGAGAGCTACCACCCCGACGTGCTGCGCGACGCTCTCGACCGTGATCGCCTGTTCGACCGCCTGTGGCTGGGGACCGAGGATCAGCCCGATCTCGCAAAGGTGGTCGCCGCCGAGCACCGCGATCTGTGTGCCGGCGACGTGCCGGTCTTCACCTCCACTCCCGGCTCGCCCGACCTCGTGGACGCCGATGGCATGTGCCTGCCCGGCTTCTTCTCCGAGCCGGCGATGGCGGCGGTGCGCCGGCGCCTGGCCGCCATGGGACAGGCGGACCTCGATCGCCAGCTCTCCTTGCTGCGCATGTCGCTCTCGACGCGCCGGCTCGGACGCGACCCCCGCAGCTGGGCCGGCTACCCGCGGGCGGCGGCCGGGCGCCCGCTGCCACGCGCGGCGCTGCGCGAGCGCCTGCTCGGCGGGGCGCGCGCCGCCGGCGAGTGGTTCGCGGCGACTGCCGTGCGGGACGGACGCTACGCGAGCTGGGTGGCGCTCGAGTTTCATGACCAGCGCTGGTCGCTGTCGCCCGTTGCCCGCGACCTGTATATCGGCGCCCCCGGGATCGCCCTCTTCCTCGGCTATCTGCAAGCCGTGACCGGCGACGCGCGCGCTGGTGAGATCGCGCGCGCGGCGTTCGACACGGCAGTCGAGAGCGCCGCCGCCGCCCGCCAAGCGCCGGAGGCTCAGGCCGAGCCATCCTTCATCGGCCTGATGCAGGGCATCGGCGGCGTTCTCTACGTCCGGGCCCATCTCGCCGCCCTGTGGCGCGATGCGCGGCTGCTCGACGCCGCGGCGGACGAGATCGAACGGATCGCGGCCCAGCTCGGAGAGGATGAGGATCTGGACGTGGTCGCCGGCGCCGCAGGAGCGATCGCGGGGCTGCTGGCCGTGTACCGCGCCGGCGGTGCGCCGCGGGCGCTCGCGGTGGCGGTGCGCTGCGGCGAGCACCTCCTGGCCCGTGCCCGTGAGCAGGGAGCGGGCATCTGCTGGCTCACCCGGCTGGTGCCCGAGCGACCACAGACCGGTTTCGCTCACGGCGCCACCGGCATCGCCCTCTCCCTGGTGGAGCTCGGCGCGGCCAGCGGCGACGACCGGTTCAGCAGCGCCGGCCTCGCCGCCTTCGCCTGGGAGCGCGAGGCGTTCTGGCCCGAGCTGCGGCGTGGGCTCGAACGCTCCGCCGCCGTGGTGGGGCCGGCGGCCGGAAACAGCGTCGAGATGTCCTGGTGCTATGGCGCTCCCGGCGTCGGCCTGGCGCGCCTCGCGGCGCTGCGCCACCTGGACGTGGCGGCGCCGGCGCGCGCGGGGCTGGAGACCGAGATCGCCGAGGCTCTGAGGCTGACCGTGGCGTGCGGCTTCGGCAATAACCACTGCCTCTGTCACGGTGACCTCGGCAACCTCGATTTCCTGGTCAGCGCCGAGCGCCAGCTCGGCGACGTCGCCCTCGGCCGCCAGGTGCGGCGCCGGGCGCAGCAGGTCGTCGCCAGCATCGACCGTGACGGCTGGTGCTGCGGCACGCGCAACGCCGTCGAGTCGCCCGGCCTGATGAACGGCATTGCCGGCATCGGTTACGGCCTGCTGCGCCTCGCCGACCCCGATCGCGTCCCCTCCATCCTGGCGCTCGCGCCGCCGGCTGCAGCTTTCCCTGGAGGAGCTACAAGCCCGGCTACGGCTGCTGGCGGGGATAGGCCGCGGCGTCCTCTCCTCGAGTGAGGACTTCTCACGCCGCAAAGCTGAAGAGATCGAGATCGAGGCAAGGAGGAAGCTGTGCTCGTGCCCATCGCGCTTTGGCGGCGAGTCGAGCACGCGGCCCGCCCTAGCCTCAAGGAGTGGCTGCTCGCCGATGAACCGAAGTTCGAGATGGAGGTCCCAGGACGCGGCCGATTGCGATGGCGCAAGCCGCCGGCGTTCGATTGACCCATGTACTTGCTGGATACGAATGTCGTCTCGGAGCTGCGCAAGACGAGACCGCACGGCGGCCTATTGGCATGGCTGAAGGACGTTCCCGAGGACTCGGTCCAGATCTCAGCGGTGACACTGGGCGAGCTGCAAGCCGGTGTCGAGCGCACCCGGCGGCAGGACGTGCCGAAGGCCGCGGAGATCGAGGCGTGGCTGGATGGCGTGGCAGACTGGGAGAACATCCTGCCGATGGGGTCGCGTCTTCCGTGAGTGGGCGCGGCTGATGGCGGGGCAGCCCCTTACAGCTGGCCCAGGACGCCATGATCGCCGCCACCGCCCGGGTGCACGGCCTGACGGTGGTGACTCGCAACGTGCGCGACTTCAAGTCCTTTGACGTGCCGGTGCTCGATCCGTTCACGCAGTCGAAATAGGTGCGCAAGCTTCCAGCACCGCCGCGCCAGGGCCTGGTGGCGGACCTTCCAAAAGCTGCATGCACCTGGGGTGGCAACGCTTCCTATATAGCTTACGCCGCCGACGTGCTGCAACAGGAAAGCATGAGGCCAGCGTCGTTCTCCAACCCGCTCGGCCGTCGACTCGTCAGATCAGAGCCGACGCCAAGGGGCGGGCCGGCCGCGCCCGCTCATATGGCTGGCGCTGTCGGCGACGAGGCGACCACCCACTCAGCGCGGCACCCGTGCGCCTCGAGCAGTGCGACCCGACCGGGATCGATGACGCGGACCTCGTGCTCGCCTGCGAAGAAGGTGGTCAGCCGGATGTTCCCGAGCGGAGTCTTCGAGACGACGTAGTTGGGCCCGAACTTGCGCTGGGCCACCCAACGCGCCAGAGAGAAGCTCTGATGGGCGCTCTGCCAGAGCGCCCTGGCAAAAGCAGAGGCCTCGATATCGAGGCCACGCTCGCGGGCGATCGCGTCGGACATCCAACTGCGATCGCGGATATGCCCGGTTTCGGAACGCGCCGTGCGATCGTGGATCGAGTTGAACGAGCGCGTCGCGTCGATGAGGACATGGGCCTGGACGCCCAGGTAGCGCCTCCATTCCTTACGCTCCGCGGGGTCGAGGGGTCCAGGCCGGAAGAGGCGAACCTCGGTCGTTTCTTGGAGGCCCCGGTAGAGCATCACCTCGCCGGCCTCGAGGAGAGGCTGGTCCACAGCCGGGACCAGCTGGTAGCTGCCGTGCTGCATGAAGAGGAGCTCGGGTCCACGCAACCCCGGCAACGGTCCATAGACGGCGATCGGCGCGGTCACAGTGTCCTCGGTGATGTTCCCGAGGCAGCCGGCAACGCGCCATACCCGACCGCTCCGGGCATCGCGCCAGAACGAGAACAGATCCCGACTCTGCTCCTTCCAGCAGGCGCCAAAGTAGTGGTGACGGCGAAGGTTCGTTCCCGCTGCGAAGACTCCGGGCAGCACCCAGCCATACTGGAAGTAGTAGTCGTCCTTTGGAGGCTCCTCGGGGCTGTAGGCGAGCGGGCCAGCTGCGGCGAGCCACGGCACGATCTGCCCGTCGCCCGTGATCGTGAGTGTCGATAATCGCCCCCTCGGGCCCCGAGGCCTCCTCGCGCTCCTCGACGTCCGTGGCGAGTGGCCCTCGCCTCCCGCGGCGGTCGGGGCGGGCGCCTCCCCCGCTCGGTCGTTCTTCACGAGATCGTCTATGTATTTTTCGAGCGACCACGCCCCGTAAGGATGGTTGGACCGGGGGACGCCCTTCATGCGGAGCTCGGTCCTCAACTCCTTGGCGGGAACGATCCGCACGATGAAGTGATCGAACGAGCCCAACACGATGAGCCGTCTCGCCCTCCGGTTGCCCCAGAGCCCCTCGGACACTCGCCGCTCGGCCTCCTCTGGGCCCTCAAGCACCAGCACGACGCCGCGTGGGGTTGAGGCGTACTCGAGGGCGGTAAATGGACAGTCGGTGAAGTCGGTTGAGGGGGGAAACGGGCCCGAGGCTCCGACCAACTCGGGACGATAGGGCTTCTTGAGACCGCGATACAGGCGCACGACGGCGTATCCTAACCGACCCAGTGGCTCTCAAGGCGGCAGAGGCCCGGTCAAGGCACGCCCGCCGGAGATGCTCGCCCAAGGTTCCGGGGCGCCGCCGGGTAGCCCAGAGGACGTGATTTCCGTCTTCGTAAACGGACACGAACACTTATGCACGCAACCCCAGGGATGTGTGCACCTCTTCTCACTTTTCCTTCGCGGCCGGAATCGCCGCCCGGACTACCCCGAAACTGCCGCTTGCTGCCGGTGCCGGCTTGGTGCGGGTCCGCCGTCTTGCCGTCGGCAGGCAGCCGGCGGGCCATGACCAGGGTGCGGTCGTCGGCGAAGGGGACGCCGCGGACGAAGGCTTCGAGATCGGCGTCGAGGGCGGCGGCGAGATCGGCGCAGGAGGCTTGGCTGTGGCGGCAGCAGAGGTCGGCGAGGCGGTCGTTACCGTACTCCTCGCCTGCCGGGTCGTTGGCCTCGACGATGCCGTCGGTGTAGAGGAGGAGGGTGTCGCCGGGCGCCAGGTGGACCTCGGCCGCCTCGTAGCCGGCAGCGGGTAGGAGGGCGATCGGCACGCCGGTGGCGGCCAGCTCCTCGACGGCGCCGCCGGCGCGGACGACGAGCGGGGGGTTGTGGCCGGCGTTGGCGTAGCGCAGAACGCCGGTGTCGAGGGCGAGCGCGGCGACGACGGCGGTGGCGTATTTCTCGGGCGGCGTGCGGCGGTAGAGGAGGCGCGAGAGCTTGGCGCAGATCTCGTCCGGCGGCAGGCCGTCCTCGATCGGGCCGGCCGCGAAGGCTTCGAGGCTGGCGGTGAGCAGCGAGGCCGCCATTCCCTTGCCTGAGACGTCGGCGACCATCAGCACGCACTCTCGCGCGCTGCCGGGGCCGCCATCGCCGCCCCCACCCGTGGGGCCGGCCGCGCGCGTCACCACCGCGAAGTAGTCCCCCGAGACGCCCCGTGACGGGGTGTTGGCGCCGTACAGCTCCCAGCCGGGTAGCTCCGGCAGGCTTGGCGGCAGGAGAGCGAGCTGGATGCGGCGCGCCAGGGCGAGCTCCTCGGCGAGCAGGCGGCGCTCGGCGGCCTCTTCGGCCAGGGCCAGGTTGCGGATGTAGAGCGCGGCCACCGAGGCGACGGAGACCAGCAGGTCCATGTCCTCCTCGTTGAACTGGCGCACCGCCACCTTCGAGCCGAGGACGATCATTCCGAGGGTGCCCTCGCGCTCGAGGAGCGGCGCCGCCAGCAGGCTGCGGACGCCGGACATCATGATGCTCTCGGCGCCGGCCAGCCGCACGTCGGTCTGGGCGTCGAGCACCAGGGCGGCGGCCCCCCGGTCGGCGACCTCGCGGGCCAGGCTGCGCGAGGCGAGCAGCTCGACGCTCTCGGCCTGGGCGGCGTCGACGGCGCGGCTGGCAGCCCGCTCGAGCTGGCCGTCGGGCCGCTTGAGGTAGATCACCCCCTGCTCGGGGCGCAGGTGATCGAACACCCGGTCCAGGATCAGCTCGAGCAGGGCGTCGAGGGTGAGCGAGCGGCCGAGCGCCTGGTGCACCTCGTTGAGGAGCTTCAGCCGCTCGGCGTGGCGGCGCAGCGCCTCGTCGCCCAGCGCCGCCGCGGCGGCGGCGCCGGCGGTCTGCTGCTCGAGGAGATCGGCCGCCGACTCGCGGCGCAGGAACACCGTGTTGTCGAAGCCGCCGTCGCCGGGCTCCTCGCCGCTGCCCGCTCTCGCCGGCGCTCCGGATGCCGTGGGACCGCCGGGCGGCACCAGGGTCAGGACGCTCCCCGAGATCTGGATGGCGTCGCCCGGCGCCAGCTCGGTCGGACCGTGGACCGGGCGGCCGTTCACGTGGGTGCCGTTGCGCGACCCCAGGTCTTCGACGAAGAGCCGCTCGCCGCGGCGAAAGAAGCGGGAGTGCTGGCGGGAGAGGAAGGGGTCGGCGAGCGCCAGGTCGCAGCCGGCCGCCCGCCCGATCACCAGCGAGTCGCCGCGCAGCTCGTGGACGAACGGCGCGCCTTCGGCGGGAACGATGTGTAGCTTGAACACGCGGCAACTGACCCGCTACGGGCGTCCGCGAGCGGGCCGCTACCGCTCCACCCAGTAGTTCGGGGACTCCTTGGTGATCACCACGTCGTGGGCATGGCTCTCGCGCAGGCCGGCGGGGGAGATGCGCACGAAGCGCGCCTTGGTGCGCAGCTCCTCGATCGAGGCGCAGCCGGCGAGCCCCATGCCCGACGACAGGCCGCCGGTGAGCTGCGGCAGCATCTGGTGCACCGAGCCCTTGTAGGGCACCATGCCCTCGATGCCCTCGGGGACCAGCTTCGACAGGCTGAGGCCGCTGTCGCCGCCGTCGTCGTCGCCGTTCTGGAAGTAGCGCTCCGCGCTGCCGTGCGCCATCGCCGACAGCGAGCCCATGCCGCGGTAGGCCTTGAAGGTGCGCCCCTGGTAGAGGATGGTCTCGCCCGGGCTCTCCTCGGCGCCGGCGAACAAGGAGCCGATCATCACCGTGTGGGCGCCGGCGGCGAGCGCCTTGGTGAGGTCGCCGGAGAACTTGATGCCGCCGTCGGCGATGACCGGCACGCCGTGCGGCGCGGCGGCCCGGGCGCAGTCGAGGATGGCGGTGACCTGCGGCACCCCGGCGCCGGTGACCACGCGGGTGGTGCAGATGCTGCCCGGGCCGATGCCGACCTTCACCGCGTCGACGCCGCGCTCGATCAGCGCCAGGGTGCCCTCGGCGGTGGCGACGTTGCCGACCACCAGGCCCACCTCCGGAAAGCGCTCGCGCAGGGTCGCCGCGGCGTCGAGCACGCCGCGGCTGTGGGCGTGCGAGGAGTCGAGCACCAGGATGTCGACCTTGGCGCGGACCAGGGCCGCGGCGCGCTCGAGGTAGTCCCCCGAGGCGCCGACCGCGGCGCCGACGCGCAGGCGGCCGAGCTCGTCCTTGCAGGCGTTCGGGTACTGCGCCACCTTCTGGATGTCCTTGACGGTGATCAGCCCCTTGAGGTTGCCCTCGCGGTCGACCACCAGGACCTTCTCGATGCGGTGGCGGTGGAGCAGCTGCTTGGCCTGTTCGAGGGTGGTCCCTTCCGGCACCGTGACCAGGTCGTCCTTGGTCATCAGCTCGCCGATACGGCGCCCGAGGTCGTTCTCGAAGCGCAGGTCCCGGTTGGTGAGGATGCCGACCAGGTGGCCGTCGGCGTCGGTCACCGGCACGCCCGAGATCTTGTAGCGCGACATCATCGCCAGCGCCTCGCGGATGCTCTGGTCGGGGCGCATGGTGACCGGATCGACGATCATGCCGGCCTCGCTGCGCTTCACCTTGTCGACCTCGTCGGCCTGGGTGTCGATCGGCAGGTTCTTGTGGATGACGCCGACGCCTCCCTCCTGGGCCACGGCGATGGCGAGGCGCGACTCGGTGACGGTGTCCATGGCCGCCGCCAGGATGGGGATGTTCATCGGGATGCCGCGGCAGGCGACGGTCCGCAGGTCGACCTGGCTGGGGTGCACCTCGGACAGGCCTGGAACGATCGACACGTCGTCGAAGGTGAGCGCCAGGCGCGGCTCGACGCGCGGACCCTCCTGGAGGTCCGCAGCGGTGCCGGGGATCTCCGGCTTCGCGATCTCCGTGTCCCTCTCGGTCTCGTTCTCCGTCTTCCAGGCAGCGATCTCGGTCATGCCGGTCGTCTCCACGCTCAGCCGAAGGTGGCGGCGGCGCCATGGCACTTCTTGTACTTCTTCCCCGAGCCGCAGGGGCAGGGGTCATTGCGTCCGACCTTGGCGTCGCGGTGGACCACCTGCTGCGGCCGGCCCGGAGCGCCGCCCGCGGCCGCATCGCCGGTCTTCGGCGGGGCCGACAGCTCGATCCGGGGCGCCGCCCGCTCCTGGCGCCGCCGCTGCTCGAGCAGCTGCTCCTCCGTCATCGGCTCGTAACGGAAGAGCTTCTGGATCATGTCGTCCTCGACCCGGTCCTTCATCGCCTGGAAGAGCTCGAAGCTCTCGCGCTTGTATTCCTGCAGCGGGTCGCGCTGGCCGTAGCCGCGCAGGCCGATGCCCTCCTTCAGGTGGTCGAGGGCGAGCAGGTGGTCCTTCCAGGCGACGTCGACGGCGTGCAGCATGATGGCGCGCTCGAAGGCGCGCATCACCTCGGGGGGGTGGCGTGTCTCGCGCTCCGCGTAACGCTCTTCGAGCGTCTGGTTGAGAGTCTCGCGCAGCCCGTCGATGCCGAGCTCCCCGAGATCGATGCCGAGCTCGTTGAGCGAGATGTTGAAGTTCGCCAGGAACTCGGTGCGCAGGCCGGGGAGGTCCCACTCCTGCGGGTCGGTCTTCTCCGGGCAGTGGTTCGCGACCAGCGAGTCGACGATGCCGCCGGCCACCTCCGTCACGTAATCGCGCCCCTCGCGCCCCTCGAGGATGTCGCGGCGCAGCTGGTAGATGGCCTCGCGCTGCTTGTTCATCACGTCGTCGTACTCGAGCAGGTGCTTGCGCATCTCGAAGTTGCGCCCCTCCACCTGCTTCTGGGCGCGCTCGATCGACTTGGTGACCAGCGAGTGCTCGATCGGCTCGCCGTCGGTCATGCCCAGGCGGCCCATCAGCCCCTTGATGCGGTCGGAGCCGAAGATCCGCATCAGGTCGTCCTCGAGCGAGAGGAAGAAGCGCGAGGAGCCAGGGTCGCCCTGGCGGCCGGAGCGGCCGCGCAGCTGGTTGTCGATGCGCCGCGACTCGTGGCGCTCGGTGCCGAGGATGTGCAGGCCGCCGGCGGCGAGCACGTCCTCGCGCTCCTTGGCCCACATCTCCTGGTAGCGCGCGAGCGCCGCCTGGAACGCCTCGGGCTCCTTCTCCGGGTCGGCCTCGGAGCGGGCCAGCCCCTCGGCGTTGCCGCCGAGCACGATGTCGGTGCCGCGGCCGGCCATGTTGGTGGCGATGGTGACGGCGCCCTTGCGCCCGGCCTGGGCGACGATCGAGGCCTCGCGCTCGTGGTACTTGGCGTTCAGCACGACGTGCGGCACCCGCGGCGGCCGGTTGAGCAGCTTCGACAGCATCTCGCTCTTCTCGATCGACACCGTGCCCACCAGCACCGGCTGGCCGTGCTCGTGGCAGTCGCGGATCTCCTGCACCACCGCGTCCCACTTCTCGTCGGCCGTGCGGTAGACCAGGTCGGAGCGGTCGTCGCGGATCATCGGCTGGTTGGTCGGGATGACGGTGACGTCGAGGTTGTAGATCTGCCCGAACTCGGTGGCCTCGGTGTCGGCGGTGCCGGTCATGCCCCCCAGCTTCTTGTACATCCGGAAGTAGTTCTGGAAGGTGATCGTCGCGAGGGTCTGGTTCTCGCGCTCGATCTTGACCCCCTCCTTGGCCTCCACCGCCTGGTGCAGCCCGTCGGACCAGCGCCGGCCGGGCATCATGCGGCCGGTGAACTCGTCGACGATGACCACCTTGCCGTCCTTGATCAGGTAGTCGACGTCGCGCTGGTAGAGATGATGGGCGCGCAGCGCCTGGTTGACCCCGTGCAGGGTCTCCATGTTGTCCGGGTCGTAGAGGTTGCGCACGCCGAGCAGGCGCTCGACCTTCTCGACCCCCTCGTCGGTCAGGCTGACGGTGTGGCCCTTCTCGTCGACCAGGAAGTCGCCGGTGGTGCTCTTGCGCCCGTCGCCCTCGTCGATCTCCTCGCCGCGGGTCAGGCGCGGCACGATGCGGTCGATGCGGTAGTACTTGTCGACCGATTCCTCGGAGGGGCCGGAGATGATCAGCGGCGTGCGCGCCTCGTCGATGAGAATCGAGTCGACCTCGTCGACGATGCCGTAATGGTGGCCGCGCTGGACCATCGACTCGAGGTCGAACTTCATGTTGTCGCGCAGGTAGTCGAAGCCGAGCTCGTTGTTGGTGCCGTAGGTGACGTCGGCGCGGTAGGCTGCCTGGCGGTCGGCGTCGCTCAGGTCGTGCTGGATGACGCCCACGGACAGGCCGAGGAAGCGGTAGATGCGCCCCATCCAGTCGGCGTCGCGGCGGGCGAGATAGTCGTTGACGGTGACGACGTGGACGCCCTTGCCGGACAGGGCGTTGAGGTAGACCGGCAGGGTCGCCATCAGGGTCTTGCCCTCGCCGGTCTTCATCTCGGAGATGCGGCCGCGGTGCAGGATGATGCCGCCCATCAGCTGGACGTCGAAGGGGCGCATGTGGAGGGTGCGCCAGGCGGCCTCGCGGGCCACGGCGAAGGCCGGGACGAGGATGTCGTCCAGGGTCTCCCCGGCTTCGAGCCGCCGCTTGAGCTCCCCGGTCTGGCCGCTCAGCTCGGCGTCGGAGAGAGCCTTGATCTCGGGCTCCAGGTCGTTGACGGCCTGGACCAGCGGCAACAGCTTCTTGACGTCGCGCTCGTGCTGGCTGCCGAAGATCGTGGTGAGGACCCGGTTGATCATCTGAGTCTGGACTCTCGCAATGTCTGGGAAGAATGGATGGGCGCCCCGGCGCCCCCGCCTCCCCGGGCGCCCCGATGACACCGCCGCCCCCGGAGGTCGGGGCGCCGGCGACGGTGCCAGTACAACGTCAAGTCTAGCAGAAAGATTCCGGCGGCCCGGGGCCGAGACCGGGGAGAGAGGCGCGGCCGGAGGGGTGCCGGGTCGGGTCGTGGTGACGGACCGGCCGGCCCGCTGCGCGGGACGTTGGCACATGAGCTATCGTGACGGCTCGAGGCCACCATTGCGGCCGCCGGGCCATTCCTCTCGATGCGCCAGAGCTGCCTGTCACAATCACCAGCGACCGGCGAGGTCCTGGGCCGTGGACCGCGGTGCGCTGTCGCGGCTGGCCTGGCGCTGCTGTATGCGCTCCTGAGCGTCGGGGCGGGGGCCTGGCGCTCGACGCCCATCGACGACGCCTTCATCGATTTCCGCTACGCGGCGAACCTGGCAGCCGGGAACGGGTTGATCTGGAACCCACCTCGTCAGCATCCGGGCGGCGAGGCCGTCGAGAGCGTCGGGAGCGTCGAGCGGGTCGAGAGGGGCGAGCGCGTCGAGGGGTACAGCAGCCTCTCCTGGGTGTTGCTGCTGGCCGCCGGCCGCCGGCTTGGCGCGGACCTGCCGCTGTTCGCCAAGAGCCTCGGGATCCTCCTCGGCGCAGCGACCGTCTGCCTCCTCGCCGGCGTCAAGCCGGGCGGCCTCTGGGCCGCGGCCTGGTTCGCCGTCTTCCTGCCGGGCCTCTACCACTTCGTCAACGGCCTCGAGACGGGTTGGATGACGCTGCTGGTGACGGCGATCGCCTGCCTGCCGCACCGCCTTCGCTGGCAGCGGGGCCTGCGGCACGGCGTCGCGGCCCTGCTGTCCTTGACCCGCCCCGAGGGGCTTGTCGTCGTGCTGCTCTGGAACGGCTCCGCCGCGCTCGCGGAGCGCTGGACCGCTGCCAGGGGCCGCGACCGGCAAGGTGCGGGCGAGCCGTTCGCCGCGCGGGAACGTTGGTTGTCGGTGATGGTGGCCGCCGCTGCCTTCGCGCTGCAGCTGGGATTCCGCCTGGCCTATTACGGCGACTGGATCGCCAACTCGGCACGCGCCAAGATGCTCTCCCCGGCGGCGGCGCTGCCCCGGGGGTTGTATGACCTGGAATGGTTCTGCCGCGAGGGCGGCGCGCTCGGGCTGCTCCCCCTGCTCGCCCTCGCCGCGGCCGCATCATCGCGCCCATCGACCATCTCCAGGTTGCTCTTCCTCGTCGCGCTCGCCCCGGTCGTGGCGCTGGGCGGGGGCGACGTCTTCCCCCTGTGGCGCTATGACGTGCCCCTGGCACCCTTGCTGCTGCTGAGTGCGGCAGCAGGAGCGGCTGAAATCGCCGCGCGCCTGGCCCGGTCTTCGCTCGCATCGCCAGGCGTCACCGGCACGGCGTCACGGCGGGCGCGATGGGCACTGGCGGCGATCGGCGCCGCGGTCCTTCTGGCCCTGCTCGTTCCCTATGGCACCTACCAGGAAGAGATGGCCAGGTTCTCGAGCGATGTGGCAGACCTGTCGGCGCTCGGCCGGCGCTTCGCGCGGCTCTACCCTCCGACGGCCACGATCGCCGTCTGTGCCGCCGGTGCGCTGCCTTACTACTCCGGCCTCGAGACCATCGACATGCTGGGGCTCAACGACCGGCACATTGCACGGGTCCGTCCCGACCTGCGGTACGACCATCCGGGCCATCAGCGTCACGACGGCGCCTACGTCTTGTCCCGCCGGCCTGATGTGCTGGTGCTGGCCAATGCCCCGCTGGCCGCGACGCCCGACGCTCCCTTCCCCTGGCAACGGATCCGGCTTTACGAGAGCGACCTGGTGGCGGATGCGCGTTTCGCGGCCGACTACGTTCTCGACCACATTCCGGTCGCGCACGGCCGCTACGCGGAAGTCTTCATCCGCCGCGCCGGTGGCCGCCTCGCGGCGGGTGCCCGGGGCAGCGCTACCAGGGATCGAGAGTCCCGCCCTCGCTAGTGAGCGCGACGCTAGGACGGGCCGCCGGCGTCGTCGAGGATGTAGGCGAGGGGGTTGACGGGGGTGCCGTCGAGGCGCACTTCGTAGTGGAGGTGCGAGCCGGTGGAGCGGCCGGTGTTGCCGACGCGGCCGATCGGGTCGCCGCGGTGGACGCGCTGGCCGGGGCGGACGTCGATCTCGGAGAGGTGGCCGTAGCGGGTGGTGACGCCGAAGCCGTGCGCGAGGTAGACCGCCTCGCCATAGCCGCTGGTCGAGGCGGCGAGCACCACCAGGCCGTCGGCCGCGGCGAAGACGGGCTGGCCGGCGGCGGCGGCGATGTCGATCCCCTGGTGGATGCCGGGACCGTGGGTCATGGGATCGCTGCGGGTGCCGAAGCCGCTGGTCAGGATGCCGCGCACTGGTGCGATGGTCGGGGTGGACGACATCCAGCGCACCCGCTCGCCGAGCCTGACCTCGATCGCGTCGAGCGCGCCCTGCATCTGCCCGGCGCGGCTGTGCAGCGCCGCCAGTTCCTCGGGGGCGGCGCCGTCGAGCGGCGCGCCGCCGCCGATGCCGACGTCGGCCCCGGCGCCCAGGCTCTCGAGGCCCGCCATGATGGCGAGCTGGCGGGTGCGGCCCTCGGAGTTGGTGAGCTTGGATTGCAGGCTCTGGATGCTGGTCTCGAAGGTCTGATTCACCTGGCGCAGGCGGGCGTTCTCATGCCGCAGGCGGCTCATCTCGGCCGGGCTGACGGAGCTGTTGAAATGGGACCAGGCCAGCCAGGATGCGACGAGCGACAGCAGCAACAGGGAGGCGCCGGCGAAGAGGATCTGGAGATTGCTGATCTGCCATTTGCGCAGCCTGGCACGGGCGGCGTGGGCGTTGGGGACGAAGATGACCGTGTGTCGCTGTCGTTGCATAGAGGCAGCTTCGCTTCGCGGCGGAGCTGCTCGCAGAGCGGCGGCTCCGGCCAATGCCCGGGCGATTCTGAGCGGACCGGCGATAGTGCGGGCTGTATTCTAGCGACGGCGAGGTGCCTGTCAACCTTCCTCTTCCATATGCTCGGCCAGCATTTCCACGGATGCTGCCGCAGTCTGACCAGGCTGTCATTTTCGTGCTTGCCGGGGATGCTGGGCGGCCATATATATAGCTGACCTTCGATGTTTCTCCCGGACCGCGATATCATGGACGGCACACGTATCGACGCCGAGCATCTCGCGGGTCTGCCCGCGGAAAGGGGGGTATCGACATGCACCGTCCCACTCAGCGCATGGTGCTCTTGGGAGTGGCAACCCTGGCTGTCTTGGCCTGCCTCGCCGTGATCTCAGCCGTCACTAGCGGCGGCGCCGCCGCCGCGACCTCGCCGGTGACATCCGCAGCCAAGCCCGCCGCCGACTGGCAGATGAACGCCACCGCCATCGAGGCCTGCAGCTGCCCGATGTTCTGCCAGTGCTACTTCAATTCCAAGCCTGCCGGTCATCACGAGCACGGCGCCCGGGAAGCCCACTTCTGCCGCGCCAACCTCGCCTACAAGATCAACCAGGGCCACTACGGCGCGACCAACCTGGCCGGCGCCAAGTTCTGGCTGGTCAACGATCTGGGCGGAGACTTCTCGCAGGGTCACATGGACTGGAACGTCCTCTACATGGACAAGGCGCTGACCCCCGCGCAGCGCGCCGGCATCCAGGACATCGTCGGCCACCTCTTCCCGGTGACCTGGAACTCCAACAGAATCGCCGAGGCCTCCATCGACACCTGGGAGTTCAACGACACCTCGGCCCACGCCACGATGGACGGCGGCAAGACGGCGGAGGTGAAGTTGGTGCGCACCGGCTCGGCGAACGGTCCGGGGCCGGTGGTGCTGAAGAACGTCCGCTACTGGGGCGCGCCGCGCAACGACGGCTTCATCATGATGCCGAACGAGGTGGAAGCCTACCGGGTGGGCCCGAAGAAGTTCGAGTACAAGGGCACCAACGGCTTCATGATCACCGTCGACATGAGCTCGAAGGAGCTGCCCCTCGCGCCGGCCGCCGGCAAGCCGGCGAGCAAGCCGAGCAGGTAGCCAGAGGAGTCCTGTTCTAATGCCGGCCGGCGGGCGCCGCGGGCTCGCCGGCCGGCAGCAGCTTCCGCAGCTCGCGCCAGCGGGCGTACTGGTCGAGGCGCGCCGGGTTCCCCCGGTTCGCCGGGTTCGCCGGGTCGGCGGCGAGATGGCGGGCTTGCTGTCATATCTGGGCCTCGTGGCCCCGCGGCCTCGCTGCCCCGCGTCCCGGGGGCCGGGTCTCAGGCCGCGGCGGCGGCCGGGAGCTCCTTGATCATCGCCGAGACGAACGCCTTGGCGTCGCCGAACAGCATCATCGTCTTGTCCATGTAGTAGAGCTCGTTGTCGATGCCGGCGAAGCCGGGGCTCAGGCTGCGCTTGATCACCATCACCGTGTGCGCCTTGTCGACGTCGATGATCGGCATGCCGTAGATCGGGCTGCCCTTGTCGTGGCGGGCGGCGGGGTTGGTGACGTCGTTGGCGCCGATCACCAGCGCCACGTCGGCCTGCGGCATCTCCGAGTTGGCGTCGTCCATCTCGAGCAGCTTGTCGTAGGGCACGTCGGCCTCGGCGAGCAGCACGTTCATGTGCCCCGGCATGCGGCCGGCCACCGGGTGGATGGCGAAGCGGACGTCGACGCCGCGGCGGCTCAAGGCGTCGTAGAGCTCGCGCACCTTGTGCTGCGCCTGGGCGACCGCCATGCCGTAGCCCGGCACGATGAACACCAGCCGCGCCGCGTCCAGGATGGCGGCCGCCTCCTCGGGCGTGGCGCTGCGGGCGGTGCGCTGCTCGGCCGCGGCAGCGGTCGACGGCTGCACCTGGCCGAAAGCGCCGAACAACACGTTGGTGAACGAGCGGTTCATCGCCTTGCACATGATGATCGACAGGATGAAGCCCGAGGAGCCGTCGAGCGCGCCGGCGATCATCAGCAGCTTGTTGTTGAGCACGAAGCCCATGGCGACGGCGGACATGCCGGCGTAGGAGTTGAGCAGCGAGATCACCGTCGGCATGTCGGCGCCGCCGATCGGCACGATCAGCATTACGCCGAAGACCAGCGCCAGCACGATGAAGACCGGGAACAGCCAGGTGGTCTCCGGCCGCAGCACCAGCACCACGCCGCAGGCGATCGCCACGCCGAGCAGCGAGAGGTTGACCAGGTTCTGGTTGCGAAAGGTGATCGGCCGCTGCGGCAGGATCTCCTGCAGCTTGCCGGCCGCCATCAGGCTGCCGGTGAAGGTGAGCGAGCCGAGCAGCACCTCGAGCGCCAGGGCGGCCATGGGGAAGCCGTGCGGCGCTTCGCGGTAGTACTCCGCGGTGCCGACCAGGGCGGCGGCCAGGGCGCCGCAGGCATGCGACAGCGCGGTCCGCTGCGGCACGGCGGTCATCGGCATCAGGTAGGCCAGCGGCACGCCGATCGCCGAGCCGACGAACAACGCCACGAGGATCCACTGGTAGTCCACCACCTCGTGGCGCAGCAGCGTGCCGATGACGGCGAGCAGCATGCCCAGCTCGCCGACCCGGACGCCGCGGCGGGCGGTGGCCGGCGTGTTCAGCCACTTGAGCGACAGGATGAACAGCGCCGCCGCGACGATGTAGATCAGGGTGAGCAGCTGCGGGTTCACTTCTTCACCTCGTCGCGCCGGCGGAACATCTTGAGCATGCGGTCGGTGATCAGGAAGCCGCTGACGATGTTGGTGGTGGACGCGACCACCGCGATGAAGCCGAGCACCCGGCTGAAAGGGGTGGCGTCCTTGGCGCCGGTGACCAGGATGGCGCCGACCACGGCGATGGCCGAGATCGCGTTGGTGAGCGACATCAGCGGCGTGTGCAGCAGCGGCGACACGCGGCGGATGACCTCCATGCCGAGGAACGTGGCGAGCATGAAGACCCAGAGACCGACCTCGAGGTCGGAAGTCACGTCTGTCATAGGCAGGCTCTCCGCTGATCGAACGGACCCGGGTTCGTCGTGCCCCCGGGTCAGGCGGTGGAAGGTGCGGGCGCGGCCGGGGTGGGGGAGGGCCGCGGCGGATCGGCCGGCGGCTGGCCGGCGCCCGGCGTGGCGGCGGTGGTGGCCGGAGACGCGGCCGGGGACGGGGCCAGGCCGAGGAGCTGCCGGACCCGCTCGTGGACGACCTCGCCGCCATGGACGATCAGCGTCTCGCGGGTGATCTCGTCGGCGGTGTCGAACGGCAGGGGAGCGGCGGCCGGCTTGGTGTCGCGCAGCAGGTGGCCGAGGAAGCTCGCGACGTTGCGGGCGTAGAGCTGGCTGGCATGGTACGGCACGTTGGCGGCCAGGTTGAGCGGGCCGAGGATGGTGACCTGGTGCTCGACGACGGTCTCGCCGGGACGGGTCAGCTCGCAGTTGCCGCCGCGCTCGGCTGCGACGTCGACGATCACCGATCCCGGCGCCATGCCTGCCACCATGTCGCGGGTGACCAGGACGGGCGCCCGCTTGCCCGGCACCGCGGCGGTCGTGATCACCACGTCGTGCTCCTTGACGGCGCCGGCCATCAGCTCCCGCTGCCGGCGATAGAAGTCGGCGTCCATCTCCCGCGCATAGCCGCCGCGGTCCTCGCTGCCGCTGGTCTCGAGCGGCAGCGAGACGAACTTGGCGCCGACGCTCTCCACCTGCTCGCGGGCGGCGGGGCGGACGTCGTAGGCGCTGACCACGGCGCCCAGCCGGCGGGCGGTGGCGGCGGCGAACAGGCCCGCCACGCCGGCGCCGATGACCAGCACGCGCGCCGGGGTGACGGTGCCGGCGGCGGTCATCAGCATCGGGAACAGCCGCGGCAAGGCGTCGGCGGCGAGCAGCACCGCCTTGTAGCCGGCCAGGGTGGCCATCGACGACAGCGCGTCCATGCCCTGGGCGCGGGTGATGCGCGGCATCATCTCCATCGCGAGGGCGCTGACGCCGCGCGCCGCCAGGTCGCGGCTGGCTTCCGGCAGCGACAGCGGGTCGGCGAAGCCGATCAGCACCTGGCCGGGGCGCAGCCGCGCCAGGTCGGGGTCCGGTGACTCCGGCGTGCCCGGCGCCTGCTGCCAGGTGCCGGGGGTCCGCACGAAGAGCAGCACGCCGGACGCCGCGAACAGCTCGTCGCGGCCGGCTGCCAGGCGGGCCCCCTTGTCCACGTACTCGGCGTCGGGGTAGCCGGACGCCGCGCCGGCGCCGGGCTCGACCAGCAGCTCGGCGCCGCTCTTCTGCAGCGCCGCGAAGGCGCGCGGCACCATCGCCACTCGGCGCTCGCCGGGCGCCGTCTCCTTGGGCACTCCGATGATCAGGCTCACGGCGGGCATTGTACGACGGACCGGTCCGAGTTGGCGTCAGGGGCTCGCATGGGTAGTGTCCTGGCTAGCAATTTAGGACACTACCGGGCGTTTTCGGGGCTGGCGATGGAGGAAGAGAACGCGTATAGTCGTGACCGTCCATTTTGCCAGTCGCCGTACAACTGCAGGGCTAAAGCGCTCGCCGCCCGCGTTGGCGAGGCGAGCACCATCGGAAGGGAGAGCTCATGCCGAAGTGGTCGAGCCAGAACGTTCCGTCAGGCCCGCCGCGCCCCCGGCGGTTCGCGCCGCGCCCCGGGCTCCTCGCGCCGCGCCCCGGGCTCCTCGCGCCGCGCCGGCTGGCGGTCGCTGCGATCGCGATCGCGGCGGCGCTGCTGCCAGCCCTGCCCGCGTCCGCCCAATGGATTCCCTGCCCTGCCCAGCAGGACCTGGTGACGATTCCCGTGCTCGCCGCCCCGGACTCCCCGGACCCCGGGAACCCCCAGCCCCAAATCTTGCGCGGGACGCTGTTGCTGAGCGATCAGCAGCAAAGGCTGACCTTCCGGCAGCCGCCGGCGAAGAAGCCCGGTGAGACGGGCGCCACGACGCGGTGCGCGCCGCAGTACGTCCGCGTCTTCCGCGGCATCGGCGCGGTGCCGCCCCCGCCCCCGCCCGCGAGCGACAGCCACTATGCCGATCCTCTCCCGGGGCCGACGCTGCGGGCACGGGTCGGCGACCTCGTCCAGCTGACCTTCCTCAACCAGATCAACCCCTCCAACTTCGGCAACTCGATCGATCGCGGAGACCAGGCGACCGGCACCGGCTGCGACGAGAGCAGCAACGGCTATCCGGCCAAGGTGCCGACGGGGGGAGACACGTTCCCGAACTGCTTCCACGGGTCGAGCACCGCCAACATCCACTTCCATGGCACCCATACGAACCCCGGCTCGACCGGCGACAACGTCTTCATCGAGGTCAGGCCCTCGACGAGAGTCGACGGCAAGCCCGTCGTCACCGAGGAGAGCGTCCGGAAGTCCTTCGACGAGTTCTTCGCGCACTGCAAGGCCGAGCTGCTGCCCGACCCCTTGCGGCAGTGGCCGAGGACCTGGAGCGATCTCCCGGGGTCCTACACGGCCAAGCAGGAGGAGCTGATCAGGAAGTACGACGAGACCCCGGGCATCAAGAAGCTCTGGCCGGTGAACGAGGCGCAGCTCAAGGAGGGCGCCTGGCCGCAGTACTACATCGGCGCCTATCCCTACTGCTTCCGGCTGCCGGAGTACACCGCGACGGCATGGCCGCCGCCGGCGCCCGCGCCGGCCGCCGGCCATGCCGCGGCGCACGCGGGTGGCGAGGGCTCGGCCGAGCTCGCGGGCGCCGAGCCGGCACGGGCGCTGATGATGGGCCAGGCGCCGGGCACCCACTGGTACCACGCCCACAAGCACGGCTCGACCGCGATCGACGTCTCCAACGGCATGACCGGCGCCTTCATCATCGAGGGGAAGTACGACGACGAGCTGAACAAGTACTACGGCGACGGCTGGACGCGCAAGCAGCCGCTGATGGTGATCAACCAGATCGGAGTCACCCCCAACCTCGAGCGCGGCGGCGCGGGACGGACCGACGCGGGAGAGAGCTTCTCGGTCAACGGCCGGCTGGACCCGCTGGTGCACATGAAGCCGGGCGAGGTGCAGATGTGGCGCATCGTCAACACCTCGTTCCGGTCCGGCGCGTATTTCCTCGCGCCGCAGAACGGTTTCCAATGGCGGCAGCTGGCGCAGGACGGCGTGCAGCTCGCCGACGTCAACTACCAGGGGAGCCTGAACAAGCCCTTCCTGCTCGCGGCCGGCAACCGGGCCGACCTGCTGGTGAAGGCTCCCACCAGTCCGGGCGCCGGGTGCAAGGATCATGGGTCTTGCGCTTATCCGTTCCAGGTCATCGTCGACGTCGACCCGAGCGACCTCACCTCGCTGAACCCGGTCACCCTGCTCTCGGTGAAGGTGTCGTCGGGCTCGGCCCCCGAGATGAAGTTCATGCCGGCGGCCCCGAGCTTCCCGCCGTTCCTCGCCGACATCAAGCGCGAGGAGGTGAAGGGCACGAAGAAGATCGTCTTCGCGACCAGCGGGGGGCCGAGCACCGGGGCGATTCACACCATCGACGGCCAGAAGTTCAGCGGCCAGGTCGGCGAGGTCGTCTTGCTGAACACCGTCGAGGAGTGGAAGGTGATCAACGAGACCTACGGGCCGCTCATCTCGCATCCCTTCCATATCCACATCAATCCCTTCCAGGTGGTGGAAGTCTTCAGCCCGAACGACCCGCTGCTGGACGCCAGCGGGAAGCCGGTGCAGAAGACCGATCCGGCGACCGGCAAGCTGGTGAACGAGAGCAAGTACACCTTCTCCAAGAACCCGCTGCCGGGACAGTGCCGCCTCGACCGCAACCATCCGGACGATTGGAAACCCTGCGATGCTCCCGCGCGGCAGCAGGACCTTGTCTGGTGGGACGTGTTCCCGATCCCCTCCGGCGCCCAGCTGCCGGACCCGGACGACTCGTCGAAGACGATCAAGGTGCCGGGATACTTCAAGCTGCGCAGCCGCTTCGTCGACTACACGGGCTATTACGTCATCCACTGCCACATCCTGGCGCACGAGGACCGCGGCATGATGACGATCGTCGAGGTGGCGCCCCTGCGGTCGCCGTATTCGCATCATTGATACGAACGGGCGGCGGATGCCGTGACGACGTTCCATGTTGACCGGTGCTCGCCCGCAGGAGAGTGAGCGCGGTCGAAGGGAGGATTGAGATGCCGGACTGGTCGATCAAGATCGTGCAAGCAGGCAGCGGGGCGGAGTTCGTTCCCGACCTCTACGGCGCCAAGCCGGGTGATCCGCTGAAGACGCAGCAGGACGACCTCGTCACCTGGAACAACACGACGAACGACCCCCATCAGCCATGGCCGAGCGACGCGAATTACAACCCGCTTCCGGACGCTCAGGTGCTGCCGCGGGGAGGGCCGAGCTACCTGTCGGACGTGATCCCGGCACAGGGTTCCTCGCGCCCCAGCTACGACGTCGCGCAGCCGGCCGGCACACCGCAGCCGTCGACCTGGACGGTCTACTACTGCTGCAAGCTCCATCCCACGGTCGCCTCGGAGCGCGGCACGATCGTCGGCACGGTGCCGCCGCCGGGAGACGCTTGACGCCGGCGAGGGCGGCGCGCTGCCATCGCCCAGCCGCGCGGCGCGCCGGCGGCCTGCGGGTCGCTAGCCCGCCGGCGGCTCGCTAGCCCGCCGGCGGCGGGAACGCGAGGCGGAGGAGCGCGATGCCGATGGCGCGGGCGGCGCGCACCATCGCCTCGGGCTTGCGGTCGGTGGTGTTCTCCGGGGTGTCGCCGGACGAGTGGTAGTAGCGCGAGTAGTCGATCGCCAGGTGGACGGGATCGGGAGTGGCCGGCGACTCCCAGCCGGGCGTCTGGCGCAGGCGGCCGAGGCGGTCCCAGGCGGCGGTGTAGACGGTCGTCGCGGGGATCTGGAAACCGCTCGCGAGCACGCCCTTGTAGCGCCGGGGCAGGAAGGCATAGGAGTCGGTGCCGCCCTGCGAAGGGTTGGTGGTGTACTCGGGCCAGAAGCCGGGGCGGCCGGCGTAGTCGGCGCCGACGCGGTCGAAGGCGCGCAGCAGCGCGCGGTTCCACGGCACCTCGTTGGACTCGAAGTAGATGGCGTCGCGCTCGGCGCCGGTGCCGACCTCGTCGAGGTTGACGACGCCGAGGCAGCGGCGCAGGCGCTCCCCGGCGCGCGCGACGTAGGCGCCCGAGGAGGCGTACTCGCTCCCCCACACGACGAAGCGCAGCCCGGCGCGCGGCGCCGGCAGGCGGCCGCCGCGCACCAGGCCGGCCTCGACGAGCTGAACGTGCAGGGATCGCCCATAGCACTTGTGCTACGCTGTGCCAAATGAAGACCATCCCGCACCGTGAGCTCCGCAATCAGAGCGCCAGGGTGCTCCGCGAGGCGGAGGCCGGCCAACTCTTCACGATCACGGTCGACGGCCGCCCGGTGGCGCGGCTCGGCCCCGTCGCCAGGCGGCTGTGGGTGCCGAAGGCCGAGTACGCACGGCTGCTGCGTGGGGGACAACCAGACCCCGCCTTCTTTGGCGACGTCGCAGAGTTGAGCGAGTCGAGCGAGCGGCTCGACGAACCGTGGGAGCCGCGACGCCGGTGAGTCGCGGCCTTCTCGATACTTCGGTGATCATCGCGCAGCTCGAATCGCCGAGCCTGGATGCTCTGCGGCCGGACGCTCTCCCCGACGAGGCCGCCATCTCCGTGGCCACGCTGGCCGAGCTCCATTACGGCGTCTTGGCCGCCAAGACCGAGGAGATCCGGCGCCTCCGGCTGCAACGGCTCGGCGAGGTCGAGGCGACCTTTCAGCCGCTGCCGATCGATGCCGCGGTCGCGCGCGCCTTCGCCCGAGTGGCGCACACCGTGAAAATGGCGGGGCGGCAGCCGCGTGCACGGGTCATGGACCTGTGGATCGCGGCAACGGCCCTCGCCCACGCCATCCCGCTCTACACCCACAACCGCGACGATTTCCTGCCGCTGCGGCAGCTGATCGAGGTCAAGCCGGTCGGGGAGTGAGACGGCTCATCGAATCTCTGGCGCGGCCGCTCATTGACACCCGGGCGCCGGACGGCCATCATCGTGATCGGGCACGATCGGGCAAGCGCGAGGTGGGGCATGTTCAGCCGGCTGCTGGTGCCGCTCGATTTCACCGACAAGAACGAGGCGGCGGTCACGATCGCCCTCGAGACCGCGCGCCGCGACGGCGCCGAGGTCACCCTCCTGCACGTGATCGAGACCATCGAGCACGTGGATTTCGACGAGATGTCCGATTTTTACCGCAAGCTCGAGGCACGGGCGGCGGCGAAGCTGCAGGTGCTCGCCGACCGTTTCACCGCGGCCGGCGTGCGCGCCCGCTACGAGATCGTCTTCGGCAGGCGGGTGGGGTCCATCCTCGAGCAAGCGGCGAGCGAGCAGACCGACCTCATCGTCTTGTCCTCGCATCTCGTCGACCGCGAGCATCCGGCCCTCGGCCTTGGCATCATCAGCTACCAGGTGGCGATCCTGGCGGGCTGCCCGGTGCTGCTGGTGAAATGAGGGCGACGGTCCGCGGCTCCCCGCCGCGGGCCAGCCGAGCCGGTGGGGCAGCCGGGCCGGCGTTGCCGCCCGGGCCGGTGGCAGGGGGGGCCTACTCCTCCGCGGCCGGAACCGCCAGGCGGCGGTAGGTCCGGTTCCAGTAGACGAGCGGCGGGTGCTCCGCCTTCGGCACACCGCTCGCGGACACCGCCCCGACGTAGATGGTGTGCGTGCCGGCGGGGTAGCGGGCATGGACACGGCAGTCGAGCCAGGCGAGGCAGTCGACCAGGATCGGGGCGCCGGTCACCGCCGTGCTCCACCGTCCCTCGGCGAAGCGGTCGCCCTCCTTGAGCCAGGCGAAGCGGTCCGACAGCGCCGCCTGGTCCTCGCCCAGGATGTTGACCGCGAACACCGCGCCCTCGCGCTCGAGCATGTCGAACGCCGTGTGGCGGTTGTCGATCACGGTCACGATCAGCGGCGGCTCGGCCGAGACCGAGGCGAAGGCCGAGACGGTGAGCCCGTGCACCTCCTCGCCCTGCCGGATGGTGACGATGGTCACCCCGGCAGGGAAATGGCGCATGGCGTTCCTGAAGTCGCTCGACGAGATCAAATCCGGTCTGTCCTCCGGCTCCGGCGGCGAAGCGCTGTAGCATAGCTGGCTGGCCGATTGTCCCATAACCGCCCTCCTGGTACGGACCCTGCTAACACGGACCCACTACCGACACTTGTGCCGGCCGGGCCCTGAAAGAGGTCTCGCCCCGGAGAGGGGCCGTCCCCCAGCTGGAGGTAACCTTCGTAACCATGGACCTCGATCCCCGGGCCGGAGAACCGGCCGAGCCGCGAGACCTGGTCGACGTGAGCAAGCTGACCGCGGCTTACTACGCCGAGCGGCCGGACCCCGCCGTGCCCGCGCAGCGGGTGTCGTTCGGCACCTCGGGACATCGCGGCTCCGCCTTCGCGACGGCGTTCAACGAGTGGCACATCCTGGCCATCACCCAGGCGATCTGCGCCTACCGCCGGCAGGAGGGGATCGACGGGCCGCTGTTTCTCGGCATCGACACCCATGCGCTCTCGCGGCCGGCGTTCGAGACCGCGCTCGAGGTGCTGGCGGCGAACGCGGTCGAGGTGATGATCGCGGCGGACGATCTGTACACCCCGACCCCGGCGATCTCGCACGCCATCCTCACCCACAACCGCTGCCGCCGGGACGGGCTTGCCGACGGCATCGTGATCACGCCCTCGCACAACCCGCCGGAGGACGGCGGCTTCAAATACAACCCGCCGCACGGCGGTCCGGCCGGCGAGGAGACCACCTCCTGGATCGAGGCGCGGGCCAACGCCGCGCTCCGCGATCGGCTGGCAGGCGTCAGCCGGGTGCCGCTCGGCAAGGCGCTGGCCATGCCGTCGACGCACCGGCACGACTTCGTCGGCGCCTATGTCGGCGATCTCGGCGGGGTCCTCGACCTGGAGGCGGTCCGCGGCTCCGGGATCCGCCTCGGGGTCGACCCCCTGGGCGGCGCCGGGGTCCACTACTGGGGCGTCATCGCCGAGCGCTACGGTCTCGACCTCACCGTGGTCGACCAGGCGGTCGATCCGCAGTTCGGGTTCATGACCCTCGATTGGGACGGCAGGATCCGCATGGACCCCTCGTCGCCCTACGCGATGCGGCGGCTGATCCGCTTGAAGGACGACTTCGATCTCGCCGTCGCCTGCGACACCGACCACGACCGCCACGGCGTGGTCACCCGCGGCGCTGGGCTGCTACCGCCCAACCACTACCTGGCGGCCTGCGTCGACTACCTGCTGGCGCACCGGCCGCGATGGCGGCAGGACGTCGCCATCGGCAAGACCGTGGTGACCAGCGCCATCCTCGACCGCCTGGCCGCGCGGCGCGGGCGCCGCCTCTACGAGGTCCCGGTCGGCTTCAAGTGGTTCGTCGACGGTCTGCTCGCCGGCTGGCTCGGCTTCGGCGGCGAGGAGAGCGCGGGGGCCTCCTTCCTGCGCCGTGACGGGACGGTCTGGACGACGGACAAGGACGGCATCGCCGCCGCGCTCCTCGCCGCCGAGATGACCGCCCGGCTCGGCCGCGATCCCGGCGAGAGCTATGCCGAGCTCACGCGCGAGCTCGGAACCCCGGTGTACGGCCGCCTGGAAGCGCCGGCGACCCGCGAGCAGAAGGCGGCCCTGGCCGGCGCTCCGGGCCTGGCCGGGATCACCGAGCTGGCGGGCGAGCCGGTGCTGCAGGTGCTGACCGCCGCCCCGGGCGACGGCGAGCCGATCGGCGGGGTCAAGGTGGTGGCCGAGAGCGGCTGGTTCGCCGCGCGCCCCTCGGGCACCGAGGAGATCTACAAGATCTACGCCGAGAGCTTCCGCGGCGAGGAGCGCCTGCGGCGTATCGAGGAGGTGGCGCAGGGCATCGTGGCGCGGCTGCTCGCCGGCCGGCCGGGTTAGCCCCCGAGGCACCCGAAGTCCGAGGTTGGTGCCTTTGGAAACCCTCGCCCTTGGGGAGGCAGCGCGAACGGAGCCACGGCATTTGGTCCCCGATGGTCCCCGATGGTCCAGCCGTCCTTTACGCCGGGGCGGGTTCCATCTAGAGTACGGGCCTGGAACCTGTTGCCTGCGACGGTGCCGAGCTTCGCCTGGGACGAGGGCCGACCATGAACCTGCCAATTCCGGAATCCAGCCCCCGACGGCTGGGCCGCCTTGCCGGCCTGGCTGCCGCCGCGGTCGCGCCGGTTGGCCTCGCCGTGGCCGCCGTGGCCGCCGTGGCCGTCCTCCTCGCCGCCGCCGCCCTCCTGGCCGGCGCGCCGCCGCTGGCCGCCGAGGAGCTGGGCGGCCACCTGGTGCTGCTTGCCAAGGATGGCAAGGGTCCGGCCCGCGGCGCCGATCCGGTCCAGGCGGTGGTCTACTTCGAGCCGGAGGCAGCGGCGCATACGCCCCACGCGGCGAAGGAGCCCGAGGCGCCGTACCAGCTGCTGACCAAGCACAAGGAATTCTTTCCGCACGTGCTGGCGGTGCCGGTGGGCAGCCGCGTGCAGTTCCCGAACGAGGACTCCATTCTGCACAACGTCTTCTCGGTGTCGCCGGGCAATGCCTTCGACCTCGGCATCTACCGCGTCGGCCCGCCGAAGGAGAAGCGCTTCGACAAGGCGGGCGTGGTGCGCGTCTACTGCAACGTGCACCAGGCGATGACCGCCTACGTCCTGGTGCTCGACACCTCCTTCTTCGCCTCGCCCGGCGCCGACGGCGCCTTCCGGCTCACCGGCCTGCCCAGGGGGCCGGGCAAGCTGACCGTCTGGCACGAGCAGGCGGATCCCTGGTCGGAGGAGGTGACGCTGCCGCTGCCGGCGGGCGCGCCGCCGCTCCAGGCGCGGCTCGTCGTGGTGCGTCCGAAGCTGCTTCCTCACCTCAACAAGACCGGCGAGTCCTATACCCGCGGTGACTCCTACCGATAGCACCGGGAGCACCGGGAGCACCGGCGGCCTGCGGAACCTGTCGCTGGGGACCCGGATCTTCCTGGTCACCTCGCTGCTGATCGCGCTCTCGGTGGGCGCCTCGGTGGCGGTCACCGCCTTGCTGGTGCGCAACATCGCCCGCCGGTCGGCGCTCGATTCGCTGCAGGGCACCGCCGCCGCCCAGGAGACGCTGCAGTCCGCCTACTACGATCAGCTGAAGCTGATCTCGCAGCTGCTCGTCCAGGACCCCTACCTCAAGGCCTACATCGCCGAGGCCCAGAGCCAGAAGGACACGGCCTCGATCCTGGACCTGCTGGGCAGCCACCAGGCCGCCTACAAGTTCACCTTCGCCATGGTGCTCGACCCCGCCGGGCGGGTGATCGCCCGCACCGACAATCCCGCCTCGCGCCAGGACCTGTCGCAGCAGCCGCTGATCCGCGAGGCGCTGAGCGGTCCGACCGAGAGCGCCGGCGTCTGGCGCGAGGGCGACCGTCTGTATTATGCCGTCGCGGTGCCGATGACCCAGGCCTTCGAGGTGTTCGGCTACACGGTGACGGCGTTCGAGATCACCAACGCCTCGGCGAAGCGGGTCAACTCCACCAGCGGCGGCGACGTCGCCTTCGTCGCCAGCGATCCGAACGGCGTGCGGGTGGTGGCGAGCACCCTCGACCCCAGCCTGCAGCAGCCGCTCGCGGCCGCGCTCACCACTCTCTCCGGGAACAAGCCGCTCACCGCTCGCGGCCGCGGCGAGCCGCGCGACGTCGAGCTGTCGCTCAACGACGCCCCCTGGATGGCGCTGCTGTCGCAGCTGAGCGACGCCGCCGGCCGGCCGGTCGGCAACTCGGTCGCCCTGGCCTCGATGGGCCGGGAGATGGCGCCCTTCCGGCGCATCGAGGAGGTGGTGTTGCTCTCCGGCTTGGCGGCGCTGCTGATCGCGCCGTTCCTCTCGCTCGCCTTCGCCCGGCGCACCCTGCAGCCGGTGCGGCGGCTGGTGGAGGCCACCGCGGCGGCGCGCCAGGGCGACTACAACCAGCGCATCGTCGCCGAGCACGCCGACGAGATCGGCCAGCTTGCCGGCGCTTTCGACCAGCTGATGTCCGACCTGCGCGAGAAGCGGGACATGGAGACCTACGTCACCGAGCTGTCGCGCAACCTGCCGGAGCCGGCGCCGGCGCGGGTGGTGATCGGCGCGCCCCAGGCGCGCGACTCGCTGCTCATGGGCATCGAGCTGCGGGGCTACGCCAACCCGCATCTCGAGGCCGGCGCCGACCAGGTGATCGAGCGGCTGGGCCTTGCCATGCAGCACCTGGAGGCGACGATCACCACCGCCGGCGGCCAGATCGAGGGCATCGCCGGCCACCGCGTGCTGGCACGTTTCGACCGCGGCAGGCGGCCGCTCGGTCCGCTGGCGGCGGCGGCCGAGATCCTGCAGCCGCACAGCGTCTGGAGCGACGAGACCGGCTCCGAGGCGCCGAGCATCGCCCTCGCCGCCGGCACCGTGGTGACCGGGCCGGTGGCCTGGGGCGATCAGTCGGAGCGCGGCATGGTGGGGCAGCCGGTGCAACAGCTCGAGAGCCTGCTGCGCGAGGCGACTTCCGGGGACCTGGTGCTGGGGCGCGATGTATATCAGCAACTCCGAGAGTACTTCGTGCGCGCCGGCTACGAGCTGGCGCCCCGCCGCGGCCTGATCAGCCCGCAGCCGATCTACGTGCTCACCGCCGACCTCGCGGCGCGCCTGGCCGGCAGCCAGACGATCACTCCCGCCGGCGAGGCGGAGGCGGCCGGCGGCGAGGAGGCGGCGCTGCTCACCCTCTCCGGCATCGCACCCGGCACCCTGATGGGGCGGCGCTTCCAGGTGCTGTCGGTGCTCGGCACCGGCGGCATGGGAGTGGTCTACAAGGCCCGCGACCGCGAGCTCGACGACCTGGTGGCGCTCAAGGTGCTGCGGCGCGATCTGTGGGGCGACCGGGTGCAGCTCGAGCGGATGAAGAGCGAGATCAAGCTGGCGCGCAAGATCACCCATCCCAACGTGCTGCGCACTTTCGATTTCGGCGAGCTCGACAAGGTCGCGTTCATCTCCATGGAATACGTCCGCGGCGTCACCCTGCGCTACATGCTCGACCAGGCCCACCGGCTGCCTTACTCGGCCGGGCTGCGGCTGGGCAAGCAGCTGTGCTCCGGGCTCGGCGCGGCGCACGCGGTGGGGGTGATCCACCGCGACATCAAGCCCGAGAACCTGATCCTCGAGCCGACCGGCAACGCCAAGCTGATGGACTTCGGCATCGCCCGCCCGGTCTCGCGGTTGACTCCCGGCCAGACCCAGGCCGGCTTCGTCGTCGGCACACCGCAATACCTGGCGCCGGAGCAGGTGCAGAGCGGCGAGATCGACACCCGCGCCGACATCTACTCGGCGGGGGTGGTGCTGTACGAGATCTTCACCGGCGACGTGCCCTTCCGGGCCGACACCGCGATGGAGGTGCTGGTCAAGCACCTGCAGGAAGAGCCGCCGGCGCCGCGCAGCCGCTGGCCGGAGATGCCGCCGCGGCTCGAGGCGGCGATCCTGCGCTGCCTGCGCAAGGACCCGGCCGAGCGCTTCCAGACGGTCGAAGAGCTGCACCGGGAGCTCGAGGCGCAGAGCGCGTAGGAGGAGATTCCTTGGCAGAGGCCAGGATCGCCGAGAAGGCGCCGGAGATACCGGAGACACCGGAGACACAGACACCGCGGGCTGAGGACGCTCCGGCGGGTGCCGGCCGGCTGGCCGAGTACGAGACGCTGCTCGAGATCGGCGCCCAGCTCGCCTCCTCCCTGGACCTGGCGACGGTGCTGGAGGTCGCCCTGTCGACCGCCGAGCGGGTCTGCCAGGCCGAGACCAGCTCGATCTGGGAGCTGGACGACGAGCGCGGAGAGCTGTTCTTCCGCGTCGTGCGCGGGCGTGCGGCAGGCGAGATCCGCGGCCTGCGGGTGCCGCTCGGCCAGGGCATCGTCGGCAGCGTGGCGCAATCCGCGCGCCCGGAGGTGGTCAACGACGTCGCCGCGGACCCGCGCTGGCACGGCGACCCGCAGGGGGTGTTCAAGACGCGGGCCATCCTGGCGGTGCCGCTGCTCGCCAACGGCCGGGTCGTCGGCGTGCTGCAGCTGCTCAACCCGGTCGACCGCGAGCGCTTCTCCGGCGACGACCTGCGCCGCGTGCAACTGTTCGCCGGCATCTTGGCGCATCCGCTGCAGAACGCCAGCCTCTACGCGGCGCAGCGGCGGCAGTTCATGAACATGGTGACGGCCCTCGCCGAGACGCTCGAGAAGAAGGACCCCTATACCGGCGGCCACGTCCGCCGGGTGGTCTGCTACTCCCTGCTGCTGGGCGCCGAGCTGGGGCTCGGCCAACGCGACCTCAAAGACCTGTGGCTGGCGGCGACTCTCCATGACATCGGCAAGATCGGCGTGCCGGACCGCATCCTCGGCAAGCCGGCGCCGCTCGACGCGGACGAGGCCGAGGTGATGCGCCGCCACACCACGGACGGCGCTTCGATCGTCGCGCATCTCTCCAGCCCGCACGTGCTGCCCGGGGTGCGCAGCCACCACGAGCGCGTCGACGGCAGCGGCTATCCCGACGGCCTCGAGGGCGACCAGATCCCGCTGGCACCTCGCATCATCGCCGTCGCCGACACCTTCGACGCCATGACCACCAGCCGGCCGTATCGCCAGGGGCTGTCGGGCGAGCGGGCGGCGGCGGAGATCGAGAGCGCGGCCGGGACGCAGTTCTGCCCGCGCGTGGTGGCGGCGTTCTCGGCCATGTTCGCCGGCGGCCGCTTCGGTCTTCCCGCGGGCGAGGAGGTGCTGCGGTCGATGACGGACCTGGAGAGCGCCGATTGAGGCGCCGGCTCCGCTGCCGGCGAAGCCATGTCCATGCTCCACCTGATCGTCTGCGGCCGCTGCCGGCGCCAGCTCGACGCCGGCGACCGCGCCGCCGGGGAGCTGGTGCCCTGCCCGTGCGGCGCGATGGTGGCGGTGCCGCCGCTGGCGGCCCACGACTCGGCGGTGGTGCGCTGCTCGGCCTGCGGCGCGCCGCGGGAGGGTGACGAGCCGGAGTGCCGCTACTGCGGAGCGAGCTTCACCGTCCACGAGCGCGACATCGATACCATCTGCCCGGTCTGCATGGCGCGGGTGAGCAGCGGGGCGCGCTTCTGCGACCACTGCGGCAGCCCGATCCTGGCCGACCAGGCGGCGGCCGCGGCGACGACGCTGCGCTGTCCCGCGTGCGGCCCGCGCCAGCTGCTGCGCAGCCGGCAGTTTGCCGGCGAACCGGTGGCGGTGTCCGAGTGCGTGATCTGCGGCGGCCTGTGGGCCGAGCGCAGGGTGTTCGAGGTGCTGCTGGTGCGCGCACGGCATGGGCAGCTCGGCGGCGCGGCGGTGGCGATCCAGGGGGCGCGGCCGGAGCGGCCGGCGGGGACGGCGGCGGCGGGGGCCGGCGGGGAGGGGGCGGGCGGCGGCCACCTCTATCGTCCCTGCCCCGTCTGCGGGGCCCTGATGAACCGCCAGAACTACGGCCGCAAGAGCGGCGTCATCCTCGACGTCTGCGGCGCCCACGGCATCTGGTTCGACCTCGACGAGCTGCCGCGGGTGCTGGCCTGGATCCAGGGTGGCGGCGAGGAGCGGGCCGGCCAGCTCGCGGCCGAGGAAGCCCGGACGGCAGCCCGCGAGCAGCGGCTCGAGGCGGAAGCCAGGAGCTCCCTCGGCGGCGGCAGCTGGGGATACGCCGAGCCCAATCGCAACCTGCTCGGCGGCCTGGTCAACCTGCTCGGCGAGGGCTGGAGCAACCTCTTCGACCGCTGATTCGACCGCTGACATGGGACCTGACTTCTCCGACCGCCTGATCGCGGCGATCCGCGCCAAGGGCAGCCCGTGCGTCGTCGGCCTCGATCCCCGCCTGGAGGCGATGCCGCGCTTCCTGGCCGACGAGGCGGCGGCGATGCCGCGCGACGAGGCGGCCTACGCGATTCTCGCCGGCTTCGGCAGGGCGGTGATCGACGCCGTCGCCGAGCACGCGCCGGCGGTCAAGCTGCAGAGCGCCTTCTACGAGCTGCTCGGCGTCCCGGGATTGCGCGCGCTGCTCGAGACGGTGCGCGCCGCCCGCGCCGCCGGCCTGCTGGTGATCCTCGACGCCAAGCGCGGCGACATCGCCAGCACCGCGGCCGCCTACGCCGAGGCCCTCCTCGGCGAGCTGGACTGGCGTGGGGAGGCCCGGCCGACGGTGGGCGCCGACGCCGCGACCGTCTCACCCTACCTCGGCGGCGACAGCCTCGAGCCCTGGGTGGACGTCTGCCGCCGCCAGGGGACAGGCATCTTCGTGCTGGCCAGGACCTCGAACCCGGGCTCGGCGGACCTCCAGGGCCTGGGCCTGGCGGGCGGAGGGACGGTCGACGAGCGCGTCGCGGCCATGGTCGCCCGGCTCGGCGAACGGCTCGTGGGCGCCGCCGGCTACAGCTCGGTCGGCGCCGTCGTCGGCGCCACCTTCCCCGCCGATGCCGCCAGGCTGCGCCGGCTGATGCCGCGCGCCATCTTCCTGCTGCCGGGCTACGGCGCCCAGGGCGGCGGCGCCGAAGGCCTGGCCGCCTGCTTCGACCGCGACGGCCTGGGCGCCGTGGTGAGCGCCTCGCGCAGCGTCACCTATCCCGAGGGGGCGGAGGCGGCCACGTCAGCCGGCGCCTATCGCGCGATGGTGCGGGCCAGCCTCCTGGCGATGATCGCCGACGTCAACGCGGCCCTCGCGCGGAGGCCGGCTTGAAAGGCCGGGAAAGGGACGGGCGGCCGGTGGTCGACACGCGGAGCGAGGCGATCGGCTTCCCTGATCCACCGGGCATGCGGGCTCTGCCAGGCCCGGCCTTACTGAGGCGGCTACCTGCGGGTCGAGAAGCCCGCGGGCACGACGCGGAGCTGCTGACCTTCGACCAGGGAGTCGGGGGGGCTGTCGATCACTCGCTGGCCCGGCGCGAGGCCGGCGACGATCTCGACCTCGTTGCCGAAGTCCCTTCCCGGCATCACCTGCGTCAGGTGCGCGCGATTGGCGGCGTCGATGGTGGCGAGGCGTAGGCCTTCGGACTGGAAGATGAGGGCGCTCACCGGGACCACCAGGGTGCCGGTCGCCCCCGTCAGCTCGAGATGGACCTGGGCATAGGCGCCCGGGAGCAGCTCGCCGCCGGCGTTGTCCACGTCCACCTCGGCCAGCAGGGTGCGGCTCGAGACGTCGATCGCCTTGGCATTGCGCACCAGCCTGCCCGGGAAACGCTTGCCGGGCGCTTCGGCCAGCGTCAGGTAGGCGCTCACCCCGGGGTGGGCGGTGGGCGAGTAGACCTGCGGCACGTTGACGTAGACCCGCAGCGTGCGCGTGGCGGCGACGTGGAAGAGCTCGCGGGACGGGCCCGAGGCGCTGCCGGAATCGATCAGCTGGCCGACGTCGGTGTTGCGCGCGGTGACCACGCCGTCGAAGGGAGCATAGACCCTCTCGAACGACTGCAGCTGTTCGAGCCGCCGGACGTTGGCCTGCGCGGAGTGGACCATTGCCAGCTTGGCCTTGGCATCGCCCTGGGCGTTGTCGAGGTCCTGCTGCGACACCGAGTCGGTCTTGCGCAGCTCGACGTAGCGCGCGGCGATGACCTCGGCCAGCTCGGAGTTCGCGCTGGCGGTGGCGAGGTCGGCGCGCGCCTGGTCGAGCTGCCGGTCCACCTCGGGGGTCTCGATCTCGGCCAGCAGCTCGCCCTGCTTGACCCGGGCGCCGATGTCGGCGTGCCAGCGCCGCAGGTAGCCGCTGGTGCGGGCGAAGATCGGCGCGTCCGCGTAGGCC
>DATDGZ010000011.1:0-8914 GCA_036521795.1 Thermoanaerobaculia bacterium | reverse complement strand
GAACTGGCCCTGGTCCCAGGCGCTGGGCAGCGTGCGGGTGGGGCCGGCGTTGCGCCCCTGCTTCTGCTTGGAGTTGTTGCTGCCGAAGAGGGTCAGCGAGTTGCTCGCCGTGACCTGGGCGTTGACCTTGGCGTTCCAGGTGGGGAGCTTGGTCTTGTCGGTCAAGCCGTCCGGCGACGCGAGGCTCGGCAGCGTCTGCACGCTGACGTCCTGCTGGCCGTAGGAGCCCCAGGCCCAGATGTGGTCCTTGAGGATCGGGCCGCCGACCTCGCCGCCCCAGTCGTCGACCTTGTTGATCTTGTTGGAGAAGCCGGCGACGCCAGTGCCGAACACTGGCTGCTTTCCACTGCTGGTCGGGTTCGGGTCGTTGGGCAGGTTGGTCGCGCTGAAGCCGGTGTTCGACTGCGTGCTGCCAGGCGCTTGCAGGTAGCGGGCCGAGCCGCGGTACTCGTTGGTGCCGCGCTTGGTCACCAGGTTCAGCACGACGCCGCCGGTGGCGATGGTGGCGTCCGAGCCGCCGGTCGAGATCTGCATCTCCTCGAAGGCGCCGAAGTCGAAGTAGGAGGGCGTCGAGCCGATCGCCGCCATGTCGGTGATCACCACGCCGTCCACCGACCAGATCGACTGGGCCTGGAACGAGCCGGGGCCGGTGTAGGTCGACTGCTGGCCGCTCTCGTTGCCGCCGACGTTGACACGGTCGATGAGCACGCCTGGCGTCGACTGCAGGACGGTCCAGGGGTCGCGCGCGGTGGGGATTCTCGCCAGCTCGTTCTGGCTGACGGTGTTGCCGGTGCGGATCGCCCGCTCGTCGAGCAGCGGGCTCTCCGAGGTGACGGTGATCACGTCCTCGACCGCCGAGTTCATGGTGACCTCGATGTTCGTGTTACGGCCGACGTTGATCACGATGTGCGGGTACTCGACCGGCGAGAAGCCCTGCAGCTCCGCCTTGATCTTGTAGTTGGCCGGAGCGAGGCTCAGGAACCGGAACTCGCCCTGGGCGTTGGTGACCTGGACCTGCGGCGCCTCGCCGGTGTCCAAGGTGACCGTGACGCCCGGCAGGACAGCGCCGGTCTGGTCGCTGATCTTGCCGTAGAGGTTGCCGGTCTGCAGCTGGGCGAATGCGGCGCCCGAGCCGAGCACCAGCAGCACCGCGGCGAAGGCCACGAGCCGTCCCCATTGATTCTTACTCGTCATGCAGAACCTCCCATTAAAGGTGGTTGATGGGCCCCCGGAAGAGGCAGGCATCGCGCGGCAAAGAGATCGTTCGCGCGCAGGACGCGCCCAGCAAGGGCTCTGGAAAGCGAAGAGATTCCAGGGTCTACGCGAGGAACAGGTGCCGTGCAACACCTCCTTCCGCAAGGACTGGATTGATCGATAGCTCCGAACGAAGAACTCTAGCGATCATCTTGCCCGTAGTCAAGCAAGCTGAGTGCCACTTGGCGGGGTTGGAATCAACTATTGAAAACAAACGGCTTATGGCCATTATTGGTGGCCGAGGTGAGGCTCTTCGGGCGACTGGTCCAATCCTCTGGATCGAATCGATCCGGAATTTTGAACCGGATGCTTCCCTGCTATATTGGCCGCGCGATGGAGAGACGGCTCAGACAGCGCAGACAGCGTCGGCGGCTGTGGATCGTGGCCTGGGGAGCGCTCGCGGCCGCCGCCGGCTGTTCGCAGTACCAGCCATTCGACGCGGCGGCCTTCCTGCGCGAGCAGTACAGCCAGCGGATCAAGCCGGCGGACCTGCCAGGCGTGGTCGTGCCGTTCCAGATCGACGACGAGGTGCGGGTCACCCTGAGGAAGCTCAGGGGGCCCGTGAACGGCAGCGAGGATCACAAGGCCACGCAGCTGATCGGCTTCGTCTTCGACGACCTGGGGCTGAAGTACTCCCTGGCTCCGACCCGCGATGCCGTCGAGACCTTCCGTACCCGCCATGGCAACTGCCTCTCCTTCGTCAACCTGTTCGTCGGCCTGGCGCGCGACGTCGGCCTCAATCCCTTCTACGTCGAGGTCACCGACTACCAGACCTGGAACCATCGCGGCGGGCTGGTGATCAGCCAGGGGCACATCGTCGGCGGCATGTACCTGGGGGGGAAGCTCGAGACCTACGACTTCCTGCCCTATCGTCCCAAGGCGTACCGCCAGTTCAAGCCGATCGACGATCTCACCGCGGTCGCCCACTTCTACAACAACCTGGGCGCCGAGGCGCTGCTCGCCGGCGATCTGCAGCTCGCCATCCGCCAGCTGACGGTGGCGAACGAGATCGCTCCCCGGTTCGAGAAGAGCCTCAACAACCTGGGTGTCTGCAAGGCCCGCGCGGGCGACTACGAGGGCGCGCTCGCGCTCTACCGGAAAGGCCTGGAATCGGACCCCGCCAACAGCATGATCCTCACCAACATGAGCCGGGCCTACCAGCAGCTGGGGCGCGGCGACGAGGCGGACCGGCTGCTGGCGCAGGTCGAGCAGTCGAACACCACCAACCCGTTCTTCTATATTTACGAGGGAGACATGGCGCTGGCCCGCGGCGAGACGCAGAAGGCGCTCGATTACATGGTGCACGCGCTCCGCCTCGACAGCGAGGTGCCCGAGGTCCACGTCGGGCTGATGAAGGTCTACCTGGCCCTGGGCGACCTCGAGAAGGCGAGGCACTACCTCGAGCGGGCCCTCAGGCTGGACGCCAACGACCGCGAAGCGCTCAGGTACGCGTACTTGCTGGGCAAGTGACAAGGAGGCGGCGGCCCCGAGGCACGGGACACCGGCGCTCGAAGAGACAATCGTCTTCCGGTCGGGAGCACTTGGGCGTACGATGGTGCGCGCGATTGCTCTTTCGCCCGCAAGGAGGACCTCATGAAGCCGCACCAGCTCGCTGGACGCCGCCGGGCGTTGCTCGTGAGCGTGCTCACGCTGCCGCTGCTCGCCGCCGCCTCTCCCGCCGCGCCGCCGCGTTTCGAGGACACCACCCAGGTGGTGGCGGTGGAGGTGCCGGTCAACGTCGCCGACCGTGAGGGCCATCCGGTGCGCGGCCTGACCGCCGCCGATTTCGAGGTCTTCGACGAGGGAGCCCGGCAGCCCATCACCCACTTCGAGGTGGTGGACCTGGATGCGCTGCGGCCGGACCAGGCGCCGCCGGACGTCGCGGCCGAGGGACCCGGCGGCGTCGCCACGGTCGCCGACGTCGACGCCGTGAGCTCCGCCGTCCGCCGCCACTTCATGCTGCTCTTCGACGTCTCCTTCTCCAACCCCACGGCAGTGCTCCGGGCGCGCCTCGCGGCCCGCGACTTCGTCCTCCACTCGCTGCGTCCCACCGACCTCGTGGCGGTGGCGACCTATTCGCTGGCGAGCGGTCCGCGCCTGGTGCTGACCTTCACCCCTGACCGCGCCCAGCTGGCGCACGCCATCGGCACTCTCGGGTTGGACAAGAGCGAGAAGGTCGGGCAGGCCGACGCCGATCCGCTGCGCTTCGTGATCACGCCGCCGGCCGGGATTGCCGGCGGCGGGTTCGACGCCGCCCTCCCGCCCGGCGCTCTCGGCGCCGGCGGCGGCAGCGGCAACCCGAAGCAGGACGTGCGCGACGCCGCCAACGAGGCGCTGCTCGACACCCTCGTCGCGCAGCGCGCCGCCGAGGAACGGGAGCTACGGGCCTTCGAGCGCAGCCAGATCGTCGCCTACACCAGGGCGCTCGGCGCCATGGCCAAGGCGCTCGCCGGCCTCCAGGGGCGCAAGACGGTGGTCTACTTCTCGGAGGGCTTCGACAGCCGCCTGCTGCTCGGCCGCGAAGACCCGGGCACCGACGAGGCGTCGACCGAGGCGCTCAACATTGCGCTCGGCAACCTGCAGCTGATCGACAACGACAAGCGCTACGGCAACACCTCGCTGCAGAGCGCGGTCAACCGCATGCTCGAGGAGTTCCGGCGCGCCGACTGCGTCATCCAGGCCATCGACATCGGTGGCTTGCGTGCCCAGAGCAACGCCACCGATGCGCCGCCGGTATCCGGCCAGGACGCCCTTTTCTACCTCGCGAACGAGACCGGCGGCGACCTGTTCAAGGACGCCAACAACTTCCGCGAGCAGCTCGACCGGGTGCTGCAGCGCTCGACCGTCACCTACCTGCTGGCCTTCCAGCGCTCCGATCTGAAGGCCGACGGCGCCTATCACCGGCTGCGGGTCAAGACCCGGGCGGCCGGTGCGCGCCTCTCCTACCGCGCCGGCTACTACGCGCCGCGGCCCTACCAGGAGCTGTCGCCGCTCGAGAAGACCTTGCTGGCCGCCGAGGGCATCGCCAGCGCGGTGCCGCGCTCCGACCTCGACGTCAACCTGCTGGTGGCGCCCTTCCGGGCCAGCGAGCAGCGGGCGTACGTGCCGGTGATCGTCGAGGTGTCGGGGCCGAGCCTGCTGGCGGGCCGGCAGAAGTCGGACAGGCTGGGCCTCGAGCTCTATACCTACGTCATCGACCGCCAGGGGCGGATGGCCGACTTCTTCACCCGCCGGATCGCGCTCGACGTCAAGCAAGGGCACGAGGCGCTGGCCGCCGCCGGGGTGAAGTACTACGGCCATCTCGAGCTGCCTCCCGGCGACTACCGGGTGCGCGTGCTGGTGCGCGACGCGGAGTCGGGCCGCACCGGCGTGCAGGCGGCGGCGCTTGCCGTGCCGGCTTACCAGAAGCATCAACCGGTCCTGCTGCCGCCGCTGTTCATCGAGGGGCGGCGGCATTGGGTCATGGTGCGGGAGCGCCCGAAGGGCGGCGACAGCGCGTCCGTGGTCTATCCCTTCACCGTCAAGGGCGAGCCCTATGTGCCCGCCGCCCGCCCGGTGCTGGGCGGCGCCGACAAAGCTCGGCTCTGCCTGGTGGGCTACGATCTCGGCAAGGGCGATCTGACCCTCGAGGGGAAGGTCTTCGACGCCGACGGCAGCACCTCGACCGGCGGCAGCCTCGCGCTGGTCGAGCGCACCAAGACCGGGGTCGCCGGCCGCGACGAGCTGCTCGCGACGTTCGAGCCGACCGGCCTCCACCCCGGCGACTACGTGCTGCGGGTCGCGCTGACGAACCGGACGAACGGCCAGACGGAGGCGAGCTCGCTGCCCTTCCAGGTACTCAGATAGTTAAAATCCGCCAAAGCCGTTTGCCTTTTTGCGCCAAAGGTGCTACATAGCCACCATCGACGTGAAAACGTGATTCGTCGATGGAGGGGGTGCACCGTGCAAGGTCAGAGATCTTCTTGCAGGCCAGCCGCAGGGCTGGTCCTCGCGCTGAGCGCGATGATGGCTCTGGGCCCTGCCGGCGGCGGGCCGTGGGCGGCGCCGCTGGCCCCGCCCGCCGGGTCCGGAGCGCTGTCCGAGACCACCGAGGTGGTGGCAGTCGAGGTGCCGGTGCAGGTGGTGAGGGACGGCGAGCCGGTGCGCGGGCTCACCGCCGCCGACTTCGAGGTCTATGAGGGGCGCCAGCGGCAGCCGGTGACCGGCTTCGAGGCGCTCGATCTGCGGGCGCGGCAGGGGCAGGCGGTGGCGGCGATCCCGCCTTCGCTGCGGCGCCATTTCCTGTTCCTCTTCGATCTCTCCTTCTCCGAGCCGAAGTCGATCGTGCGGGCGCGTGACATGGTGCGCGGAATGCTGCCGTCGCTCCACCCCGCGGACCTGGTGGCGGTGGCGACCTACAGCTCGGCCGGCGGGCCGAAGCTCGCGCTCGGCTTCACCTCCGACCGCCGGCAGGCGCTGACGGCGATCGACACGCTCGGGTTGCCGGAGCTGGTCGACCGCAACGCCGACCCGCTGCAGCTGGTCGCCGCCGAGGAGAGCAGCTCCACCGCCGGGCGGCTGGCGCTGGCCGCGACGGCGATCGGGTCCGCCACGCCGCGGCAGGCGATGGAGGCCGCGCTCATCGACTTCCTGAACGCCCAGGCCCAGGCGTCGGACAGCGCCAACCGCCAGCAGCAGCAGGCGGTGGTCGGCGCCTTCACCCGCTCGTTCACCGACCTCGCCCGGCTGATGGCGAGCGTTCACGGCCGCAAGCAGGTGATCTACCTGTCCGAAGGCTTCGACACTTCCATCGTGCACGGGGTCGAGAGCGCGGAAGACCAGGGCAAGATCGCGGCGCAGTCGATCGCGGGAGAGGGATACCTGACCGATTCCGACGCGCGCTACGGCAACACGCGCGGCGCCAACGTGCTCGAGAAGATGATGGAGGAATTCCGCCGCGCCGACTGCGTCATCCAGGCGGTGGACGTCGGCGGCCTGCGGGCGCAGGGCGACCAGGGGCCGGTGCGCCCGTCGGGCGAGGGTTCCCTGTTCGTGATGGCGCACGACACCGGCGGCGAGCTCTACCGCAACTTCAACGACCTGGGCGCGGCGATGGGCCAGATGCTGGCGAAGAGCAGCCTCACCTACGTGCTGAGCATTCAGCCGCAGGGGCTGAAGCATGACGGCTCCTATCATCCCCTGCGCGTGGCGCTGAAGAGCGGCCCCGCGACGCGGGGAGCGCAGATCTCCTACCGCCAGGGCTACTATGCCCCGCGCCCCTACCGGCAACGCAGCGCCGGCGAGAGACAGCTGGCCGTGGCGGAGACCGTGATCGGCGGCGGCGACCGCGGCGAGATGCGCATCGCGGTGCTGGCGGCGCCGTTCGCTCCGCCGGGCCGGCCGGGAGCGGTGGCGGCGGGAGGCCATGCTGCGGGAAGCGCGGGAAGCGCGGGAGGTGCGGCGGGTGCCGAGGCCGCCGCGGACAAGGCCTACGTGGCGGTGGTGATCGAAGCGGACGGCGCCTCGCTGCTCAACGGCACCGCCGGCGAGGTCCTGCCGGTGGAGGTCTACGCCTATGCCATCGACGCGGCCGGAGCCATCCAGGACTTCTTCAGCCAGAGCCTGCGCTTCGAGCTCGCCAAGGTGATCCCGCTGCTGGATCGGACCGGCCTCAAGTTCCTCGGCCACCTCGACCTGCCGCCGGGCGACTACAGCCTGCGGGTGCTGGTGCGCAATGCCGGCAACGGCGACTACGGCCTGAGCTCCCAGCCGCTCTCGGTGCCCGCCTTCGACCGGTCGCCGCCGGTGCTGCTGCCGCCGTTCTTCGCCGAGAACCCGGGGCGGTGGCTGATGGTGCGCGAGACGGCGAAGAACGGGGAGCGGGAGGTCCCCTACCCGTTCATGGTGCGCGACAGGGCCTACGTTCCGGCCCTGCGGCCGGCCCTGGCGGCAGCGCAGGACGTGGCCGTGGCCCTGGTCGGCTACAACCTCCCGGCCGGCGCCCTCGAGGCCCGCGCCACGGTGCTGTCGGCCGACGGCCGGGACCTGGGGCGGGGAGACCTCACCCTCGACGTCCGCCAGCCGCCGGATGAAGGGGGCGCCGAGCGGCTGACCGCCACGTTCCGGGCGCCGCGGGGTCTCGAGCCCGGCGAGTACCGGCTGAGGATCGCGCTCGTCGATGCCCACGGGGTCGCTCACGACAGCGCCGCCCGGTTCGTGGTGGCGGCGCCGGGGCCGAGGACCCGGGGTTAGGGCCCGTATAAGATCGGCAGGTCACTGCCAGAGAAAGGACCACGTCATGTCATCGAGATCGTCATCGTTCCCCCGGCGCGCGCTGCCGGCCGCCGGGCTGTGCCTTGCCCTGGCGGCGGCATGGGTCCTGTGGCCCGCGGGCGGCGCGGGGCTATGGGCGGCCCCGGCCGCGGCCGCCAAGGCGGGCGCGCTCGCCGAGACCACCGAAGTCGTGGCGGTGCAGGTGCCGGTGCAGGTGGTGCGCAACGGCGAGCCGGTGCGCGGGCTCACCGCCGCCGACTTCGAGGTCTACGACGGGCGCCGGAAGCAGAAGGTGACCGGCTTCGAAGTGCTGGACCTGGCGGGGGAACGGGGGCCGGCCATGGCCGCTCTCGCGCCTTCGCTGCGGCGCCACTTCCTATTCCTCTTCGACCTGTCGTTCTCCGAGCCGAGCTCGATCGTCAAGGCGCGCCAGATGGTGCGCGAGATGCTGCCGGCGCTCCATCCTTCCGATCTCGTGGCGGTGGCGAGCTACAGCTCGGCCAACGGCCCGCGGCTGCTGCTCGGCTTCACCTCCGACCGGCGGCAGGTGTCGCAGGCGATCGACAACCTCGGCCTGCCGCAACTGGTCGACCGCAACCCGGACCCGCTGCAGCTGATCGCCGCGCAGCCGGACACGGGCAAGGCGGGACCCGCTGTGACCGAGAACAACCAGGACCTGGCGCGCATGTCGGAGCGTGCCAACCGCCAGCAGCAGCAGGCGGTGGTCGGCGCGCTCGCCCGCTCGTTCACCGATCTCGCGCGGCTGCTGGCGGGTATCCATGGCCGCAAGGAGGTGATCTACCTCTCCGAGGGCTTCGACACCTCGCTGCTGCAAGGCTCCGAGAGCGCCGCCGACCAGGCCCAGATGGCCGAGATGACCGTCCAGGGCCAGGGATACCTGACCGACTCCGACCAGCGCTACGGCGACACCCGCGGCGCCAACGTCTTGGAGAAGATGATGGAGGAGTTCCGGCGCTCCGACTGCATCATCCAATCGATCGACATCGGCGGCGCGCGTTCGCAGACTCCGCAGTCCGCCGGCGCGCTGACCTTGCCGGTGTCGAGGATCAATGGTCCATCGCAGCAGGGCGAGGCGCCGGTGCGCCGGTCGGGCGAGGGCGCCCTGTTCGCCATGGCCCACGACACCGGCGGCGAGCTGTACCACAACTTCAATGACCTCGGCGTCGCCATGGGTCAGCTGTTGAAGAAGACCAGCGTCACCTACGTGCTGACCTTCCAGCCGGACGAGGTGAAGCACGACGGCTCCTATCACAAGCTGCGGGTGGAGCTGACGGGCCAGGCCGGCAAGGGCGCCCAGGTCTTCTTCCGCCCTGGCTACTACGTTCCCAAGCCCTACGGCCAGCAGACCCAGAAGGAGAAGATTCTCGCCGCGGCCGACCAGGTGGTC
>DATDGZ010000010.1:0-23888 GCA_036521795.1 Thermoanaerobaculia bacterium | reverse complement strand
GGTGTCGTACCAGTTGAGGAAGTGGCCCCGGAAGCGATCGAGGCCGCGCATCGTCCGCATCGTCTCCTCGAGACGCGTCACGCAGTCGAGGATGCCCAGCCAGCCGAGCTCGCGGGCGGCGACGATGGACAGCAGGTAGAGGCCGACGTTGGTGGGCGAGGTGCGGTGCGCGACCACCGGCCGCGGCGATTCCTGGAAGTTGTCCGGCGGCAGCGCGTGGTCTTCGGCGCCGACGAAAGCCTCGAAGAAGCGCCAGGTGCGGCGGCCGATGAGCCGTAGCTGCAGCGCCTCGGCCGCCGGCAGCGGCAACGGCTCGACCGGGGCGGGCGGCAGGCTGAGCCAGCGCGCCAGCGCCGGCGCCAGCGCCCACAGGACCAGCGGCGGACCCGCCCACGCCAGCAGCGGCCACGTTCCGGGCGCGAGACCGGAGACGGCGGCGAGGGCAGGGGTGGCCGCCGCCCTGAGGACGATCGCGATGGCGGCCGCCGCCGCGAGCGCCAACCCACCCGCCATGCGGCGGTAGAAGAAGCGCGGTTCGAGCCCGAGCTTGGCCTTGGCCTGCGCCGCGGTCACCCACTGCAGCAGGCGCCGGCGCGTGACGTAGACCCTGCCCAGGGTGCGCACGATGGCGTCGCCCATCCGCCACGCCGCGTCGGCCAGGAAGGCGACCCGGAGCACCACCCGCGTGGCGGCGAGGAGGAAGTCGCCGGCCACGGCGCGCAGGTGGCTGCGCTTGGAGATGCCGCGCCGGCGGGGCACCGCCGCGTAGAGCAAGTGCAGGAAGTCGGGGATGGCAAGGCTCGCCAGCCAGACTCCCGTCCACAGGGCGGGCGAGACCCCGGGCAGCGTCCAAGCAGCGACCAGCAGCAGGTAGGCGGCGGGAGCCGAGAGCGTCCGCCGCAGGTTGTCGAGCATCTTGAAGCGACCGATCGCCGAGATCGAAGCGCGCAAGCGGCCGCCGTCGGGGGTGCGGGCGCGGCCGAAGATCCACGGCAGCAGCTGCCAATCGCCGCGTGCCCAGCGGTGCTGGCGGGTGGCGGCGGCCTCGTAGTGCGACGGGAACTCCTCGAGCAGCTCGACGTCGGTCACCAGCCCGGCGCGCGCCAGGACCCCCTCGAGCAGGTCGTGGCTGAGCAGCGTGCTCTCCGGCACGTTGCCGGTCAGCGCCGCCGAGAAGGCGTCGACGTCGTAGATCCCCTTGCCGGTGAACGACCCCTCCCCGAACAGGTCCTGGTAGACGTCGGACACCGCCGCCGCGTAGGGATCGATGCCCGCCGGGCCCGAGGAGATGCGCTGGAAGAGGGACCCCTCGCGGCTGGACGGCAGCGACGGCGTGATCCGCGGCTGCAAGATCCCGTAGCCCTCGACCACGCGGCCGCGGCGCTCGTCGAAGCGCGGCCGGTTGAGCGGGTGCGCGAGCGTGCCGATGAGGCGGCGGGCGACCTCGCGGGGCAGCCGAGTGTCGGCGTCGAGGGTGAGCACGAAGCGGACGGAGCCGGGCTCGAAGGGAGGCCGGCCGTTCGTCGCGTTGTCGGAGGCATTCTCGCCATTCTCGCCATGGCCGCCGTGGCCGCCATCGCCGCTGTCGCCGGCCGGGAACAGGAAGGTGGTGTCACGGGCGCCCTGCAGCAGGCGGTTCAGCTCCTCGAGCTTGCCGCGCTTGCGCTCCCAGCCGAGCCAGCACCCTTCGCTCTCGCTCCAGACGCGCCGGCGGTGCAGCAGCAGGAATCGCGGGTCGCCATGATCACCATGATCGCCGTGATCGGAGCCAGGGGCGGGGCCGTGCCGGGTGTTCAAGCGGGCGATGCCCACCCGCGCCGCGGCCAACAGCTCCTCGTCGCCGGGCATGGTCTCGGCGGCGGCGTCGGTCCAGTCGGAGAGCAGCGCGAAGCGCAGCTCGTCCTCGGTGTTGGCGAGATAGTGGACCTCGAGGCGGGCGATCTGCTCCTCGACCTCCGCTTGGCCGGTCAGCAGCGTCGGCACGACCACCAGCGTCCGCAGCTCCCGCGGCACGCCGTCGCGGAGCTCGAGCCGCGGCAGCACCCGCGGCCCGTACCGCTCCATCAGCCAGGCGTTGATCAGCTGGATCGCCAGGTCGGACGCGGGCACCAGCGCCAGGAGGCCGAGGCACAGCAGCGGCAGCGCCGGCGCGCCGCGGGCGGCCTCGCGCCAGAGCGGCAGCGCGAGCACCAGCGCCGTGCCGGCCGCGATCGTCCCCAGGTAGCCCGGCGTCGCCCAGGCGAGGAAAGCCCGCCGCAGCCAATGGCGCGGCGGCACGCGGTATCCCAGCTCGCGCTCGAACGCGGCGCGCCCCCTGGCGATCAGGTAGTAGCCGGGGTCCGCGAGGCGTTCGGCGGCGCTGCCCGCACCGCCCGCACCACCTGCCGCGCGGGCCCGGCGCACCGCCAGCCGGGCGATCTCGATCTCGGAGTGGCGCGAGCCGCGCGCCAGCTCCTCCACCGCGTGCCGGTAGCGGTCGCGGGTCGCGAGCTCCGCCGCCCGGTAGCCGGGATGGGCCGCGAGCGTGTCGTCCACCAGGCTCACGCTCTCGAAGAACGCCGCCCAGTCGAACGCCGAGATCAACCGCATGCTGGTGATCACGTTGCGCACCGTGGCGTTCATCGCGGCCTGGCGCTGGTGCTCGAGCGCGACGACCTCGTCGGCGGTCGTGCCTTGCGCCGCCAGCCGCCGCTCCAGCCACGCGAGAGCGGGGGTGACCTCGGGGTCCTGGTCGCGCAGGCGGCCGAGGAGCGCCACGGCGAAGGCGACGTCGAGCCGTCCCTCGTCGTAGCGGCGCAGCAGCGCCTTGGGATCGGGATCGCGCCCGGCGCCGAGCAGGCGGTCCGCGAGGGCCTCGGCCTGCTCGCGGGCGGCGCGGGACCGCACCATCCTCTCGGCCATCCGGCGCAGGTTCTCGACCAGCACCACCCGCAGCGAGATCGCCACCGCCCAGAGCTCGCCGATGGTCAGCGGCTGCGCGCGCTGGTAGGCGCGCACGAAGCGGCGGAGCGCCTCCTCGTCGAAGCGGCTGTCGGTGTGGGCCACGAAGTCGTGGGCGAGGGCGTAGACCCGCGGGAAGCCCTGCAAGGGGCCGCCCGCCAGCTTCGGCAGCTGGCGGTAGAAGCTCGCCGGCAGGTCCTCGCGGATCTCGCGCAGCTGCTCCTCGACGAGATGGAAGTTGTCGACCAGCCATTCCGAGGCCGGCGTCATCGCCCGCTCTTCGCGGATAGAGGCCGCGATGACGCGATAGGACGCCAGCAGGACGCGGCCGTTGTCCCAGACCCGAGGCGTCAGCCGGCGGTCCCACGGCCGCCCGGGGCGCACGCGCTGGCTCGCGGCGAGCGTCGCGGCGTGCTGCTCGAGCCGTTCGACGCCCCAGAGCTCCTCGCGGATCGGCTCCGGGACGCCGGCAAACGATGGGGGCAAAGTTCTGGCGGTGCTCACGTCGCTCAAGAGTAGACGAACCAAGGCTCCACGGAAGGACCCAAGGGGACCCGTGCCTGGGAGGACCCCGTGCAGGACAGGTGCCAGGTGCCTCCGGAACGAGGCGTCAAGCACCGCCTGCAAGGCCCGGCTCTGCTATTCTGAGCCAATGACGAGCGTCGCGGCCATGGAGCCCATCCCTCTCTCGAACGCGGGAGACGGCGTCATCCACATCGCCGGAACCCGGGTGACTCTGGATACCGTGATCGACACCTTTCTGACCGGTGCCTCTCCGGAGGAGATCGCGCAGGACTTCCCGGTTCTTCGCCTCGACGACATCTACGCCGTCCTCACCTACTACCTGCGCCACCGCGACGAGGTGGAAGCGTATCTCCGCGACCGACGGTCCCGGGCGGAGACCCTGCGCCGCGAGATCGAGACCCACGCTCCCCAGACCGGCCTGCGCGACAGGCTCCTCGCCCGCCTCGGGCGTTAGCGCCCATGCTCCGCCTGCTGGCCGATGAGAACTTCAACGGCCGCATCCTCCGCGCCCTCAAGCGTCAGATCCCTGACCTCGATCTCGTACGGGTCCAGGACACGCGGCTGTCTGGAGCGGACGACTCGGCTGTCTTGCAGTTCGCGGCGGAGGAGAAGAGGGTGCTGCTCACTCACGACCAGGAAACCTTGGTGGGGCATGCCTGGCAACGTCTTCGCTCGGGAACAGCGATGCCAGGGGTCGTCGTCGCTCAGACGGACCGCCCGATAGGTCAGGTCATCGCAGATCTCGAGCTTCTGCTGCTGGCCGGTCAGCCCGAGGGCGCGGAGCAGCGAATCCTCTTCCTACCGCTCTGATCGAGCCTGGGGCGGCAGCCAGCTCGCGCCTGCGTCCGCCGCGCCTTACGAGGCAGGTTGGCCCGGCAGCGGCGGCGGCACCGCTGGCGCCGGCGCGGCGGCGGGGGGACAGCGGTCGGCGACGACATGGCGCACCGGGGGGAGGTTGCTCGGGTTGTATTTCATGGCGGGATTCGCGATCCGCTGCTCCACGGATTCGTGGACGGCCGGATTGGAGTCGGGCTTGATCCACCGCCGGCGCCCGAGGTTGAGGCGAAGTCTCTTCTTCCACACGCCTGCGGCGTTCTTCTCGGACACCACCTTCGGCCAGACCTCCCCAGCCCACCAGGCGGGTGTCAGCGAGTTGTGCATGGTCCCGAAGGGATCAGGCGCGTAGGGCGGCTTGTCGCCGATAATCGCGGCCTGGCGGCGCGGGTCGATACGCAGGCCGGCGAGCTGCGCCTCGCACAACATCCAGCGCAAGGTGATCCGCGAGAGCTGGCTCTCGTCTTCCTTGTAGCTGCCGCCCACGTCCGAGTGCACCCCCGCGAACCAGACCTCCGCGACGTCCTGCTGGGGATTCCGGGGGGACGGAGGGCCGAACAAGTTCTGGCGGAAGAACGCCCGCCGCTCGTCGATGGAGATGGCATGGCGGACGATGTTGAGATCGGGATTGCCCGTCGCCGTGGTGAAGGGGAACTTGACGGCGTTGTAGATCCATCCCAGCGAGCTGACGGTGTCCCAGACACCCACGAAATGGGGCTTGCAGTCGCGCGAGAAGGTAGCCTTGAATTTCCCCGCGATCTTGAAGACGTCGTCGGTGAGCGGCTTGGTCTTCATCAATCGGATCGCATAGGGAATCAAGCCTTCGTTGTCCTCGCGCAGGAGACCCACCATGTGAAGCAGGCCGCAGAGCACCCGGGCCGTGTAGGCGCCGCGGCTGAAGCCGAAGACGTAAATCCGATCATCCGGCTTGAAGTTGCGCATCAGGAACTGGTAGGCGTCTGCCACGTTGTCCGAAGCGCCATAGCCGAACGCATAGCCGATCAGCTTGGTCCACGCCTTACCGATCGGGCTCAGGGCGCTCCGCGCCCCCATCGTGCCGACGCCGGGATGGTAATAGGCGACCTGGGTCGGATCGAGCACCAGCATCTGGTAGATCTTCACGACGTTCGAGTTCCGATCGCTGAACTCATTGCCGGTGCCATCACAACAGATCACGATGTTCTTGGGCATGTCGATCTCCTCGTCGCCTCGACGCCAGCACGCCGCGGGGCAACGCCGGCCCCGCCGCCGCCGCCGCGAGCCGCGTCCGGACCCGCGGCATCAGGCGAGCGCGCCCGCGGGTGGGTCCCGGGACGGTCTCCGGCTGATCGCGCCGATCACCGCCTACCTGCGCCGATGACTGCCGATGGGCCGGCGGCCGATCTCGCGTTTCGTCATTCCTATGAGCGCGAAGATATCTCCTCCAGGGAGTGCTGTCAAGCCGTGACGCCAGCATTGCCGGCGCTGCCGGCCCTCGCCAGGAGGGGCGGCGCAGGCTATCATTGCCCGGCCTTTCGCGGCGGCGGCCGCGTCTTCCCTGCCCTCTCCGGGGCTCGCGGGGTGACGAGAGCCGGCTCGCGCCACACCCACCGCCGGTCCTCATCGAGGCCGCGGTTCCGCTTGTCGCCAGTCGCGGCACCCCGGCTGGAAGGAGGGGAAGCAGGATGGCGTCTGACATCGCAATCGCGCAGCAGGCGAGGCTCGAGCGCATCTCGCGGGTGGCGGGCGAGAAGCTGGGCATCGCCGAGGAGCATCTCGAGGCCTTCGGACCCTACAAGGCGAAGCTGTCGCTCGAGGCCATTGCCGGCCTCCGCGGCCGGCCCGACGGCAGGCTGATCCTGGTCACGGCGATGACGCCGACGCCGGCCGGCGAGGGCAAGACCACGACCACCGTCGGCCTGGGCGATGCGCTGAACCTGCTCGGCAAGCGGGCGGCGATCTGCATCCGCGAGCCGTCGCTGGGACCGGTGTTCGGCATGAAGGGCGGCGCGGCCGGCGGCGGCTACGCGCAGGTCGTGCCGATGGAGGACATCAACCTCCACTTCACCGGCGATTTCAATGCCATCGCGCTCGCCAACAACCTGCTGGCGGCGATGCTCGACAACCATCTCCATCACGGCAACGAGCTCGGCATCGACCTCCGCCGGATCCCCTGGCGGCGGGTCATGGACATGAACGACCGGGCGCTGCGCGAGATCGTCGTCGGCCTGGGCGGTGTCGGCAACGGCTATCCGCGCGAGAACGGCTTCGACATCGTCGCGGCCTCCGAGGTGATGGCGATCCTCTGCCTCGCGACCTCGCTCGCCGATCTCAAGCAGCGCCTGGGCAACATCGTCGCGGCGTCCACCCGCGACCGCCGGCCCGTCCGGGCCCGCGATCTCGAGGTCCACGGCGCCATGACCGTGCTGCTCAAGGACGCCATCAAGCCGAACCTGGTGCAGACCCTCGAGAACAACCCCGCCTTCGTCCACGGCGGGCCGTTCGCCAACATCGCGCACGGCTGCAACTCGGTGATCGCCACGCAGACCGCGCTCAAGCTCGCCGACTACGTCGTCACCGAGGCCGGCTTCGGCGCCGACCTGGGCGCCGAGAAGTTCGTCGACATCAAGTGCCGCAAGGCGGGGCTGCGGCCGGCCGCGGCGGTGATCGTCGCCACCGTGCGCGCGCTCAAGTACCACGGCGGCGCGGACCTGAAGACGATCGGCAAGGAGGACACCGCGGCGCTCGAGCAGGGGCTGCCCAATCTCGAGCGCCACGTCGAGAACCTGCAGCGGCACTTCGGCATCCCTTGCGTCGTGGCCGTCAATCGGTTCGACTCCGACACCGCCGCGGAGCTGGGGCTGATCGAGTCGCGGATGGCGGCGCTGGGAGTCCGCTCGGTCCTGGCCTCGCATTGGGCGGACGGCGGCAAGGGCGCCCTCGACCTGGCCGGCGCCGTGGTCGAGCTGTGCGAGCGGGAGCCGAGCGTCAGCTTCGTCTACGAGGACGACGACACGCTCTGGGAGAAGATCGGCAAGATCTCCAGCAAGGTCTACCGCGCCTCCCAGGTCACCGCCGACGCGAAGGTGCGCGAGCAGATCTCGCGGCTGCAGGACGAGGGTTACGGCAAGCTCCCCGTCTGCGTGGCGAAGACGCAGTACTCCTTCTCGACCGACGCGCGCCTGCGGGGGGCGCCCACCGGCCACGCCATCGACGTGCGCGAGGTGCGCCTCTCCGCCGGCGCGGAGTTCGTGGTGATGATCTGCGGCGACATGATGACCATGCCCGGGCTGCCGAAGGCGCCGGCGGCGCGGGTGATCGACATCAAGGACGACGGCACGGTCGTCGGGCTGTTCTGACGGGCCGCCGGAGATCATTCGGCGCCTACGTGCGCTCTGCCGCCGTCACCGTGTGGTCGAGCAGCGTCGCGATGGTCATCGGGCCGATGCCGCCCCGAACCGGCGTGTAGGCGGCACAGCGGTCCGCCACCGCCGACAGCTCGATGTCGCCCGCCCTGCCGGCGCCACCGGCGCCGGCAGGATGGCTGCCCGCGTCGATCACCACGGCGCCGTCGCGGATCCAATGTCCCTTGATGAGCTCCGGGCTGTCCACCGCCCCCACCACGACCTCGGCGCGGCGCACGACGTCCGCCAGCCGGCGGGTCCGCGAGTGGCAGATCGTGACCGTGGCGTCCGCCGCCAGCAGGAGGATGGCCATGGGCTTGCCGACCATCGCGCTGCGCCCGACGACCACGGCCTGCCTTCCCGCCACCGAGATCCCGTAATGGGACAGCAGGCGCATGATGGCCACCGGCGTGGCCGCGCCGAAGGCGCCGCCGCCGAGGACGGTCCGCCCGAAGCTGAGGCTGCCGTCGCCGCCGACGTCCTTCTCCACCGCGATCCGGTCGAAGCAGCGGCGCTCGTCGATCGCCGCCGGCAGGGGATGTTGCAGGAAGATGCCGTGCACCCGCGGGTCGTCGTTGAGCCGATCGATCTTGGCCAGCACCTCCGCGGTGCCGCTCTCCGGCGGGAGCGCGATCTCGAGCGACTCCACGCCCACCCGCCGGCAGGCGTCGCGCTTCAGGCGCGCGGCGCGCAGGTAGGAAGGGTCGCTCCCGGCCACGACGATGGCCAGGGTCGGCGGCGCGCCGGGCCGCCGCGCCGCGAGCGCCCGTGTTCGCTCCGCGAGCCGCGCCTCGAGCTCCCGTGCCGGTGGCCTGCCGTCGAGGATGAGTCCCGCCATCCGGCCGAGCCTACAGCAGGCCGGCGCGCATCGCCTTGCTCACCGCCGCGGACTTGGTGTGGACCTGGAGCTTCTCGTAGACGTTGCGGATGTAGTTCCGGACCGTGTTGATGCTCACGCCAAGCTCGCCGCCCGCCGTCTGGTAGCTGCAGCCTTCGGCGAGCAGGCGGAGCAGCTGAGTTTCCTGGGGCGTGAGCGCTTCGTCGAGCGCGACCGGCGGCGCGGTGCGCCGGAACAGCTCGACCACTTTGCGGGCGATCTCGGGCGACATCGGCGCGCCGCCATCGCGCGCTTCGCGCACCGCCTCGAGCAGCCGCGCCGGCGGGGTGCGCTTGAGCAGGTAGCCGGTGGCGCCGTTGCACAGCGACTCGAAGATCTTGTCCTCGTCGTCGAGTGCGGTGAGCATGAGGATCGCCGCCCCCGGCCAGCGTTCCCGCAGCGACGTCACGCCCTGCGAGCCGGGCATTCCCGGGAGCTTGATGTCGAGCAGGACCACGTTCGGCTGCTCGCCGGCCCTGCCTGCCAGGACCTGTTCGAGCGAGCCGAAGGCGGAGACGCAGCTGTAGCCGGGCGTGCCGTCCACCAGCAGCCGCAGGCCGTCGCGGGTCACCCGGTCGTCCTCGACGATCAGCACGCGGATGGGCTCTTGCTCGGTCATCGTGGTACCTCTCCTTGTAGTCCCCTGGTCCTCGTCGCCTGCGGCAACCCGGCGGCCCCAGCTCGCCAGCCACGGTAGCGCCGCCGCACCCGCCGCGCCACGCATGATCATGCTCCCCGCGAGGTACGGTCAGAGCCGCAGGCTCAGGCGTACCCGGGTGCCGGCGCCCGGCGCCGAGTCGACCGAGAGGTTGGCGCCCAGCTTCACCGCGCGCGTCCGCAGGTTGCGCAGGCCGTGCCCGTGATTCCCGCTCGGCGCCCCCACGGCGCCTACCGTGCCTACCTCGCCAGGGCTTCCGGCCGCGAATCCGACGCCGTCGTCGCGCACCTCCGCCACCAGCTCGCCGCGCGCCGCCGCGACCTCGATGCGGACCTCCTTGGCGCGGGCGTGCCGGGCGGCGTTGTGGATCGCCTCCTTGAGAACCAGGTAGAGCTCGCGCTTGGCCTCGGGGCGCAGCGAGATGCCGGCGGCGCCCTCCGGGGCGGCGAACAGGACGCTCACCCCGCGGGCCTCGAGCAGGTCGCCCGCGAAGCGCCGGATGCGGGCGAGCAGGCTCTCGAGGTCGTCGCGGCGGGCGTCGATCGCCCAGACGATGTCGCCGATCGTCTCCATCAGCTCACGCGCCGTCTCGCCGATCTGGTCGAGCATCGTGGCTTCCAGCGCCGCCGGATCGGCGATCCGGCGCCGCCCCAGCTCGGAGAGGATCGAGATGCGCGACAGGCTCGAGCTCAGGTCGTCGTGAAGGTCGGCGGCGATGCGGGCGCGTACCCGCTCGAGCTCCACCAGGCGCGACAGCCGCGCCTGGTGGAGGGCCCAGGCGAGCAGCGCGGTGGCCACACCGGCGAGGACCAGGAACCACCAGCGCTGCCAGAGCGGCCGCGGCAGAGTGAAGGAGAGGCTGGCGGGGACGGGGCTCACCACGCTGTCGGGAGTCACCGCGCGGAACAGGAAGTGATAGGCGCCCGGCGCGAGGTTGCCCAGCAGCACCGAGCGCTCCGTCTGCGGCTCGCTCCAATCCGCCGCCGAGCCTTCCAGCCGGTATTGGTACCGGAGGCCGGCGCCGTAGGCGAAGCTGATGCCGGTGAAGCGGACCTCCACCTCGTCGTGGCCGGCGGGAAGCTCGAGGCCGCCCAGGCTCTGCACGCCAAGCGCCGGGATCGCCACCGGCACGCCGCCGATGCGCAGGCCGCTCAGGAAGACCGGCGGCGGCGCCTCGGCGTGCGGGACGTCCGGCAGGTAGCGGGCCGGCCCCGCCGGAGTCCCGAACCAGAGACTGCCGTCGCGGGCGCGATAGGCCACGTTGACGACGCTCGACGGCAGACCGTCGGCGGTGGTCAAGGTGCGGATGCGGCCGGTCTGCGGGTCGAGCCGGTCGATGCCCTTGCCGTGGCCGAGATAGATCGTGCCGCGGCGGTCCTCGGTCACGCACAGGACGCGGTCGCTCGACAGCCCCTGGGCGGTGGTGTACGCGGTGGTCCGCGGCCGGGCGGCGTTCAGATCGTCCATCCGGATCACCCCGCCGTAGGCGGAGGCCGCCCACAGGCGTTGGCGGCTGTCGACGAAGAGGTCGTTGATGGCGCCCGCCGGCATGCCGGCGCCGGGCGCGAAGAAATCCACCGCCTCGCCGCGCAGCCGCGCCAGCCCGCCGCTCGAGAAGCCGATCCAGAGGTTGCCGTAGGGATCCTCGGCGAACGCCGACGCCGCGCCGCGCCCCAGGCGATCCACCGCGGCCACGGGACTGTAGCGCCCCGTGACGCGGTCCCACCGCGCCAGGTAGATGCTCCGTGACGCGCTGGTGCCCGTCGCCGCCGGCGCCGCCGGCGATTGATTGCCAAGCGAGGAGATCCACACGCCGCCGCGCGAGTCCTCGAAGAGGCGCACCAGCTCGCCCATCTCCGCGGGGGCCGGCCAGAGCTGCTTCTGTGCTCGCGGCAGAGAGGCAGGCTGGGCCACCATGGGAAAGCGCCAGATGCCGCCGGCGCTGCCCAGCAAGAGATCGCCGCCCGGGTCCGCCGCCAGCACCTGGTGCCGCCCGCGCCCCGGGTATCCCGCGCGGGCGACCACCGCCGGCGTGACGTCGAGCAGCTGTCCACCGTCGAGGTAGAACAGCTTCGCCTGACCCCGGTCGCTGCCCCAGACATACAGGTTCGCGCGGCTGTCCTCGAGGATCGCGGCCACGGCGATGCCGCCGGGTGCGGTCGGGGTGGTATAGGCGACGAAGCCGTTGTGCGCGATGCGCATCAGGCCATGCGAGCGGGTTCCCACCCACAGGTTGCCGTCGCGGTCCTCGGCGAGGCCGGCGAGCTCGTCCTGCAGCAGGCCGTTGCGGCTGGTATAGCCACGGAACCGGCGGCCGTCGAAGACGTTCAGTGCGCCGCCGATGGCGATCCAGATCTTGCCGTCGCGGGTCTGCAGCATGCCGCCCCACGGCCGGTCGCGGCCTGGCTCCGGGCCAGGCAGGCCGGCCAATCCCGAAGCGGCATCGAAGCGGCACACCTCGCCGGGAGCTTCCGGCAGGCGGAGTGTCGCCGAGCCGGCCGGCTGGCAGCGTCCCGCGGCCGCGCGCTCGAAGAGCGAGCCGCCGGGCGGCCGGCCCGCCGCCGGCCGCCCGGTCTCGGCGGCGCCGGGCGCGAGCACGTACAGGCTCCTGCCGGACAGGATCCAGACCCGGCGCTGGGCATCGACCAGCAGCGCTCCCACCCCCTCCCATGCCGGGAGCGGCCGGACCGGGCACGCGATCCAGCGGCCGTCGGCGAGGCGGTGCAGCAGGCCGCTCCTCTCCCCCACCCAGAGTCCGCCGCCGCCGTCGGGAGCCAGCGAGGTCACCCACGAGACCGGGGCGCCGGACGGGAGCCTGACCTCCGCGGCCACCGGGGCTGCCTCGGTCCCGGCCGGCAGGGTCGCTGGCTCGTTCGGGGCCCGTGCCGGCTTCGCGGTGCCGGCCGGGTGCAGCCGGAAGAGCCCGCCGTCCGGCGCCGGGTCCGCCGCCCAGACCGTGCCGCCGTCGGCCAGCAGCGCCGTGACGCGATGGCGCAGGCGCCCGCTCGCGTCCGGCACGGCCGAGAAGACCGGGTCCGTCGACACCCGCCTGGGATCGAGACGCGCCAGGCCGCCCGTCGTGCCCGCCAGCAGGGCGCCGCCCGCCTCCTCCGCCAGGGCGGTGACGTTGGGGCTCGGCAATCCCTGCCGCGGGTCGTACTCGACGAAGCGGGTGCCGTCGAAGCGGCTCAGCCCGCTCTCGGTGGCGATCCAGAGGAACCCCCGCGAGTCCTGCAGCACGGCGTGGATCTCGTCGCCGGCCAGGCCGTCGTCGATGGTGTACACGCGGATGGGCAGGCGCTCCGCCGGCGGATGCAGATCGGCCCCCGGCGGAGCTGTTGCCGCCGCAGCCGCCGAGGCCGCAGCGGCCAGCCTCAGGGCAAGCACACCCGCCGCCAGGGTCGGAATCCGGATCCGCGACACCATGCCTCCCTCGATTGCTCTCTGTGTCCCGAGTCTACCGCGAAGCCGCGGCACCGCCCTTGCCCCGCGATGCTCGAACGCGCAGGCGCGCCGGGGAAAGAGCATCTTCATGCGCCTCGATGCGCCGCCATGCCGCGCCGTTGCGGCGGGAGGCCGGGGCGGCCTGACGCGCCGCCCCTCTCCCGCGCGCGGGAGAGGGGCGCGCTACTGATCCGATTACGATGGCGCCTGGCTCAGGGGACCTGAACGAACCTGAAGAACGGCACCTCGCGGATGCGGGGTCCGCCGGCGGCGGCGATCGCGTTGGCCAGGGCGGGAGCCACGGGGGCGGTCGGCGGCTCGCCGACGCCGGTGGGTATGGCGTTGTCCGGGTCCGGGTTCGGGCTGTCCGGGTCCAGGCGCGGCGGCATGATGATGGGGTGGATCTTCGGCGTCTGGCAGAGGCGTAGCACGGGGTAGTCGTCGAAGTTGTTCTGCTCGACGGCCCCCTTCTTGAGCGTGATCTCACCGCGGAGAGCGAGGCTCAGGCCATAGACGACGCCCCCCTCCATCTGCGCCTTGACGCGGTCCACGTTGACGGCGATGCCGCAGTCGATCGCGGTGTAGATCTCGTTGATCGCCAGCTCCTTGACGGCGTTGCCCTCACTGTCCTTGACGGCGTTGCCGGTGCTGTCCTTGGCGTCGGTGAGCGTGACGTCGATCACCGTGGCGACGTAGCTGAGGAAGCAGCGGTGGGCGGCGATGCCCAGGCCGCGGCCTGTGCCCTTGTACTGCTTCATCTTGTCATCCCAACCCGACTCCATCGCCACCCGTTCGATCACGCGCCGCAGCCGTCGAGTGTCGGCGGGGTAAGCGGGCAGGACCTTGTACGGAGTCCCACACGCATCCATGGGGAACGCGTTGTTGTCGAAGAACTCGACTCCTTCGGACGGGAGGTCCAGGACTTTTCCCTTCCCGATCAGCTCGAGCAGGTAATCCTTGGAATCGCGGCCGGCGGCGACGGCGAGCTCGTCGGCGAACGAGCAGATGCCGAAGGCGTGGTAGATGTTGGCCACCGAGCGCATCCAGCCGGTGCGGACGTGGTTCTCGGCCTTGCAGTTCTCGATGCGCAGGTTGTCCAGTTCAAACGGATTGTCCTCGAGGCCATGTCCCCGCTCGATGCCCGAGCCGAAGGGGTATTCCCCGCCGTTCAGGGTCGCGGCGCGCGATGCCGCGAAGAGCTCGGGCGCGGAGGGAAAGAGGGTGGCAAAGAACGACGTGAAGGCGCTGCGCTGCAGCAGGGCCGTCGTCTTCCCGGCACCGTCTTGCGCTGCCTTGAAGTGTTGGACGCTGGCCGCGTTGTGATAGCTGAAGTGGATGTCGTCTTCGCGGGTCCACTGCACCCGGATGGGCACGCCGGGGTGCTTCGTGGCGAGGAACGCCGCCTCGAGGCCGTAGTCCGGCTTGGACTTGCGCCCGAAGCCGCCGCCCAGCAACGTCGGGTGGACACAGACCTTGGCGCGGACCTCCTCCTTGAGCGCATCCCTGCGCTTGATCAGTGCAGGCAGATCCAGTCCGCCCAGAGCTTTGCCGAGCTCCTCGTTGAAGCGTTGCTGTGCTTTCCAGAGGAAAGGTGCGCACTCGAAATTGCTCTCGTCATGCGCATTCACTTGCCATAGCAGCCACTCCGGCAGCTGAGCCGCCTTCGGCCGCAGCATGGCCAGGCCCACATAGTGCTGCATGACCTCGGGACCCTGGGTGGGCGCCCAGACCTCCCATCGCCCATTCTCATAGCGGGCGACCGCCACGGGGGGCTCCATCGGCGTCTGGGCGAGGTGGGGGACGTAGTAGCTCCGCTCCACGATGCCGGGGTGCAGCTCGAAGGCCGCGTAGACGTCGCCCTTGTTCCGGCACTGGTTGCCCTTCTCGCCGGTCGATGTCATGAGCTCGTCGCGGAACTTCACCGAGTCGTACTTGGCGTTGCCGGCGGCGATGGGGTCCCATTCGAGGTCCCACTCGACCTTGTCCCTGAGCGCCCGATATCCCTGCAACGCCGCCCAGGTGTTCTCCGCCACGACGGCGACGCCCGCATGCGGGATGAACCCGCTGCCCACCCCGCCGACCATCGGGAAGCCGTCGGGAAGGACTCTCTCGACCCACTTGACGCCCGGCACGGCGAGCGCCGCCCTGTCGTCGAACGACTTCACCTGGCCGTTGGCGACCGGGCAGCGCACGATCATCGCCGTCATCATTCCCGGCAGGACGACGTCGGCGCCGTAGACCGCCTTGCCGGTCGCCATGTCCTTGACGTCGACGAAGGCGGCGCTTGGCGCGATCTCCTTGTTGATGAAACGCCACTCCTTGCTCGGCTTGAGGGCCTTCGTGACCTCGTCGAACGTGGGCGGATTCTTCGCGAACTTCTTGGCCTCCGCCAGCAGCAGCAGGTTGCCGTAGTCGAAGGAGCGGCCCGAGGCCTTGTGCCGCACTTTGTGCTGCACCGCCTCGCACTCGGCGGGGTCGACTCCCCATTTCTTGGCCGCCGCGCGCACCAGCACCAGCCGTATTCCGGCGCCGATGCCGCGCATGGCCGAGTAGTAGAGGGCCATGCTTCGCGAGCTGTCGACGAACTGGCTGAACTCCTCGGGGACGGGATACTTCGGCAGGGACTCGGGATGCTGGGCCAGGTAAGGGTTCGGCACCGCGTACCGGAGAGCGTCGGCGTCCGCCTGGCGCACCACGACGCGGCTCCAATCGGCCTCGAGCTCGTCGGCCAGCACGGCCGCCAGGCTCGAGCGGATCCCCTGGCCCATCTCCGAGCGGTGGGACATGATGATGATGGTGCCGTGCAGCGGTTCGATGGCGACGAAATGAGGATGTCCCTGCGGATCTGCATCGAGCGGAGCGGTGATGGGAAAGAGATAGCCGGCGAGGAGCCCTGTCGAGGAGATGTAAGAGCCGAACACCAGGGCGCCGGTGCCGACGCCGGCATGGCGGAGGAAGTCTCTGCGGGTGATCCTGGTGATGACGCTCATGACGACTTGCTCCCCGCGGCCTGGTGGATCGCGGCCCGGATCCGTGGATAGGTGCCGCAGCGGCAGATGTTGCCGCTCATCGCCTTGTCGATATCGTCGTCGCTGGGATTCTTGTTCCCGGCCAGCAGCGCCGAGGCGGTCATGATCTGGCCCGGTTGGCAGTACCCGCACTGCGGCACGCCGAGCTCGACCCAGGCCTTCTGGACCGGGTGGTTGCCGTCGTGCGACAGGCCCTCGATGGTGGTGATCTTCGACAGGGACGCCACGCCCGCGGTGACGGCGCAGGAGCGCGCCGCCCGGCCGTCGAGGTGGACGGTGCAGGCGCCGCACTGCGCCACGCCGCAGCCGAACTTCGTGCCCTTGAGCCCCAGGACGTCGCGCAGGAGCCAGAGCAGGGGCATGTTGCCGTCCGCGTCGACGTCGTAGATCTTGCCGTTGACGTGTAGCTGGAACCAGGACATCTAGACCCTCCTTCTCCGGTCACTCCGAGCTGGCATCAGAATTTCCGCCGCAACTCCATCCGCACGCCGAAGATGTCCCGCTGCTTCTCCAGCCAGCCGCGCATGCCGTCGAAGCGCAGGATCCAGGCGTTGTTGAGCGGCTGCTGGAAGCTGGCCCCGAAGGCGTACTCGGCCCCCAGCGGGTTGGAGCGCATGGGCTCGACCGCCGCCCCTTCGAAGATGACCGAGCGGTTGAGGTTGAACAGGTACTCCACTCCCCCGGCTCCGCCGTAGGTGTCGTGCCCGTGGAAGTCGAGCGTCGGGAAGCCCGTCAGGCCGTCGGTCTGGAAGTTGATCCCGGTGTTGCCCAGCACGCCGCCGGCATCGGCGGCCCGCGCCAGCGACTGGGGGGTGTCGAAGCCGGCAAAGAGGTTGAGGTACGGGACCAGCACCCACGGGTCCGGCGAGACCAGCGAGCTCTCGACCAGGACCAGCAGACCGTTGGCCGTTTTCACCGCCGCTTTCTGACCGAAGTTGCCGATCAGCCGAACGCTGTTGGACACGTTGCCCTCGAACCGCGTGGTGAAGGCGAGGGTGACGTTGTTGTAGCTCAGGTCCTTGTCGTCGGCCTCGACGTAGCCGTAGCCGGCTTCCATGTATCCCTTCAGGAGGTCGGCGAAGCCGGCGAGGCCGTAGATCTTGCCGGCGCCATGACCCACGCCGAAGGCATCGCTGGTCACGTTATCGAGGCCGGTGAAGAAGGTCAGGTCCATGTTGCTGATGTCGAGGTCCTTGCTGTGCTTGGCGGTGATGCCGATGGCCGCGCCCTTGAATGCGTCCTGGATCCAGATGCCGTTCTGGGTGAAGATGGGAACGAGGCCGCCGGCGATCGGGATGTCGAACGAGCGGAGCTTGCCGGTGAGCCCCGCGAGCATGTTGCCGAGGTCGCCTTCGAAGAAGAGAGTGACGAGCTTGGTGTTGAGCTCCGGGACGAACTTGTCCCTGACCGCGCCGTCGAGGTCGAAGCGCGTGAACGCGGTGGTCTTGTCGAACGGGCGCATGAAGGCGTGGATGCGCTCGGTGGGAGTGAGGTTGAGGTCGAGGTCGAGGTTGAGGCGGGTGGCGACCTGCGACTGGTAGGTCTTGCCGTTGGCGGCTGGCTTGCCGTTGTCGTTGTCGGCGACGGCGGTGCGCAGGTCGCCATATGCCATGAAGTGGAACTGGACCGGGTCCTTCTGGCCGAGCAAGGTGGGGCGAGGCGCATAGGCCCCCCGGTCGTAGAGGCGGAGGCCCAGAACGACGGGCGGATTGGCGGTCTCGTTCAAGTGCTTGCCCTGGTAGATCGCCAGCTCGGCCTTGGCGTCGTAGGGCCGGTAGGAAGGATCGCACGCAAAGGCGTCCGGGGCTGTGGGCGTGTCGGGGAGCAGCTTCGCCTCGGGTGACATCTTGGGTGCGGTCGCGGGGCCTAGGCTTGCCTCCGCGGGTTCGACCTGCTGGACGGGGCACGCGGCCTTGGCGCCGGCGCCGGCTGCGGGAGGGGTGTCGGCGGCGAAGGCGCCCGGGACGCCCAGGGAAAGCAGCAGCAGCCCGATGGGGATGGCTTTCGCGGTCCGTGCTCTTCCGTTCATGTTCGGCCTCCCTCAGCGGACGACGAATGCGACCTGGTAGGCATGGATGTCGGTGATCCATTCGTTCTCGGTACGCTTCATCTCGTCCGTGGAGCCGACGAAATCCATGAAGTAGAGGGGCTCGGACCGGGCGCGCAGGCGCACGGCGAGCCGGTAGGTGCCGGGCTTCTTCAGCTTGTCTCCCGGGACCTTGAACCTGGCTTCACGAGTGCCCAGGGCCGGGATGCTGCGCTTCTCGAGGCGCACGAACGGTGGATGATTGAGCAGCGAGACCGGTGTGCCGCCAGGGCGGATGAAGGGGATCTGGTCGACGTCCACGTTGACCGGCAGAGGCATCTCCCGCTCGGTGCCCTTGATGTTGGTGATCAGGAACTTGCTCTGCAGGCTGAAGAGCTGACTGTCGAGCTCGGTATCGACGTGCTTGGTGCCGTGCTTGTGGGTGCGGACCTCGAGCGATTGGAGGTCGCGGAGGTCGCCGTTGCCGTCGAGGTCGCCGGTTTCCCAGACGATCTTCCCGTCGGGGTCGGTGAGAGCGACGTTGAGCCACACCTCGGGCTGGGCGCCGAGAGAGCCGGAGGGCAGGTTGTGACCCTTGTTGAGGTTGGTGAGCTGGTAGTGGAACGCGAAGGGTTTGCCGACCTCGGGACGGCTGACGAAGAAGGGGCCGTCGAGGTGGGAGCCGTTCGCCAGGATCTGCTCGCGCTTCTTCAGCCGGTCCTTCCAAGCGACGAGATTCTTCTGAACGATGCCCGAGGCCGCTTTGCGGTCGGCCGCCTTCTGCCACTCGGGCGGGAACTTGTAGGAGTCCGGGTCGGCGGCGACCTTGGCCTCGAACTCGTCTTTCCCCCAGTCGGCCCGCCAATCGAACGTCAACCACTGCTGGGGAGTGAAGGGACTGTCGCCGATCGGGAAGAGACCGGGATGGCTGATGGGATAGCCCGGGCCGTTGAAGGTGTGGTCGGTGCTCGGGCGGTCGCCGATGGTCAGTCCGTTGACGATGGCGGCCGGGACTCTCACCTCGGGCGCGGGCAGCCCCGGGTTGGTGCTCATGTGGCAGTCCTGGCAGGTGATGTTTTCCTTGGCGGCGGGAGAGGCCCGGTATTCCTCCCAGACGGTCTCGAGCTTGATGCCGGCATAGACCGCGACCTGGTGGCAGGCGGCGCAGAGCTCCGATCTCTTGATGATGTCGGACTGGATGGCCTGCTGGTGGATCCTGAGGTAGCCGGGCTTGTCGGGTTGGTCGTAGCTCACGAGCACCTTGAACTTCTCCGCGTTCTCGATCACCTTGAGCACGCCTTCGCTGTCGAAGGGGCCGAACACGGACAGGTGGATGTCGCCCGGCGCGATCCGCCGCGCGCCGTTGACCTTGCCGTAGGCCTCGCCGACGCGGTGGCAGGTGACGCAGGTGATGCCTTCCTGGCCGGACGCGCTGCGGTCCCACCAGGGCATGTCGCGCCTCTCCCCCAGGGTCGTGCCGGTGGTGACGTGACAACGGACGCAGAAGTAATTGATGGTGCCTTGCGCCAGGTCGTTGATCTTCTGCTCGAACTTGTTGAACATCGGGGACACGGCCGCATAGGCGTGGGAGGAGACGCTCCACTCCGCGTACTGCTTGGGGTGGCACGCGCCGCAGACCTTGGCGGACGGGTAGAGCTTGTCGGCCTTGGCATGGGCGTCCGGATCGAGGTCGGGCGGCGGGTTCGGGACCGCTTGCCCCATCGCGGACCCCACCCCCGCCAGCAGGAGGGCGCTGAATAGAAAGCCTGCTTTACGCATCGGGCTACTCCTCCTCTGCTGCAGGCGGTCGTGGTCACGAGCCACGCCCGCCTGCCATTCGGTCTGAGAGCTCATCGCTGTCCCCTCGCTGGCGGCGACTTCGAGCGCAGGCCGCCGGCCGTCAGAGAGTCTTCAGGAACTCGATCAGCGCCCGCTTGTCGCCATCGCTGAGACCCGGCTCCTCCTTGAAGCGGTCGGTGCCGAAGTAGTGACCGCGGTTGACCACGAAGTCCGGGCACTTGCTCAGCTCGAGCAGCGGGTCGACCAGGTTCTTGAACACCGCGCGCGCCTGCTCGTCGGTGGCATTGGCAGGCAGGGCCAGGAGGTCGTGCTTGATCTTCACCAGCAGCTCGAGCAGCTTCCTGTCGTGGGCCAGCTTCTCCTTCAGAGTCTGGTTGTCGGGCAGGATGTTGAGGTTGGCCAGCAGGTTGATCGGCGTCCCCTTCGGGATCGGCCCGAGCTGGAGACCCATCTCCCCGACCACTGCCGGGGCCAGCTCCTTGACCAGCGGCGCCAGGTCCGGCGCGAAGCTCGGCAGATAGCCGACCGCCACCCGGAGATAGCTCGACTCGGACGTGCGGTCGATGAGACCGGGCACCTTGTCGCCGAGCACCGGGTCCTTGTCTCGCTTCTCGGGCCACAGCATCTGCTCGATCCCGTCCTGGAAGGCGGCCATCCGCCCCGCGACCGAAGGATCGCCGTTGAACAGTCCCACCGTGTTGTTCTGCAGGTAGGGAGCGGTCGACCACAGGCTGATCAGCGATGCCGGCCGTGTGTAGCCGCGGCCGCCGCCAGGCATGACGTACTGCCGCGGCTCGCCGGTGAAGGGGTTGTGAACGGTGATCGTGCCCACCGCGGGCAGGGTCTTGTACGAGTGCGAGGAGAAGTTGTCCCAGATGTTGCCCGCGATCGCATTGGTGGCGAGCGGGCTGCAGGCGTTGATCTCCGTGAGCGTCACGGGGACGCGCGCCTCGGTCGAGAGGAAGTTGTCCTTGAGGAAATCGTCCTTGAGGACGATCTCGCGCATCTGCTTCTTGAACTCGTCGGTCTTGGTCGACTCCCAGTACTTGTTCCAGCAGTCGAGATAGCCGGGACCCGCACAGCCGCCGGGGTCGAGCCCGGCCACCGACGGCGGAAGCTTGGACGAGTGGCAGCGCGCGCAGCGGTCCGCGAAGACCTCCTTGCCGCGAGTGAGCTTCGCCTGGTCCTGGGTCAGGTAGGCCGCGCCGCCGGGAGCGTCCTTGAGCAGATGCGGGGCCGTGGTGGCCAGGAAGAAATCGGCGACGTGGGGGGTTTGCTCCTCGTTGGCCTGCCAGAAGCTCGAGTTCGCGCGCGCCACCTTGATCTCGATCGGCGTGATGGGCTTGCCGCCCACCAGCGGATTGAAGTGCCGCAGCCACTCCTCGCTGAACAGCCCGATGTTGAGGTAAACCCGGTTCAGCGCTCCCAGGGCTCCGACCGAGTCGGAGCCGTCCTTCAGCACGCGCGTCGTGAAGACGGTGTCCGGCTTCTGGAAGAGGTCGGAGAGGGACTCAGTGACCTTGTAGTCGTTGAATTGCTTGTTGTCCAGCTCGCCCCCGGCCAGCGTCTCCTTGCCCCAGCGCTTGCCCTGGGCCAGCCGGGCGCCGAGATTGTAGATGGCGTTCATCGTGCGCGGGTTGTTGATGCTGTCGGTGGAGACCAGGGAGGTGTCGAGAGCGCCCGGGCGCGAGGTGTGGAAGAGCTGGTAGGGGAAGCTGCTCTTATCCACGTCCCAGGTGAAGATGCGGTCGATCCAGAAGTACTGGGCGCCGACGTTCGACGCCAGGTCCGCCCACTGCGGGTTCTCGGGGTCCGCCGGCGGATGGATCGGGCTTGGCCCGACGTGGCAGAAGCCGCAGGACATGCCGACCCGGAAGGGCCGCACGAGATCCTTGCGCATGTAGTACCTGGGGTCGGAGTAGAAGCGCACCGGATCCCAGGCCTTGGCTGCCGCTTCGTCGAAGGCCGGGTTCGGGAACAGCCGCAGGCCCACGATCCCGGTGCCCCAGCCGTAATAGGAGCCGGCAGGCAGGTTCTTGCCCCGCGCTCCGAGCTTGATGCCCGGGTACTTGGCCTCGTTCTCGAAGGGGTCTGGAGGACAGTCGGCGCGGCGCTTGTCGAGCCACAGGCCGAAGCGGTTCGGGTCCGGACCCTTGGCCTCCTCGAAGCAGGGCTCGTTCACCAGGCCGAACCACGCCCAGCGGTTGTGGCGGCCGAACTCCGGGAGCTTCGAGTCCTTCGGGTAGGGATAGGAGGAGATCGTCTTCAGGAGATCGAGGATCCCCACGCTCTTCTCCGCGAGGACGTCCCACAGATGGTCGTTCCCCGCTGTCCAGACGACCCAGTTGTTGCGGCCGACGACCTGGGAAGGCGTCAGTTGCAAGCCGCCGTCCATGTCGTGGTAGTAGTCCTCGTCCGCGGCGGGGAACGACGCCGCATCGCGGCCGGCCTGGCGGGCCTCGTCGAGGACGCCCGCATCCTTATGGGGAGGGCAGCCTGGAGCGGCGACGAGACAGAAAAGTAACGACAAGCTCAACCAGTGTGGACGGCGCATCGCGACCCTCCTTCCATGGCAGGACCAGCACCAACAGCCCTTCGTATACTTCTAATGCTAAGGATCATAGCAGTCCGCGCGCACGAAGGCAAGACGTACAAGAAACGTTGAACTACTCGCTTATTGCCACCCTTCGATATGCGTACGAGTTGCGGATGTTCACGACAACGGTCTCGCGCCTGCCGTGGTGCGGCTGGCCGGCATTGCAACGGATGTGGCGCTCTCGTGGTCCGCATTGCCGGTGTCCCGCACGGCCAACCCGCCTAGTTGCCCGCGGCTCCGCCGCCGCGACGCCCGGACATGAGGTCCAGCACCTTGCCCACCGCCGGCAGCGCGGCGGTGGCGGCGCCGGCGATGGCCAGGGTGCTGTCGAGCAGCTGCTTCTGGGTGGCGATGAAGAACACGACGGCCACCGCCACGGTGGCGAAGAACGGCCGGCGGAAGCGTTCCCAGGGGCTCGGCCCGGTGTGCTGCTCGAGGTCGAGCACCTCTCGCCGGCAGGCGGGTGACAGCACGAAGCGGCGGAACGTCTCGTTCATCAGCCGGCAGACCGGCTCGCGCCGGACGAGGCCGCGCGCCATCAGGCGGCGCACCCACTTGCGGTCGTGCACGTTGGCCAGGCCGTCCGCCGCGAGATGGCCGAGCACCAGCTTTTCGTCGTCGCCGCAGCTCGCCCACAGCGAGCGGTAGTACAGCTCGGCGCGCTCGCCGAGCTCCTCGAGCAGCTGGCGGCGGTGGAGGCCGACTGCGAATGGATCGAGCTCGCGGCCGAACTGGATCAGGACCGGATTGTCGCCGCACTCGGCGGCCAGCAGCGGCGACTCGAAATGGTGGTTCCGAGCCGCCGCGTCGGCCTCCCCCCCTCCCTGGCGCGCGCGCCGCAACAGCTGCTGCATCTCGCGCCAGCCGGCGACCGTGACGTTCGCCAGGCTGGCCGTGTCAGCCCGCGGCCGCACGTCCGCGTCGATCACCGTGAAGGCGTCGAGCAGGACGCTCCAGCGCTCACGCTCCTCCGCCGGCGCCGCCGGCGACGGCGCACCGCCGGCCACGGCCGCCCGGCGAGCCAGCAGCAGGTGAGGGTGGACCGTGGACAGGACGACGACGGTGCGGTCCTGGATCAGGTCTTCGAGCAGGGCGAGCTTCCTGGCGTTGAACTCGGGGTCGAAGATCCGGTGCTCGAAGCCCTCCACCACGACGCTGCGTCCGGGCTGCGAGCGCAGGAGCTCGAGGCGCCTCGCGGGCCAGCCCGGCGTCTCCTGCTCCAGCTCCTTGCAGCTCAGCCGCACGAAGCTGGCCCCGGGCGCGGCCAGGTGCCAATCCTGGCGCCGGTTGACCAGGAACATGTTGCTGCCCACCGCGGCCGGCAGCGCGCCCTCCCGTCCCAGCCAGAGCGGCTCGATGAGATCGACCAGGAAGACCCGCCGCGAGATGAACCACGAGAGGCCGGCGAGCAGCGCCAGCAGGAGCGCCGCGGCGATGCCGGCGCCAGCCACGCTGGCGCCGTTCCAGCCGGGCGCAACGGCGCCCGCGAGCCAGCTCCGCGGCGGCAGCGACACCAGCCGCCGGCGCAGGGCCTCGCTCTCGAGCGCCAGCGCGCCGCCTTCGCGGTCCCAGTGCCAGCCGCCGTCGGTCGCACGGTCGTGGATCAGCTCGCGGCTCTGCGCGGCGTAGCCCGAGTAGACCGGCAGCAGGTTCTCCATCAGCTCCGGCAGCGGCTCCTCCTCGCCGTGGGCTTCGGTGCCGCCCGCACCGGCGTCGCCCGCGGGCTCGGCTTCCTCGATCCTGGTGGCGAAGAAGTGGCGGATATAGAGATCCAGG
>DATDGZ010000009.1:0-3325 GCA_036521795.1 Thermoanaerobaculia bacterium | reverse complement strand
CGCCATGCGACAGGAAGGCGCCGGACACGGGGTCCATGGGGATGGCCGCCGACGCCGCCGCGAGCAGACCCTCGGAGAGACCCAGCGGATCGCTGGCGTAGAGCGGACCGAGCGCCGAGCCGGCGGGGCCGGCGAGGGTCTGCCGCATCAGCTCGACGCGGCGATGGATCGCCGCCGGCGTCAGGCTCGGTGCCAGCTCCGCGTCCCCGGCGAGCAGCAGCGGCAGGCGCGGCGCGAGGTAGCGGTAGAAGAAGCGCTCGTCCTCCTCGGTGCGGCCGCTGCGCGCATCGGCGACCTCGGGGCTCCGGCCCATCTCGGCGGCGAGCGCCGCGGCGGCGTCCTCCAGCGGCCCCGGATCGTCGAGCCGCCGCCCGGGCGAGCGCACCAGCACGAAGACTTTCTCGAAGCCGCCGAAGGTGCGCAGGAAGACCCGGTAATCGTCCGCCGCCGGCGCGCCGTTGGGCAACAGCGCCGCCAGGTCGGAGTCGACGTGGATGCGCATCGCCGGGGCGAGCGCCGCGAGCGACAGCGCCACGCAGGCGGCGAGGACCAGGCGCGGGCTGCGGACGATGGGCGACGACAGCAGCCGCGACCAGCGGGCCAGGCGCGGAGGCGGCATCGCGGCGGCTCGCCTCAGGCCGACGCCCCGGCGTCGACCACCAGTGTCTGGCCGGTGATCGCCGCGGCGCGGTCCGACAGCAGGAAGAGCACCGCCTCGGCGACCGCGCCCACCGAGACGCCGCCCGGCAGGCACTCGCCGGCGCGCAGCGCGGCGGCGGCAGCCGGCGGCACGCCGGCGGTCAGGTCGGTGGCGACGAACCCGGGCACCACCGCGTTCACCCGCACCTGCCGCTTGCCGACCTCGCGGGCGAGGGCGCGGGTGAGGCCGAGGATCCCGGCTTTCGAGGCCGCGTAGGCCGTCTGCCCGGCGATGCCGTGGAGCGCCGACAGGGAGGCGAGGTTGACGATCGCGCCGCGCCGCCGCACCAGCATGCCGCGCAGGGCGGCGCGGCAGCATCGGAAGAGGCCGCCCAGGTTGACGTCCAGCACGGCCTCCCAGTCGTCGTCGGTCATCATCGCCAGCAGCGCCTCGCGGCGCTCGCCGGCATTGTTGACCAGGCCCTCGAGCGGTCCCAGCGCCGCTTCCACCTCGGCGACCAGGTCGTCCGGCCGGGCGCGGTCGCGCAGGTCCAGGTGGAAGGCGCGGGCGCGGCCGGCGGTGGCCTGCTCGACCTCCCGCGCCGCCGCCTCGCGCGAGCACCAGGTGAAGGCCACCGCGGTCCCGGCGCCGCCGCCGGCCGCCGGCGCCGCGGCCAGCGCCTCGACCACGGCGCGGCCGATGCCGCGGCTGCCGCCGGTTACGAGGATCGTCGCCATCGCGGTGCCTGCAGGCGGGCGTGGATCACGGCGCGGGCGATGCGCAGGCTGTCCACCAGCGGACGATAATGGCTGGTGGTGCGCCCGTCGGCGAAGCCGAGGCGCACCGGCACCGTGACGACGCGGAAGCCGCCGCGCGCCGCCCGCACCACCACCGCGCTCTCGGCCTCGAAGCGGGATTCGGGGAAGCCGACCGCGGCGACCAGCCGCTGGGAGTAGAGCCGGAAGCCGGTCTGGATGTCGCACAGCCGCTGGCCGGCGGCGAAGGAGATCGCCGACGACGACAGCCGGTTGCTGGCCCGCCGCAGCCTGCTCATCTCGGTGAACAGGTGGTCCCGCACCCCCAGCACCAGGTCGGCCCCGGCGGCCGCGGCCAGCAGCTTCGGGATCTCCTCCGGCAGGTGCTGGCCGTCCGCGTCGAGGGTCACCACCGCCGTGAAACCGCGGCCGAAGAGGTCGCGGAAGGCGGCCGACAGGGCCGCGCCCTTGCCCTGGTTGGCCGGCAGCGACACGACGCGGGCGCCGGCCTGGCGCGCCGCCGCGGCGGTGCCGTCCGTCGAGCCGTCGTCGATCACCAGCACCTCCGGCAGCAGGCGCAGCACGCCCGCGACCACCGCGCCCACCGACGCCGCAGCCTGGTAGGCGGGGATGGCGGCACCGATCCGGCCGGTCTGGAGGTCGTCGTCCATCACAGGATCTGATCGCAAGCAGGTTGCGCCTCAGGGGATCGTATCGGCAACGCGGCATCGTCCACCAGGGGTCCGGCACGGCGGTAGTGCTCAGCGGCCCCGGCGCAGGGGCCGGACCTCGATACCGGTTGCGCCGGTTGCGGACCGCGCTGTGCCCGGGTCTAAGCCGGTATGCACGAGTTACCGCTGCTGCCGCGGCGCCCTCGAGATACCGGTAGCGATGTGCCCCTGCCCGCCTCCGAGGCCTCCGGGGAACTCGGCAACGTCCGGTCCGGTCCAATGAGGGATGCGACCGATAGCGTCTAAGATCCGCGCCATGTGCCTGCTACGGACCTCCATGCTCGCCATCCTGGGCTGCGCCCTGCTCCTCGGCGGCGGCGGTGCTACCACGGGCGCCTCGACCGGCGGGATCTCCGCGACCGCCGCGCCGCCGGTACCGGTCGCCGCGGCGGGTCCGAAGAAGAGCGCGCCCGAGGACCCCTGGGCCGAGGTCGAACGGCTGATCCGGGAGCAGAAGCTCGAACAGGCGGCGAGCAGGATCCAGGCCATCCTGGCCGCCGCCGAGCGGCGCGGCGACGCCGACGCCAGGGCGCGCGCCCTGGTCCGCGCGACGGAGGTGCGGATCGCCCTGGGCGGCTTCGAGACCGCGGTGCGGCAGCTCCGGGAGGCGCGCTGGCCGCCGGGCCTGCTGCCCCGCACCGGGCTCGACCTGTACGTCGCGAACACGCTCACCATCTATCTCGCCACCCACTCCTGGGAGATCAACAGCCGGGAACGCGTCGAGACGGGCGGCACGCTCGACCTGGCGCAATGGACCCGCGAGCAGATCGTCGCGGCCGCGGAGTCGGCGCTGCTCGAGGCCTGGAAGGACCGCGCCGCGCTCGGCGCCGAGCCGACCGGGAAGCTCGGCTACGTGCTGGTAGCCAACTCCTATCCCGCCGAGGTCCGCGGCACGCTGCGCGACACGGTCTCCTACCTGTTCGTCGATCTGCTGGCCAACCAGTCGCTGTGGACCCCCGCCGAGACCAACGACCTCTACCGGCTCGACCTCGGCCGCCTGCTGGCGCTGGACTCGCCCGACACCGCCGGCACCGTCCGCACCGCCGGCACCCCCGCGAGGGGGGTAACTCGCCCGGCGGCGCCAAGCCCAGGCTGGATTGAAAAGGATCGTCCAGGCGAAAGAGTGCGTGCCCGGAAAAGTGAAATATCTCCGCTCCCGGCAGCCGCGCCAACACGGCATCCCGAGTGGCGTCGGCTTC
>DATDGZ010000008.1:0-6069 GCA_036521795.1 Thermoanaerobaculia bacterium | reverse complement strand
GGTGCGTCGTCACCGCCTCGGGACCGCGGTTGGCGAGGGTGATGCGGATCAGGGTGTCGTCCGGGGCCCCCTTGGCGTACTCCACCAGGACGTCGAGGTAGCGCCCGCCGTCGAAGACGCCGGTGTCCGCGAGCTCGAGCTCGGTCTCGCCGCGGCCGCGCCGCCGGTTCTCCTCGACCAGCCAGCGGTAGGGGAACTCGGCGTGCGGGTACTTGTAGAGCGCCTTGGCGTAGGAGTAGGTCGGCGTCGCGTCGAGATAGAAGTACGCCTCCTTGACGTCCTCGCCGTGATTGCCCTCCGGCCCGCCGAGGCCGAAGAGCCGCTCCTTGAGGATGGGGTCGCGGCCGTTCCACAGCGCCGGCGCGAAGCAGAGGCGGCACTCGCGGTCGCACCAGCCGAGCAGGCCGTCCTCCCCCCAGCGGTAGGCGCGGCTGCGGGCATGGTCGTGCGGCAGGTAGCTCCAGCATTCGCCGGTGGCGGAGTAATCCTCCCGCACCGTGCCCCACTGGCGCTCGGAGAGGTAGGTCCCCCACCGCTTCCAGTTCTTCAGCAGCCGGCCGTCCTCGACGAGGCGAGCGGATTCCGGGTCCAGGCTCATGGGCCTCCCCTCTAGCGAATGTCCCGGCGCAGCCCGGGTTCAGCACACTGCTGCGTACCCCCTCCCGCCCCCCTCCCGCCTCCACCCCTCGCCCAAAGGTCGGCAGAAGGGGTACGACACGGTGCCCTAGAGCAGCACCTCGAAGCTCAGCCGCAGCAGCTCGCCCAGCGACCAGGCCTGGAACGGGCAGCCGCGCGGCGTGTGCGGCGGGTCGCCGTCGGCGATCTCCGGCAGGTGGCCGAGGCCGTACACGCCGAGCTGCGTCGCAAGCGGCGCCAGGAAGCGCTCGCGCGCCTGCCGCTTCGCGTCGCCGCCGCCGCCGCGCACCCGCACCCAGGCCTCGACGAAGGGGCCGAGCAGCCACGGCCAGACCGTTCCCTGATGATACGCGCCGTCGCGGGCGCGCGGCTCTCCCTCGTAGCGCCCGCGATAGCCGGGCTCGCCGGGGGCCAGGCTGCGCAGCCCCAGCGGCGTCCACAGCCGCTTCTCCACCGCGTCGACCACGCGCCGCGCCTGCTCCGGCGGCAGCAGCGCCGACGGCAGGCCGCCCACCGCCAGCACCTGGTTCGGGCGCATCGCCGGGTCCACCGCGCCGCGCCGATGGTCGACGTCCACGACATCGTAGAGACAGCCCGCCGCGTCGTTCCAGAACCGCGCCGCGAAGCTGGCCCGTGCCCGCTCGCCGAGGGCGCGCCAGCGCGCGGCCGCCGCCGCGGATCCCGGGGCGGCGGCGCCGGCGGCGCCGGCAGCGCCTACAGCCAGAGCATGGATCCAGAGCGCCTGCACCTCGACCGGCTTGCCGCACCGCGAGGTGACGGCCCGGCCGTCCACCCTGGCGTCCATCCACGTGAGCTGCGACCCCGGCTCGCCGGCCGCCAGCAGCCCGTCGGCGTCGGCGTGGATGCCGTAGCGGGTGCCGGCGGCATAACCGGCGAGGATCGCCTCGACGGCCTCGAGCAGCGCCTGGCGGTCCCCCCCGGAGAGCATGGTGAGCGGGCCGAGCGGGGCGGGCGGGGCGGGCAGGCCGAGCGGAGTGGCGGCCGGCCGGCCCGGGATCGCCGAGCGCAGCAGCGCCTCCACCGCCACCACGAACCAGAGCGAGGCGTCGACCGAGTTGTACTCGGGCGTCCCGCCGGCATCCGGGAAGCGGTTCGGCAGCATCCCCTGCGACACCGTGCGGGCCCAGGCGACCAGGATCGCCGCCGCCTCCTCGACGCGGCCTGCCGCCAGGCAGAGACCGCGCAGCGCGATGAAGGTGTCGCGCCCCCAGTCGGTGAACCATGGATAGCCGGCGACGATGGTCCTGCCGCCGTCGCGCCGCACCAGGTAGGAGTCGGCGGCGCGCCGCGGCGCGCCGCCCAAGGCGCGCCGCCGGCGCAGCTCGGCGCCGCGGAAGATGCCGAGGCAGGCGGCCGGCGAGCCCGCGGGCAGCTCCTGCCCCTCGGCCGCCAGGATCCAGATCGCCTCGCCGCGCTGCAGGTCCCAGCGCCAGGTCCCCGGCGACGCCAGGTCCTCGAGCGCATCGAGACCGCGCTCGGCCTCCCGCGGGTAGAAGAAGTGGCGGTACCAGAGAGGATCGTGCACGTAGATGCCGTTGGCGAACGTCACCACCGCCGGCACGTCGGGGTAGGGGCGGAACACCCGCGAGGGGCCGCGCCCTTCCGGCTCGAAGCGGAACGACGGGTTCTCGCGATGCAGCGCGTGGTAGTCGCGCCCCGACAGGAACGGCCGCACCGTCAGCTCGGCCGCCGGCGCCGGCTCGCGCAGCCGCCACGACACCGCCGCCGCCGCGGCGCCCTGCGGCACCAGCACCTCCTGGTCGACGAGCACGCCGCCGCAGTCGAAGGTCCAGCGCGGCCAGGGATCGGCGAGGAAGTCCGCGAGCCGCTTGCCGCCGTCGGGCTCGACCACCTCCGGGGCATAGAGCTGGGAGCTGATGGCGAAGCTGCGGCCGCCGGTACGCACCCAGGCGTCGAAGCCGTTGACCAGCACCATCCGGCCGGTGGGCGGCGTGCGCGCCACCAGCAGCAGGGCATGATAGCGGCGGGTGCGGATGCCGCCGACCGTCCCGGAGGCGAATCCTCCGAGCCCATCGGCCTCGAGCCACTCCGCCTGGCGATTCACCGGGCCCGCTACCCGGCTCGCCGGTAGCGGTCGAAGCTCCGCGTGGCGAGCCAGGCGGCGACGAGGGCGAAGGCGGCGAGCAGGCCGAGGTTGCGCGGCAGCAGCGCCCAGTTGCCCTCGAAGCTGCCGCGCGCCGCCACCACCGCCCAGTTCACGGGATTGAACATCGCCGCGGAGCGGATCCAGGCCGGCATCAGGTTGCGCGACATCATCATGCTCGACAGGAAGGTCGACGGCAGCACGATGAAGTTCATCACCGCGATGACCAGCTCCTGGCGGCGCGTGAGCAGCGCCAGGGCGTTCGAGACCGCACCGAAGGCGGCACCCAGGAGCGCCGCGGCCACCAGCACCAGCGCCACCCCGGCGGCACCGCCGTGCGGGCGCGCGCCGATCGCCGCCGCGACCAGCAGGATGATCGCCGACTGCACCGCCACCTGCACGGCCGTGTACAGGATGCGAGCGGCGAGCAGGGCGCCGCGCGCCACCGGCGTGGCGAGCAGGCGGTCGAGGACGCCGCGGTCGATGTCGGCGAGCATCCCCATGCCCGAGTAGGCGGCGCCGAACAGCGCCGTCATGATGGCGATCCCGGGCGCCAGGAACTGCACGTACGAGCCGGCGCCGAAGCCGGGCAGGGCCGCGACCGACCGGAAGAGCTGCCCGAACAGCAGCACCCACAGCACGGGCTGCACGATCGAGATGATCACGAACACCGGCATGCGCACGTTGGCGCGCACCAAGCGCGCGAAGAGGTGCCAGAGATCGGCGACGGCTGCCATCAGCTCGCTCCCGGCGTCGCCGCCGCCGCGGCGGCCTTGCCGGCGCCGCCGGCCCGGTCGCCGTCACCGGCGCCCTCGCTGCGATAGGCATGGCCGGTGGCGTCGAGATAGACGTCGTCGAGCGACGGCCGGCTGAGCGCCACCTGCGCCACCGCCAGCCCGGCGCGATCGAGCGCGGCGAGCAGCGACGGCAGGGCGCTGGCGCTGTGCGCCACCTGCGCGTACAGGGTGGTGCCATCGGCCAACACCGCCGCCACCTCCTCGAGACCGGCCAGCACCTGCCGCGCCGCCGCCACCTGGCCGGGGTCCGCCAGCTCGACCGAGACGCGGTCGCCGCGCAGCCTTGCCTTCAGCGCCTCCGGCGTCCCCTCCGCCACCACCCGGCCGCCGTCGAGGATCGCCAGCCGCTGCGCCAGCTGGTCGGCCTCCTCGAGGTAGTGGGTGGTCAGCAGCAGCGTCAGCCCCTGCCGCGCCAGGCCGCGCACCTCTTCCCACATCACCGTCCGGCTCTCCGGGTCGAGGCCGGTGGTCGGCTCGTCGAGGAAGAGCACCTCCGGCCGATGCACCAGGCCCATGGCGACGTCGAGGCGCCGCTTCATGCCGCCCGAGTACGTGATCGCGGCGCGGTCCGCCGCGCCGCGCAGGTCGAACAACCCGAGCAGCTCGTCGACGCGGCCACGCAGGGCTGCCGCCGGCAGGCGGTAGAGCTGCCCTTGCAGCGTCAGGTTCTCGCGCCCGGTGGCGGTTGGATCGACTCCCGAGGCCTGCGCCACGTACCCGATCCGCAGCCGCACCTCCCGCGGCCGCGCCGCCACGTCGATGCCGCAGACCTGGGCCGACCCGCCCGAGGGCGCCGACAGCGTGGCGAGGATGCGCACCGTCGAGGACTTGCCCGCCCCGTTCGGACCGAGCAGCGCGAAGACCTCTCCCGGCGCGACGGCGAACGACACACCGTCGAGCGCCACCACCCGGCGGGCGCCGCGGGGGCCGCCGGCATAGGTCTTACGGAGATCCTTGACCTCGATGGCAGGAGTCATCGGCGAGCGACGCGATCGGCAGGATCGGCGGGAAAGATCGAGCGAGTCGAGAGGGATCGAGCAGAGTCTCGCGGAGCCTGGCGGAGTTTCGCGGAGTCTGGCGGAGTCTCGCGGAATCTGGGCGGAGCCTGGCGGAGTCTCGCGGAGTCTGGCGGAGCCTGGCAGCGCCTAGCGGCGACCCGCTGCCCGCATTCCTCGCGGCGTTCCAGGGGGGCCGGCGGTGCCCGATGGGCCCGCGGACGCCCGGAAGCTGGTCTGCCCGCGCGGCACCCCGAACACCGTCCCGCGAGCCCGGTTGCCGGGGCTGCCCGCGCCCCGGTGATGCTCGTGGAAGCCGCGCTCGCCAAAGCCGCGGCGGGTGACGCCGAAGCCGGGCACGCCGAAGACCGACGCGCCGCCAGAGGGCCAGAAGCCGCCGAAGCCGCCATAGAAGCCGCCCAGCGTCATGCCGCCGCCGTAGCCGTTGTCGACCGCGCCCTGCTGGGCGAGCGCGGCCTGGGCCTGCAGCATCGCGGCGACCGCCTCGTCGCGCGCCGCGGCGGCGGCGGCCGCCCGTGCCGCCTGCTGCTCCCTCTCCGCCAGAAGCCGTGCCGCATGCTCTTCGCGGCTCACCCAGGTCCCGCCCTCCTGGACCATCCCGTGCAGGCGCATTGCATCGTCGTAGGGGATCCAGCGGTCGAGCGATTCCTCGTAGACATAACCGAAGCCGCGCAGCAGACCCCCGAGGCCCGCCTCGCGAGGATTGATCACGGCGGCCTTCAGCGCCGCCTCGCGCGCGGCCTGCGGCAGGTTGTTGACGCGAGCCCAGCGTGCCAGCTCGAGCCAGTCGGCGGCACTCGGCGGCCGCGGACCACGGGCGCGGCTCTCGAGCTCCTGCTGGTGCCGCGAGTACTCGGCGAAGCTCGAGTCCGACTTCTCGACGCGGTCGACGGCGCTACGCGGCAGGCTGACGACGCCGCCGGGCATGTGCACCCGCACCTGCGCGTCGCCGACCTCGGCGACCACGTTCTCGAACGAGCGGCCGTTCTTCAGGTAGACGTCGTCGCCCAGCAGCGGCGCCCCCGGCAGCACACCAAGGAGAATTGCCAACGCAGCTGAGCTCGCCCGCATCGTGCTTCCTTTCGGCCGCGGCTGATGGCCGCTCACTGCCATCATCTTACCACTGCCGCGGCGCTCCGGTACGCGGTACCCGGTCACGATCCGGCTGCCGCCGCGCGAGGGCGCTATACTATTGTTGCAATCGACATCGCTGCGGTGGGAGTGGCCGACATGGCGAAGGCGAAGCTCTTGGCGTTGCTCACCCGCGACCACCGCGCGCTCGCCGAGCAGCAGATCGCCGCAGGCCGCAAGGACAAGGCGGCGCAGCTCTACCTGCGGGCCGGCGACTTCGAGCGCGCGGCGCGGCTGGCGGCGGAGATCGGCGACGAGCGCCTGGCGGTCGAGGCGGCCCTGCGCGCCACCCTCGGCGACGTGCCCGAGGGCTACGCCGCGGCCGGCGCGCCTGGCGGTCGAGGCGGCCCTGCGCGCCACCCTC
>DATDGZ010000007.1:0-5420 GCA_036521795.1 Thermoanaerobaculia bacterium | reverse complement strand
ATCCGAGCGCCGACCGCGGCGAAGCGCTGCCGCAGCCGCTGGTCCGCCGCCGCCAACCGGTCGTAGGCGGCCAGCAGCGCCGCGACGTCCGCCGGCGCGGCGGCCGCGCGCGCCGCCTCCCCACCCGCCGCGGCGGCGGGCATCTCGAAGCCGCCGCCGGCGCGCCGCCGCATGCCGGCGTGCGACGCGAGCCCGGCCAGGGCGGCGTTGACCTCGGCCTCCGCGCCGAAGTCGGCGACGCCGGCGGCAGCCGCGGCCGCCACCGCCCCGCGAGACGTGCCGCGGCCGCCTGCCGCGCTTGCTGCCGCCGCGGCCGGCACCGCTGCCGCGGGCCTCCCATTCACCGCACCAGGCACCATCGGCGGGGCGCCGGCACGGCCCTGCCTGCCCGCGGGCCGCGAGACGGCGCCGTTGGCCGCAGCGGCGGCCCCATTTGTGGCCGCCGCTGCATGCACGGTCACGGTCACCGTGCCGGGCGCGGCGGGACGTCGCTCCACCGGGACCGCCAGCGGCGCCTGACCGGCGGCCGCCACGGCGCCCAGCAGCGCGCACGCCAGGACCAGCCGCAGGGCCCGGCGCCGGGGCCGGCTCGTCCGCTCCCGCCGCTCCACCGCCGTCGCGCTCGTGCTCGGCCTCCTCATTCCCGGGTCCTCGTTCGCCGCATCTCGCCCCGCGCCGCTCATCCTCAGTGGCCGACCGGCAGGCAGCCGGTGAACAAGTACTGGTTGAACTGGCCGCCGCCGCTCATCGAGGCGGCGATGAGGGTGCCGTTGACGTTGCCGTTGCTGAAAGTGACCGCCGCGCGCGGCGCCATCACCGTGCCGGGCACCCCGATGCCGGAGATCTTCAGCGTCGTCGCCTGGGAGAAGTTGAGGATCACCTGGCCGTTGGCGACGCCGGTCAGCTGGAAGCCGAAGTTCTGCATCTGGTCGCTCGCCCCGTCGACGTTGATCAGCGCGGTCGAGCCCGCGGGCACCTGGATGCTCAGACCCACCGCCACCGCGAGATCGCTGCCGTGCACGTTGAAGATGTCGAGGGTGTTGTCGTTGCCGGCGAGCTGGATCTGCTTCCATGGCTGCACCGTGGTGGTGCCGTTGGCCGGCAGGCTCGCCCAGTAGCTCGACAGGATGGTGAGCGACCGGCTGGCGCCGGCAAAATCGATCGGCGCGTCCTGGCGCGCCGTGCCGTTCGGCACCGACACGCTGGTGAGCCCCACCGTGCCGCCGTACACCACGTTGCCGTGGCTGACCGTGCCGCCGGTGAACGACAGCGCCCCGCCGGCGATCAGCACGTCGTCGTCGCCGCCGGTGGCGGTCAGCGACTGGCCGACGCTGTAATTCGACAGCGTGACGTTGCCGGCGGCCGCGAGCCGCCCGGCCGTGTCGGTGCCGCTCTGGGTGACGTTGCCGAGCGCGAAGAGGTTGAAGCGCCCGACCACGCCGAGCGGCTCGGCGCTGCACAGCAACGGGCAGCTGCCGCTATCGTAACCGGCCAGCGCCGCGGTGAGGTTGGCCGCCGTCTGCGGATCTGTGCCGGTGAGCGTCGTCCCCAGCGGATGCTGCGCGAGGAAGGCATCGGCGTTGGCCGCCGAGCTCTGCCCCGCCGGCGAGCCGCCGGCCGCCAGGTCGAGGCGTGTCGCCGCCGCCTGCTGGGCGAGCAGCGCCAGCGGGTCGGAGCCGCCGTAACCGAGCAGCCAGAGCGAGCCGCCCTGGTCGTAGGTCAGCCCCCCAACCGGCACCGACGCCAGGCTCCATCTGTCCAGGTGGTGACGCCAGTACAGGGGAGGCTGGGCGCAGAACGGCGCCGGCAGCAGCCGCACCACGGCCGGGGTGCGCGCCACCGCCGCGCCAGACGGCTGCGTCAGCGCGAGATCGAAGATCCGGTCCACCTGGTCGCCGGCGAGGCCCAGCCCGACCAGCGGCAGGTCCTGCTCGACGACCCCGGGAGGGAAGCTCAGGCTGCCGGAGGCCGCCTGGTAGTCCTTGCCGGCCACCGCCGTGTCGTCGACCGTGGCGTAGTGCACGGTCACGGTCTGCGGCGCCGGGCACGACAGCAGCACCCGCACCACCACGGTCACCTTCTGGCCCGCCGGCGGCGTCGCCGCCGCGGCGTCCAGCGCCGCCAGCGTCGGGCTATGGACCGAGGTGAGCGACAGGCCGTCGAAGTAGGCCAGCGCGCCGGCGGCCGCCGGCAGGCCGGACAGCAGACGCACGCGGATCCAGCGCGTCCCGGCCGGCGCCACCCGCTGGTCGGCGGCCTGCAGCCAGGCCTGCGGGCTCGACACCAGGCCCGAGTCGTACGACCCGAGCACCGTCTGGTTGGCCGCGTCGCGGTACTCGACGACGATCCGCGCCGTGCTCGCCGGAGCGCCGCCGCCGGCGTTGGCGGTGCGCAGCTCGCCGCTGAAGGCGAACGCCTGCCCGCCCGCGCCGGCGATCTGCGCCGCGTAGGCCAGGACGTCGACGTCCTGCCGCAGCTCGCCGGCGGGGTCGCTGGTGGCCAGGTCGGCGTCGCCGTCGAAGGGCGGCGGCGGGCCGCCCGCCACCTGCCAGGCCGTTCCGGCCACCACGTCCCAGCCCGGGACCAGGTTCGACACCGCGGGCAGCTCCGCGCCCGGATTGACCAGCAGGTTGACGCTGGTACAGGCGGTGGCGGGGAGGATGTTGCCGGTCGCGGTCGCCCGCGCCAGGGTCGCCCCCTGCGGCTGGGCAAGGTGCACCGTGAACGTCGCGTCGCCCTGGAGCAGCGGATCGGCCAGCACCGGCACGCTCACCGTCTGCAGGGTGGTGCCGGGCGCGAAGCTGAGCGTGCCGCCGACCGGGACGTAGTCGGTGCCGTCGACCGCCGTGCCAGGCGCCGTCGAGTAGGCGACGCTCACCGTGCCGCTCGCCGGCGCCGAGAGCGTGACCGCGAACGGCGCGGCCGTGCTGCCGGCGGCCGGCGAGGTGACGGTGACGTCGGCGATCGACAGCGAGGGGGTCGCCGCGCCGATGGTGAACGACACCGTGGCCTGCGCCTGGTTGCCCGCCGCGTCGGCCGCGGTGACCTGGAGCTGGTAGCTGCCGGCGGCGGCAACGCTGGTGCCCGACACGAACGGCTGGCCGTTCAAGGTGATGGCTTGGGTGCCCGGATGCGCATCGGTCACCGTCACCACCGGCGTCACCGGCGCCGTGTAGGTCGCGCCATTGGTCACGCCGGTCACGGTGATCGCGGGCGGCGTCTTGTCGATGGTGAAGCTCACCGTCAGGCTCGCCCGGTTGCCCGCCGCGTCCGTCGCGTCGACCACCAGGCTGTAGCTTCCCTCCGCAGCGACCGCCGTACCCGAGGTGAACGTCTGGCCGTTCAACGTGATCGTTTGAGTGCCCGGATGCGCGTCGGTCACCGTCACGACCGGCGTCACTGTCACGTTGTACAGGCCGCCGGTGGTCACCCCCGTCACCGTGATCGCCGGCGGCGTCTTGTCGATCGTGAAGGTCACGGTCAGGCTCGCCTGGTTGCCCGCCGCATCGGTCGCGTTGACCACCAGGGTGTAGGCCCCTGCCGCCGAGACCGGCGTGCCCGAGGTGAACGGCTGCCCGTTCAGGGTGATCGTCTGCGTGCCCGGGTGCGCATCCGTCACCGTGACCACCGGCGTCACCGTCACGTTGTACAGGGCGCCGTTGGTCACCCCCATGACCTTGATCACCGGCGCCGCCGCCGAGATGGTGAAGGTCACCGTCAGGCTCGCCTGGTTGCCCGCCGCGTCGGTCGCCGTGACCGCCAGCGAGTAACTGCCATCCGCCGAGACCGCCGTGCCCGAGGTGAACGGCTGCCCGTTCAACGTGATCGCCTGGGTGCCGGGATGTGCGTCGGTCACGGTTACCACCGGCGTCACCGGCGTGTTATACAAGCCGCCGTTGGTCACTCCCGTCACGGTGATCGCGGGCGGCGTCTTGTCGATGGTGAAGCTCACCGTCAGGCTCGACTGGTTGCCCGCCGCGTCCGTCGCGTTGACCACCAGGGTGTAGCTCCCCTCCGCAGCGACCGCCGTGCCCGAGGTGAACGTCTGGCCGTTCAACGTGATCGCCTGGGTCCCGGGATGTGCGTCGGTCACGGTCACGACGGGCGTCACCGGCGTGTTATACAAGCCGCCGTTGGTCACTCCCGTCACCGTGATCGTCGGCGGCGTTGTGTCGATGGCGAAGGTCACGCTGGCGCTTGCCTGGTTGCCGACCGCGTCCGTGGCCGAGACCGCCAGGGTGTGACTCCCCTCCGCCGACACCGCTGTCCCCGACGTGAAGGGCTGGCCATCCAGCGTGATGGTCGAGGTGAAGGGGCCGGTGGAGGCGGTGATCGTGACGACCGGCGTCACCGCCGCCGCGTAGAGTCCGCCCGCCTGCACCCCGGTGATCGTGATGACCGGCGGCGCGAGGGCCACCGTGAAGGCGACCGCCGCGCTCGTCGCGCCGTTGCCCGCCGCGTCGCTCGCCTGCGCCTGCACGCTGTGGGAGCCGCCGGCGACGCCGCTCAGCAGCGCCTGGAACGTGCCCTTCGCGGGGTCGAGAGGCGCCATCGCCTGCGCGGCACCGCCGTCCAGGCTGAGCTGGACCGAGGTCACCGTCGACAGCGCATCGAGCGCCGTCGCCTGCACCGCGAAGCTGCCGCCGACCACGGCGCCCGCCGCCGGCTGGATCACGGTCACGGTGGGTGGGGTGCGGTCGACGACGCTGAAGCCGACCACCGCCAGGGTGACGGTCTGGGTGCCACCGGACCCGGCGCCACTGCCCGCCGGCAGGTCTGCCTCGAGCACCGCCAGGCGGTTGCCCAGGCCGAGCACGGTGGTGTCGAAGCTGAAGCTGCCGCTGGCGCCGCCCCCCGCCGGGAGGTCGAAGGCCGCCGCCTGCCGCGCCAGCTCCTGGGCCGAGATGGCGTCGAGCACCCGCACCCGCACCGGCACCTGCGACAGCGCCGCGGCACCGCCGTTGTGCAGGGTGTACGAGGCGCCGAGGGCCTTCCCCCAGGACGGGGCGCGGTCGGCCAGCGTCAGCGTGCCGCTCACCACGGCGGCGGCGCTGGTCAGGCTGAACTGCGTGCTGGCGCTCGCCGCCACCTGGCCGCCGTCGAGCACCGCGGCAGTCACCTGATAGGCGCCGGCGGCCGCGGTGCCGCTCGCCCAGTCGACGGCGACCGTCCCCTGGCCGCCCGGCAGCAGCGTCCCGACCGGCTGCACCCAGTCGGCGAGCACGCTCGGCGGCGGCGTGCCGCCCGGACCGCCGCCGCCGAGCACCTGCAAGTGCACCTGCACGCCGGTCAGCGGCGTGTTGCCCGCGGGATAGCCGACCTGCGCCGAGATGTGCACGCTCGCTCCCACCGTGTACGAGGAGCGGTCGGTCGTCACCGCCGCGGTCAGCTGCGCCACGGTGACGATGGCGAACGGCGCC
>DATDGZ010000006.1:0-9231 GCA_036521795.1 Thermoanaerobaculia bacterium | reverse complement strand
GCCTATGTGGCGGAAATGTATGCATGCAAAGTACGGTTATTTTGACGAGAGCTTTGAGAGCGCCGGCGACTGGGAATTTTGGCTGCGGATGGCCGAGACCGAGACGTTTTTGCGTCTCGACGAGTTTCTCGGGCTGTATTTGAGCTCACCTACCAGCGTCGAACATCGCAACCGCGAGTTGGCATGCCAGGAAAATTTACGTGTGCATCAACGGTATATTCATCGAGCGGACCGCTTAAAGACTGCATGGGCCGCTTCAGGCACAACCGTCACCAATAAGGCTCTTATCGGCTGGCTTGACGAGCTTCAAGTCGGACAAATGTTGAGCGCCAAGGGGACGCCGGGCAGAGACGACACGTTTCTGGCGTTTGAGCTTGTCCTCGAAGGCTCGGCGGATCTGGTAATAGTCCAAGGTTTCGTCCAGAGTATTGATCACGAGACCAACGCACTACGGATCCTCAATCGTGACTTGGCTCTCCCGAGTGGTATCGAAGTCAGAGACTCACAAGGCTGTCTTACCGACCGGAAAGCTCTAAAGGCCGCGGACAGGGTGAGGCTCTGGGGGAAATGCGCTGAGCCGGAAGAATTCACGCCGGAAAACATTGTAATGATTGAAGCCGCATCGTTCGGGCTTGAAGAATTGCGGGGCAATGTCGGCAGAATTGACCGGGCACATAGGACTGTACATGTTGCTGGCTTCGCGGTGATGGTTAGTGAAAAGACCACTATAAGATCTCTTATGTCGAGCCATAAATAATTGTAGACGTCATGACCGCCCCGCGTCTCACGATTCTATGTAGTGGCATGATCGCTGCCGTTCCATTTCAGGGCGGTGCGACCTGGGCCGTTTTGCAGTATCTGCTCGGTTTTCAGCGGCTCGGGCATGTGGTCTATTTCGTCGAGCCGGTCGCAGAAGCGGCGCTCCAGCCGGCTGGCGCGCCCCTGGCGCATTCGGTCAATGCCGCCTACTTCCGCCAGGTGATGGCCGGTTTTGGACTTGCAGAAAGCTCGGCGCTCCTCCTGGCTGGCACGCAGCACACCGTGGGGCTCTCCTATCCACAGTTACGCGAGGCAGCTGGCCGCGCCGATGTGCTGATCAATATCTCCGGAATGTTGACCGACGAGGCGCTCATCGAGCGCATCCCGGCGCGGGTCTATCTCGATCTGGACCCGGCCTTCAACCAGTTGTGGCAGGCTGTCGAGGGGATTGACATGCGCTTCGCCGGCCATACTCATTTTGTCACCGTCGGCCTGGCGATCGGCCAGCCCGATTGTCGTGTGCCTACCTGCGGGCTGGAATGGATCACGACGCTCCAGCCGGCGGTTCTGGCGCAGTGGCCGGTGGCGACGTGTGTCGAGTATCAGGCGCTCACGACTATTGCCAACTGGCGCGGCTACGGTTCGATTCGCCACGAAGGCGTGCTCTATGGTCAGAAGGCCCATTCGTTACGCCCTTTCATGGCTCTGCCCACGCTGGCCGCGGAGCGATTCATGCTCGCGCTGGCTATCCATCCGAGGGAGGTCCGCGATCTGGCCGCGCTGAACGAGAATGGCTGGTGCTTGTTGAATCCGGCTGAGGTGACGCAAACGCCGGAGCGCTACCGCCGCTTTATTCAGGGCTCCAAGGCCGAATTTGGCATTGCCAAGAGCGGTTATGTGGCTGCTCGCTGCGGCTGGTTTAGCGATCGTAGCGTCTGTTACCTGGCATCGGGTCGGCCGGTGCTCGCCCAGGAGACCGGCTTCAGCCGCTTCCTGCCGGTGGGTGCGGGCTTATTTGCCTTTGCGACCACGGATGATCTAATCGCAGGGATCGAAGCGCTCCGGCGTGATTACGCCGGCCAGGCCCGGGCAGCGCGCACACTTGCCGAGGAGTATTTTGACTCCGATAAGGTATTGAGCCGGCTGCTGGAAGAGGTCGGGCGAAGCGTATGAGTGAATCCAGTGATGCGACCACCGCCAAGATCGATACAGCCGCACTGCGCACCGCACTGGAAGAAGTGTTGAGTTGTTACTTTGGAGTGCCGCGCGTCATTGAGGAGCTGCAACGCATTGGGCGGCTACAGGCCCCGGCGTCACACCGCGTGCATGGAGCTCGAAGATGTAGTGGGAGGCGGGCGGGGGGTGGATCTCGAGCTCGAGGCCTCGCCGCGCTGCGAAGGCCCGGACGGCCCGGTCGACGCACTCCCCGGGCACACAGTCGTGGCCCAGCACCCGGCCCCCGGGCTTGATCGTGGGCCACCAGGCCTCGAGGTCGGCGAGGCAGCCCTCGTAGGTGTGGTCGCCGTCCACGAAGACCAGATCCACGGAGGCCGGCGGGAAGAAGCGCACCGCCTCGACGCTCGGCATGCGCACGGGGCGCACCATGGGGGCGACGCCGGCGGACTGGATGTTGTCGCAGAAGATGTGGTAAAGCTGCTTGCGCTGGATCACCTCGAGATCCTGGTGCTCGACGGAGCCCTCCCAGGTGTCCACGCAATAGAAGCGGGCCTCGTGGTTGCCGACGGCGACCAGGGTGGAGGCCACGAGCGCGCTGCTGAGGCCCATGAAGCTCCCGATCTCGACGTAGGTTCCACCGGGGGGCAGCCAGGCCGCGAGTCGGCGGAGCATCTCGACATCGCCGGGAATCAGGAAGCCCTTCACGCCCTCCACCACCAGCATGGGGCCGTCGAAGGCGAGGGAGAGGGCCCAGGGCCGCCAGCCCGGCTCCATGAAGACAGGGGGCCGGCCGGGGGCGAGCCGGGCCAGTAGGTCCGCCAGCTCGTCACCGCCCGGGTCGAGGGAAGCCCCGGCGGCCGCCAGGCAAGCATCGCGCTCCCCCGCCGCTGTGGGGTGGGTGGGGTCGAGCGCCAGGGCCCGCTCGAAGGCCCGCGCCGCAGCGGCGGGGCGGCCCAGCCGGCGCAGCGCCACCCCCAGGACGCTGGCCGTCTCCGCACGACCGAGGTCGAAGGCCAGCTCAAGCTCCCGCAACCCCTCCACCTTCCGCCCCCCCTCCAGCAGCACCGAGCCCAGCAACAGCCGGAGGCCCGCGACCCGGGGAAAGGCCCGCACAGCCCCGCGCGCGGCGAGAGTCGCGACCTCTACAACGGAGCGACGAGCAAGGCGCCCTTTCACGATTCCTCCCAACCTGCTGTAGACGAGAAGATGTTACGTCAAGTCTTTCAAGCTCGCACGGCAGCGATCAGCACGTTGGCGTACGGAGTGCCCATGCCCATGGGGTTGACCGTGACGACGAGGCCGCGGGCGGTGAGGAGGTCGAGCCAGCCGGACTGGGAGCGGTAGTGGAAGCCATGGCGCCACTGCCGCCAGTCGCGGCGCCAGAGGGCGGCCAGGCGCTCGGAGAAGCAGATGGAGAGGAACCCCAGGCCGGCGTCGGCGTCGGCCTCGCGCACCAGCAGCAGGCCGCCGGGGGGTAAGGCGTCGGCGGCCCGCGACAGCAGGCGCTGCTGATCGGCAGGCGGCAGGTAGTGAAGGACGTCGATGAGCAGGATCGCGTCGGCCGGCGGCAGCGGGGTGGCAAGGGCGTCGGCAGTCTCGACGGCCGCGCGCCCTTGCAGGCCGATCCTGGCGATCGCCGCGCGGCGAGGATCGGCGTCGATGCCGAGCAGCTGCAAGTCCGGCGGGGGCGGCCAGCCTTCGGGGTAGGCGGCGCGGTCTCGCTGGTCGCCGGCGACGGCGAGCAGGGCCATGGTGATACCCCTCCCGCAGCCGAGGTCGAGTAGCCGCCCGCCGTGCGGCAGCGCACCGTCGCGCAGCAGGGCGAAGTAGACCGGGTCATGGCGCAGCTTGCCGCGCACCAGTTCGCACTGGACCAGCCCGGCGTCGAGATAGCGTCGGGCGGTCTCCTCGATCAGCGCCTCGACCGCGGGCGGGCGCTGGCCGCGGCGGAGCAGCACGTAGGTCACGAGACCGCAGAGCGCCGCCAGCGCCATGCCGAGGACGACGCTGCCGACGAGCAGGTCGCCCCAGGACTTCCAGTGCCAGAAGGTCAGGTGCGCGGCATCCCAGCGCCAATGCTCGGGAACCTGCGAGGGACGCAGGGACAGCAGCGGCTTGCGCCGCACCAGCTTGCCCGTCTGGACCTCGAAGAAGAGCAGGAAGGGCATCAGCACCGGCGTGCTGATGTGGGCGGCGATGTAGGTCTTGATGCGGTTGACGCCGAGCATGCGGGCGAGGACGACGCAGAGCGGCAGGTGCAGACCGTAGAGCGGGGTGCAGCCGATGAAGAGGCCGAGCGCCACGGCGGTCGCCTGGCGCGCGGGAGTGCCACCCTCGATGCGCAGCTGGTACAGCAGCTCGCGCAGCTTGCGCTTGAGCTTCCGGCCGCGCCGCGGCGCGGTTTCGACGGCCACGCTCAGCTCGACCCCTCGCCGCGGTCGTCGTCGTCGCGGCCGTCGTCGCCGCCGGCACCGGCGGCGCCGGCGGGCATCGGCAAGGGCACCGCGCGCAGGCCGCGCCGCGCCAACTCGTCGAGCAGCCGTGGCAGCGCCGCGAGCACGACGGGCGCACCGCCGCGGTCGCGCGCCGCGGAGCCGTCGTGCAGCACCAGGACGTCGCCGCCGCCGGCACCCTTCAGCAGGCGCGCAGCCACCCGCCCGGGATCGCGCGCGACGGTGTCGAAGCCGCGCCGGGTCCAGGAGGCGAGGTGGAGTCCCGCCGCCGCCAGCTCGCGCTCGAGCAGCGGGCCGCGAAAGCCGGCCGGCGCGCGGAACCAGCGCGGGCGGACGCCGCCGGCCCGCGCCAGCGCCTCCTGGGCGCGCCGCACCTCGCGGCGCACCGCCGCGGGCAGATAGCAGGCGAAGGCGTGCGGATGGGAGTACGAGTGGTTCTCCACGCGATGGCCGCGCCGCACCATCTCCGCGACCAGCTCGGGATGGGTCTCGGCGCGGCGGCCGATGCAGAAGAAGGAGGCCCGGACGCCGTAGCGCTCGAGGCAGTCGAGCACCGGCGGGGTCACCCGCGGGTCCGGGCCGTCGTCGAAGGTCAACGCCACCTCGCCGCGCCGCGCCGCCGCCCCGGAGAAGCGACAGAGATTGGGACCGAGCAGGCGCGAGCGCGGCCACAGGCCGGCGCCGGCGAGCAGGGTGTGGTTGCCGGCCAGTGCGGCGACGGCCAGCCGCCAGTGGTGCGGCGCCACGGCGAGGGCCGCGGCGGCGGCGGCGTGCAGGCCCGCCGAGGCGATCAACAGGGGGGCGGGCCGCCAGGCGCGCGGCGCCGCCGCCTCGTCCACGGGGGCCGGCACTGGCGCGCTGCGAGACTCGACGATTGCCATGGCGGTCAGCGGCCGCGCCGGCCGGCGTCCGGGTCGCGGTCCGGGCCGGCGTCGTCATCGCCGGCCGGGCTCGCACTGCCTGCCGCGGCGGCCGGGGAGGCGCCGCCGAGCGGCACCAGCAGCGCCGCGCGATCGAGCTTGCCGCGCTCGGTGCGCGGGATCTCCGGCAGCAGGATCAGGCTGCGCGGGATCTTGTGCGCGGCCAGCCGCTCGCGGCACCAGGCGAGGACGTCTTCGCGGGTCAGGCGCCCGGGCCGGCAGGCGATCACCGCGCGCAGCACCTCGCCGCCGCGGTCGGGTAGCGGCACGCCCAGCACGACCGCCTCCTCGACGCCGCCGAGCTCCGCCAGGACGCTCTCGACCTCGCGGGGGTTCACCTTCTTGCCCTTGATGTTGACCATCCCGTCCTGGCGTCCCAGCAGCACCAGCTCGCCTCGCTGCCACCTGCCCAGGTCGCCGGCGACGAAGCGGCCGCCGGCGAGGCGCTGGTCGGGATCGGGCACGTAGCCCGCGGCCACGGCCGGCGAGCGGACGACGATGACGCCGCCGCCGGCGTCGTTGCCGTGGCCTGCAGCCTCCGGATCGGTGCCCGCCGCCGTTCCCGCCTGCAGCTCCACCTCGACGCCCTCGACCGGCGTGCCGACGCTGCCGCGCTCGGCCGCGCCGCCCTCGCGGTCATAGCAGATGCCGCCGCATTCGCTGGCGCCGTAGAAGACGTGCACCGGCAGGCCGAAGATGTCGCGGAAGCCGCTCGCGGTGTGTGCCGAGAGCGGCGCCCCGGCGGCGATCACCAGCCGCAGGCTGCGCGGCCGCGCCGGGGCCTGGGACAGCCGCAGCAAGGCGTCCAGGTAGGGCGGCACGGTCGGCAGGACGGTGGCGCCCATGCGCTCGGCGGCCGCCAGGGGGCCGAACAGTCCGCTGTCCTCGGGCATCACCAGCGGCGTGCCGCGCACCAGCGCCGGCACTGCCAGGCTCGACAAGCCGTACGAGTGCGACATCGGGATCGCGGCCACGAGCCGGTCGTCGGCGCGCAGGCCCATCGTGCGCGCCAGCGCGGCGTCGTCGGCAAGGAGCGCCGCGGCGGGCGTCGCGATGCCGCGTGGCACCCCGGTCGAGCCGGAGGTCAGCTTGATCACCGCGATGCCGGGCAGGCAGACGGCCCGCGCGGAACCGGCGCCGGGCAGCCAGGAGGTCTCCCAGTCGTCGGCCGCGGCCGGCCAGGAGGTCAGGCAGCGCAGCAGGGCCGAGGCGCCGAGCGCTCGCGCCACCCGCCACGCCTCGGCCGGCGGCGCCTGCCCGTCGAGCAGCACCGCGGCGAGATCCGCCCGTCGCAGCGCCAGCAACGAGGCGAGGAGGCCGGGACCGTTGTGTGCCGAGACGGCGACCAGGGCGCCGGGCGGCAGCCCGCCGCGGGGAGGGCGACCTCCCGGCAGCCCGGGCAGCGTTGATCCGGACCCCGGCGCGGCAGGAGCAGCCGGAGCCGCGAGCGTTGCCGGCGCGGTCGCCTTGACGGGCGCAGATGAACCCGCGGGTGATTCCAGGCTGCGCCGCGCCGCTCGCGCGAGCGCGTCGACGTCGGCCACCGTCGCCCGCCGGGAACCGGACAGCACCAGCGGCGCCAGCGGCTGGCGCCGGGCGAGGCTCTCGAAAGCCTCCAGCAAGGGATCACGCGACCGCCGGCGGGGACGGGCGCGACCGCTGTCGTCCCCCCGCGGGGCACTGCGGGTCGGTGCGTGGATCAAGGTGCGTGTCGTCTCCGAGCGAGAGCCGATCCTACCACCGAGCCTCGCGCGAGCCGGGCGATCGGCCTCCGGCTGCCGCCGGCGGGCGGTGCCACCGGCCGGACCGGCCGGGCCGGCGGCGGGATTGCCAGCGCCGATCGGTCACGGTAGCATGACGACCGGTCAGAGGACAGCCGCCCAGCCGGCCGGCACGAAGACTGCAGGGCCAGAGCGCCGGCGACGCGGTGGAGCTTCACGGATGCCCGTGCACCGGCGCTGGCGCCAGTCCTACCGTTTACCGCCCCAGGGATGAGCACGGCATGAGCGGCCTCGAACCCGAACGACAGCCTGGGGCACGGACCCGGCCCGTCACGGCAGCTCCCCAGGAGGCCGAGCCCATGTCAGACCTTGGTGCCGCCGCCGCCAACGCCCCCACCGCCGCCAACGCCCCCACCGCCGCCACCGCCGGCAACGCCGCCGACGTCGCCGACGTCGCCGGCCGGGTGAAGCGCCTGATCGTCGACAACCTGCATCTCGAGGGGCTGCGGCCGGAGATGATCGACGAGCAGGCGCCCCTGTTCGGGGACGGCCTGGGTCTCGACTCCGTGGATGCCCTCGAGCTGGTGGTGGCGGTCGAGAGAGAGTTCGGCATCAAGATCAAGAGCAACGAGATCGGGCGCGACGTGTTCTCCTCCGTGACCAACCTGGCACGGTTCGTCGCCGGCCGCGTCTGAACCCTGTCATGCAGCCGGGGGAAGCAGCACGGGCGGCCCCCGCCAACATGGGCGACGGCGCCGAAGGCGCCGGCCGCAGGAGCGGCGGGCGGCGCGTCGTGGTCACCGGGGCGGGAGCGGTGAGCGGCTTCGGCTGGGGCGTCGAGGCGCTCTGGCAGGGGCTGCACGCCGGCGCCACGGCCATCCGGCCCTTCAGCCGCTTCGACGCTGCCGGTCACCGCACCCGCCTCGCCGCCGAGGTGCCGGCGGCCCCGGCCTCGCCGGCCGGGCATCCGGGCGGACCGGCCGCGGCTCGGGCGACCGCCGGCGGGCGGCCGCTCAGCCTGGCGGACCGCTTCGCGCTGGCCGCGGCCGGCGAGGCGCTGGCCGCCGCGGGGCTCGGCGCGGCGCTCCACACCTTGCCCGAGGGCGCGGCGGGCGTCTTCTTCGGCAGCAGCACGGGCGGGATGTGGGAGAGCGAGCAGTTCCTGGCCGGCCTGTTCGACGGCCGCCGCGGCTCGCTGCGGGCCATCGCCTCGCAGCAGGTGAATGGGCCGGGAGACGCGGTCGCCAGGAGTCTCGGCGTCACCGGACCCGTGCAGACCGTCTCCTCGGCTTGCGCGTCCGGCGCCCTGGCGATCGCCGCGGCGCTGGCGTCGTTGCGCTGCGGCGAGGTCGAGATCGCCCTGGCGGGAGGCTCCGACTCCCTCTGCCAGCTCACCTATGCCGGCTTCAACTCGCTGCGTGCGGTCGACGAGGCACCCTGCCGGCCGTTCCGGGCCGGACGCGCCGGCATGTCGATCGGCGAGGGCGCGGCGGTGCTGGTGCTCGAGCCGCTCGAGCGCGCCCTGGCGCGAGGCGCCGTGCCGCTCGCGGAGCTGGCCGGCGCCGGCAGCGCCTGCGACGCCTTCCACATGACCGCGCCCGAGCCGGAGGGCGCCGGGGCGGCCGCGGCCATCGCCGCCGCTCTCGCCGATGCCGGGCTCGCGCCGGAGGCGATCGACTTCGTCAACGCCCATGCCACCGGGACGCCGCTCAACGACGCCGCCGAGTGGCGCGCCCTCCTGGGGGTCTTCGGCGAGCGCTCCGGGCGGATCCCGGTGACCGCCACCAAGGCCGCGGTGGGCCACTTGCTGGGCTGCTCGGGAGCGATCGAGGCCCTGGTCACGGCGCTCTCGCTGGCCCGCGGCGAGCTGCACCCGGTGCCGGTGCCCGCGGTGCCCGCCGATGGCGATCCGATCGACGCCGTCGATGGCGATCCGATCGACCCCGCCTGCCCGGCGGCACTGGTGACCGGCCGGCCACTGGCGCTGCCGGCGGCGCGGGCGGCGCTCTCCACCAGCCTCGCTTTCGGCGGCTCCAACGCCGCCCTGGTCTTCACCCGCTGGACAGGCGCCTCGCCTTGAACCGCGAGGTGGTCGTCACCGCTCTCGGGACCGCGGGCGCGCACGGCTGCGGCCGCGCCAGCTTGCAGCGGGCGCTGGCGGCGGGAGCGCCGCCGCCGTCCGCCGAGGTCGACCGTGGCGCC
>DATDGZ010000005.1:0-2825 GCA_036521795.1 Thermoanaerobaculia bacterium | reverse complement strand
AGCACGGACGCCGGGGCCGGGGTGAAGAAGCCCACCGCCACCGGCGGGTGCACCACCTCGGCGTCGCGGCCGTAGAAGGCGTGGATGCGCCGCGCGACGAAGCTCGAGTTGGCGATGAACAGGTCGACGCGCGCCGCCGATGCCGCGTCCCAGGCGCGCAGCGCGGTCAGGGTGAGCGCCCGCAGCCGCGCCGCCAGGCCGCGGCGGCGCGGGAAGTAGGCGTGCTCCTGGTCCCAGGCGTAGCGCATCGGCGTGTGGCAATAGCAGACGTGCAGGCCGTCGGGCGGCGGGATGATGCCCTTCGCGACGCAGTGGCTCGACGAGATCACCAGCTCGAAGCCCGCCAGGTCGAAGTCCTCGATGGCGGCCGGAAAGAGCGGCAGGTAGCGCCGGTAGTGGCGGCGCAGGCCGGGCGCCCGCTGCAGGAAGCTGGTGTGGATCGGATGGCTCTCGATCGCCGGGCTGACGCTGCCGGGGAAATGAAAGAGGGTGAAGATCGGTGCCTCGGGGAAGATCGCGCACAGCTCCGCGAGCACCTTCTCGCCGCCGCGCATGCCGGTCAGCCAGTCGTGCACCAACGCGACTCTCAAGCGCCGCCGTCCTTGCCGGCCGGTCCGGCGGCGCGCGGCACTGAACCCGCGGCGGCGGCGGGCGAGCGCGGCGCCTGCTCGGCGTCCGGCTGCCGCTGCGCCCGCGCCAGCAGCGGCAGCGCGCCGGTGTCCATCGCGGGCGGCGCCGGCGCGCCGAGCGCCGAGAGATAGACGCCGAGCGTCTTCCTGGCGGTGTGCTCCCAGCGGAAGTCCCGCGCCCGGCGCAGGCCGAGACGGGCGAGCGCGGCGCGATGGTCGTCGTCGGACATGCACTGGGCGATCGCCTTGGCCATCGCCGGGATGTCGAGCGGATCGACGAGGTGCGCGTAGCCCTGGGCGATCTCTTTCAGCGCCGAGGTGTTGGAGGTGATCACCGCGACGCCGGAGGCCATCGCCTCGATCGCCGGCAGCCCGAAGCCCTCGTAGAGCGTGGGGTAGAGGAAGAGGGTGGCGCCCTGGTAGATCGCCGGCAGGGCCTCCTGGGCCACGTGTCCGAGCAGCCGCACCTGGTCGCCGATCCCGAGGTGCTCGGCGCGCTGGCGGATCTTGAACTCCGAGCCGGAGCGGTTGCCGACGCAGACCAGCGGCGCGTCGAACGGCGCCAGGCGGCGGGCGCGGGCGTAGGCCTGGACGACGGTGTCGAGGTTCTTGTGCGGCTTCGGGTTGCCGACGAACAGCAGGTACGGCCGCGAGATGCCCAGGCTGCGCAGCCAGCGCTCGATCTCCTCGTCCGGCAGGCGCCGGCGGAAGACGTCCTCGACGCCGTTGTAGATCACTTCGATCTTGCGGCCGTCCATCGCGAACTGCTGCATCAGGTCGGCGCGGGTGTTCTGCGACACCGCGATGATGCGGTCGCCGCGCGTCAAGCTGCGATGGATCATGCGGCGGGCGTAGAGGAACGCCATGCGGCTGGGCAGGAACTCCGGGAAGAGCAGGTGGATGATGTCGTGGATGGTGACCACGACGCGCGGCGTCAGCACGGCCGGCAGCACGTAATGGGTGGCGTGATAGAGGTCGAGGCGCTGCCGCCAGAGCTGCCAGGACAGGGTCACCAGCTCGCGGAGGGAATACACCGGGGCGCTCTCGACCGCCAGCTCGAAGTTGGCGGGGAGATCGGCGAGCTGCTCGCGGTCCTCCGGCCGCACCAGCAGGACGTAGCGCAGCGCCAGGCTGCCGGTGTCGAGGTCGGCCAGCGAGCGGATGAGGTTGCGGACGTAGGTGCCGATCCCGAAATCCTGGAGCTTGCGGGCGTCGATGCCGATCCTGTAGGTCTTATCAGGCAAGGATAAGGTCATTCTAGCCCAGCGCTCAGCGCTTCGCGAAAAACCTCCTCCATCTCGGCCGCCGCCCGCTGCCAGCGGAAGCGGCCGGCCTGGGCCACGGCGCGGCCGGCGAGCTCCGCGGTCAGGCCCGGCTCGGCGACCAGGCGGCCGAGCGCCGCGGCGAGCGCGGCGGTGTCGCCGGGCGCGACCAGGAGGCCGGCCTTACCCACCACCTCCGGCAGGCTCGAGGTGTCGAGGGCGACCGCCGGCACGCCGCAGGCGAGCGCCTCGGCCGGCGGCAGGCCGAAGCCCTCGTACAGCGACGGGTAGACGAACAGGCTGGCGGCCTGGAAGACGCGCACCAGCCGCGCGCGGTCGAGGTGGCCGAGCGCCAGGAGCCGGCTGCCGGCCGCGGCCGGCGGTGGCGTGGCGGCAAGGCCGGTGCCGGCGGCGGTGCCGGCGGCGGTGCCGGCGCCGCGGCCATCGCCCGCGGCCAGCCTGGCGATGCGCGCGGCGAGGGCGCGGCTGCCCCAGCCGTAGGGGCCGGCCAGGACCAGCGGTGGGAAGCCGGGATCGTCCGCGGCCAGCGCCTCCCAGGCGTCGAGGAGCGCGCCGACGTTCTTGCGCGGCTCGAGGGTGCCGGCATAGAGCAGGTAGCCGCGCGGCGCGCCGAGCGCTTCGCGGGTGGCCGCGATCTCGCCGGCGGTGCCCGGCCGGAACTCCTCGTCGACGCCGGGATAGACCACCCGCACCTTGCCGGCGCTGCCGGGGTAATGGAAAGCGATGTCGCCGGCGGTGGCGCGCGACAGGGTGACCAGCCGGCGGGCGCGGCGGAACGAGGCGGCGAGGAACGGCAGCAGGCTGAAGCGGACCTTGGCGCGGTGCGCCTCGGGCATCAGCAGCACGGTGAGGTCGTGGACGGTGGCCACGGCCGGCACCGGGCAGTCGAGCGGCAGCGTCAGCAGCGGCGACC
>DATDGZ010000004.1:0-6141 GCA_036521795.1 Thermoanaerobaculia bacterium | reverse complement strand
CGAGGCGCCGGCGCCGCCGACGGTTCCCGGGGCCGCGCCAGCCTTCCCCGGCGCCGGTGCCGGCGCCGCCGCGGGGGCCTGAGGCGCCGCCGTCCCCCCTTGGGCCCGGGGCCCGGCGGGGCGAGCCGGCCGGCTCAACGGATGCGGGGTGGCCGGAGCACAGCTGGCCGCCGCGAGGAACGCCAGGGCGGCGAGAACGGTGCCGCTCAGGAGCGAGCGCTGCCGGCAGTGCCAGGGCAGCCTGAAGAGCCAGGACAGCTTCGAGAACCAGGAGAGCCTGTGCCTGGAGGAGAGCCTGTGCCTGGAGTGCCGCGAGTGCCTGGAGCGCCTTGAGCCAGGGGTGCCGGGGCAGCCGGTCATCGCCGGCGGGCCTTCTGGGCGCTCTGCTCGAGCCGGAAGTCCCGCACGTCGGTGAGCAGGATCGGCTGCGCCATCTCGTAGAGGCGGCTGACCAGCATGGCCGGCAGGCGCGTGCCGAGGGCAGCCGCCTCGTCCCAGGTCGGGTCAGGGTCGCGCCCGCGATCCAGGCTCCGGCTCTTGCCCGACGCGGTCTCCACCGTGGCGGCAGGCAGCCGGTAGTTGGTGGTGAAGATGGTGGGGAGCCGGCGGGTGTACCGGGTGTTGATCACCAGGTAGAGCACGTCGCGGATCCATGGGGTCGGCTGCTGCGTGCCCAGCTCGTCGAGCACCAGCAGCTGGGTCTCCATCAGCGGCGCCAGCACGGCCTGGGTCGATTCCGACGACGCCTGGCCGAAGGTGGACTGCATCTGGTTGAAGAAGCTGTTGAGCTCGACGAAGCGGCAGCGCACCCGGTAGCGCTCGATCACCTCGAAGAGCACGCTCACCGCCAGGTGGGTCTTGCCGACCCCGGGAGGGCCGATGAACAGCAGCCCCGAGTGGGTGAACCCCTCCGTCGTCAGGAACTCGTTCGTGTAGCGTTGCACCGCGCCCCGCGCCGCCAACAGCTCGGGGTACTTCGGCGTCGTGCCGCCGGGCACCCGGAAGTTGGCCAGCCGACACTCGCGGTAGCGCTCCGGGATGCCGGCCGCCGCGATCAACCGCGGCACCACGTCGTACTGCCGGCAGAAGCAGGGCCGCGCGGTGCCGGCGCCGCCGTCGAGCTGCACCACCCACCCGCGCCCGCCGCAGCTCGGACAGACGGCCCGCTCGACATCCTGAACTGCCATGGCGAAATCGTAGCACGCGGGCCCGGGCCGGGAGGCGATGATAGGATCTCATCATCTCTTACCGCTCTGGCTCTCGCATCACCGTGGACCGCCGCACCCTGATCGAGGATTTCCCATGCGCCGACTTCCCTGCCTCCTGTTCCTGTGCTTCCTGTGCGCCTGCGCCGGCGCGCAGGCCGCCGAACCGCCGCCCTTCGCCGTCCAGGCCGCGAGCCTGGCGCCCACGCTGGGGCACGGTGCGATCGCGACGGCCGAGAGACGCGGCGGGCGCTGGGAGCTCGCGCTTGCCGGCGAGGCGTTCGCGGCCGGGCATCCGGTGGTGGCTCCCGAGAAGGTGCTGTTCGAGATCGGTTCGATCTCGAAGGTGTTCACCGGGCTCCTGCTCGCCGATGCGGTCGTCGACGGCAAGCTCGCGCTGGCCGATACCCTCGCGCGGCGTCTGCCGGTGAAGTTCGAGCACCCCGAGACCGCGGCCGTGACGCTGCAGCAGCTCGCGACGCACACCTCCTGCCTGACGCGGCTGCCGGACAACATGACGCGGGCCGGCACCGCAAATCCCTATGCCCTGTACGACGATCATGCCCTCTTCGAGTACCTCGCGACCGCCCAGCTCGATGGCCATCCCCCGTGCGCGCCGGAGTACTCGAATCTGGCGTTCGGGGTGCTTGGGGTGGTGCTCGAGAGAGCCTATGGCAAGCCGTGGGCGGAGCTGGTGCACGAGCGGATCACCGGCCCGCTCGGCATGGTCGACACGGTGCAGCAGCTCTCCCCCGAGCAGCGGGCGCGCCTTGCCGATCCCTGGGATGGCAAGCAGCCCGCACACGAGTGGACCTTCGACGCGATGGCGGGCTGCGGCGCGCTGCGCTCGACGACCGCCGATATGAGCAAGTTCGCCGAGGCGTTGCTCGCGGGCGCCAAGGGACCGTTGGCCAAGGCCTGGCCGCTGCTCGCGGGCGACTACGTCGAGATGCCGGCGATCGGCGGCAAGGTCGGCCTGGCGCTCGAGCACGTCACCTTCGACTCGAAAGACGGCTTCGGCGACAGCTACGGCCACGAGGGCGGCACGGGCGGCTACCGCAGCATCGTCGAGGTCTGGCCCGCGAACGGCCGCGCCGTCGTCGTCCTGGCAAGCAACGCCGTCGCCCTACCGCTGGCCTGGCTCGCGGTCTGGCGGACCTCGGGAGAAGAGCGCGTCGCGCGCCAGGAGATCGCGCTGCCCATGGCGACGCTCGGCGATTACGCCGGCGTGTACTCGATCGACAAGCAGCTGCGCTTCACCATCCTGCGGCGCGGCGACGGCCTGGTGGCGCGGCTCACCGGTCAGCCGTTCTTCGTCATCTTCCCGAGCGCGAAGGACGAGTTCTTCTACAGGGTCGTCGACGCGCAGCTCAGCTTCCACCGCGACGCCGCCGGCGCGGTCGACCGGCTGACGCTCCATCAGAACGGCCGCGACCTGCCCGCCAAGCGCGACCCATCCCCCGCCCCCCGGATCGAGTTCCCCAACGCCGCCGCGCTCGCCGGCTACGCGGGCGAGTACGATTTCGGACAGTTCCAACCAGGAGCGAAGCTCACCGTCACCGCCAGCGCCGACACGCTCTTCGTGCAGCTCACCGGCCAGCAAGCGTCGCCGGTGTTCTGCGTGGCGCGCGACCGGTTCGAGTACGACGTGGTGGCGGCGGCGGTGACGTTCGAGAGAGACGGGGCGGGCAAAGTGGTGGCGGTGACGCTGCATCAGAACGGCATGGACATGCGAGCCCCGCGCAAGTAGCGGCGCGCACCTGTCGATCCCTGGCACGAGGCTCGCCGGCGAACCCTCGCCGGCGGCACGAGGTTCACGAGTAGCGCTTGCTCAGCGGTCCGCCCTGGACCTTCACCAGCGCGCCCTGGCGCTCCATGGCCTGGCGGCGTTCCGCCGCCTCGCGGCGGACGTAATCGAGCAGGCGGTCGACCTCGCCCTGCATCTGTTCCATGTGCTCCTTCATGTTCAGGATCACCTCGACGCCGGCCAGGTTGACGCCGAGATCGCGGGTCAGGGCGAGGATGATCTCGAGGCGGCGGATCGCCTCCTCGTCGTAGAGGCGGGTGTTGCCCGAGCTGCGCGCCGGCTTGAGCAATCCCTCGCGCTCGTAGAGACGCAGGGTCTGCGGGTGGATGGCGTAGCGCTCGGCCACCACGCTGATCATCACGTACTTGCTTGGACGGCCCCGGGCTGACATCGGCTCTTGCCTCTCACTTGCTCGCGGCCGCCAGCTTCGGGACGTGGACGCGCAGGATGCCATGGTCGAGGCCGGCGGAGATGCCGTCCTCGTCGATCGCCGCGCCGAGCTCGAAGCTGCGGCGGAAGGGTCCGTAGCTGCGCTCCATACGGAGGAAGTTGCGATGCTCGCCGGGCGGCTGGCGGCGGCCGGACAGCTCCAGCCGCCGCTCCCGCACCTGCAATTGCACGTCCTCCCGCCGCACCCCCGAGAGCTCCGCGAACAACAGGTAGGAATCCGCGGTCTCGATCACGTCGACGGCCGGCGCCCAGCTGCCGGGCGCGCCGGACTCGCGCTCCTCGATCTCCGCCGCGACCAGGGCCCGCTCGAACAGGCTGTTGATGCGGTCCTGGATCCGCGTCAGCTCGTCGAGGTAGATCTTGCGGAACGGGGCCATGGCGACCGGCTCACCGCTTCTCGTCCACGTCGACGTACTCGGCGTCGATCACCTCGTCGGAGGCCGCGCCCCCGCCTGGAGACCCCGGCCGGCCCGCGCCACCGCCAGCCGATCCGCCGGGGCCGCCACCGGTGGCACCCCCCCCGTCGCCGCCGCCCGGACCGGCGCCGGCCGCCGCGCCATGGCTCTGGTCACTGCCCTGGTAGAGCTTCTCGGCCAGCTTGTGCGAGGCCTGCTCGAGGCGCGAGGTCGCCTGCTTCATCTTCTCCGTGTCCTCGGATTCGAGCGCCTGCTTGGCCTCGGCGAGCGCCTGCTCGAGCTGTCCCTTCTCGTCCGGCCCGAGCTTCTCCTTGTGCTCGTTGTAGGTCTTCTCGGTGTTGTAGACCAGGGCGTCGAGCTGGTTGCGGGTCTCGACCTGCCGGCGGCGCTCCTTGTCCTCGTCACTGTGCGACTCGGCTTCCTTGACCAGGCGCTCGATCTCGGCGTCGTCGAGGCCGGAGGAGGAGGTGATGGTGATCTTCTGCTCCTTGCCGGTGCCGAGGTCCTTGGCCGAGACGTGCACGATGCCGTTGGCGTCGATGTCGAACGCCACCTCGACCTGCGGCCGGCCGCGCGGCGCCGCTGGGATGCCGTCGAGGTGGAACTTGCCGAGGGTGCGGTTGTACCGCGCCATCTCGCGCTCGCCCTGCAGCACGTGCACCTCGACCGAGGTCTGGTTGTCCGCCGCGGTCGAGAACACCTCGGTCTTGCGGGCCGGGATGGTGGTGTTGCGATCGATCATCTTGGTGAAGACGCCGCCCAGCGTCTCGATGCCGAGCGACAGCGGCGTGACGTCGAGCAGGACGACGTCCTTGACGTCGCCGCGCAGCACGCCGCCCTGGATGGCGGCGCCGATCGCCACCACCTCGTCCGGGTTGACACCCTTGTGCGGCTCCTTGCCGAAGAAGTCGCGGACGACCTTCTGGATCGCCGGCATGCGGGTCTGGCCGCCCACCAGCACGACCTCGTCGATGTCCTTGGCGCTGACCTTGGCGTCTTCCAGGGCGCGCTTGCACGGGCCGATGGAGCGCTGCACGAGGTCCTCGACCAGCTGCTCGAGCTTGCTCCGGGTCAGCCGCAGGTTCAGGTGCTTCGGACCGGAGGCGTCGGCGGTGATGAAGGGCAGGTTGATGTCGGTCTCCACCGCCGAGGACAGCTCGATCTTGGCCTTCTCGGCCGCTTCCTTCAGGCGCTGCAGGGCCATCGGGTCGGTGCCGAGGTCGATGCCCTGGTCCTTCTTGAACTCCTCGAGCAGCCAGTCGATGACCCGCTGGTCGATGTTGTCGCCGCCCAGGTGGGTGTCGCCGTTCGTGGCCTTGACCTCGACGACGCCCTCGCCCACCTCGAGGATCGAGATGTCGAAGGTGCCGCCGCCAAAGTCGTAGACCGCGATCGTCTGGTCCTTCTTCTTGTCCAGGCCGTAGGCCAGGGCCGCCGCCGTCGGCTCGTTCACCAGGCGCTCGACGGTGAGGCCGGCGATCCGCCCGGCGTCCTTGGTGGCCTGGCGCTGCGAGTCGTTGAAGTAGGCGGGCACGGTGATGACCGCCTGGTCGACTTTCTCGCCGAGGTAGTCCTCGGCGGCCTGCTTCAGCTTGCCCAGGATCATCGCCGAGATCTCGGGCGGCGAGAACTTCTTGCCCTCGACGACGATGCGGACGTCACCGTTCTCGGCGCGCTCCACGGTGTAGGGGATCATCTTCATCTCCTCGGTCACCTCCGAGTACTTGCGCCCCATGAAGCGCTTGATCGAGAAGATGGTGTTCTGGGGATTGGTGACGGATTGCCGCTTGGCGACCTGGCCCACGAGGCGCTCGCCGCCCTTGGTGAAGGCCACGACCGAAGGCGTCGTACGGTTGCCCTCGGCATTCGGGATCACCTTCGCTTCGCTACCCTCCATGACCGCCACGACGCTGTTCGTCGTGCCCAGGTCGATACCGATAATCTTGCTCACTCGTCTCCTCCTTCTCTCCATCGCCGGGCCCTCGAGAGGCAGCCCCGCAATGAGGTCAGATTCTAAAACCTTAGTGGCGTCCTGTCAAATCCACGCCACGCCTATGTTGACAAGATGGCGCGCAGATTTATTCCCTCGTGGAGGGGGGGTCGGAGGAAGGAACGCCACTGGTCGGGCCGGGCCGTGAGCAGCGGGTGGCCGGAGAGACACGTAGCCGGAGTGGGAGGAACGGAGGTCCCCAGGCGGCGGACGCCCCCGGCCGACCTTTGGGCGAGGCGGCGCAGTCCGCCACCCCTCATCCACTCCTCATCC
>DATDGZ010000003.1:0-17726 GCA_036521795.1 Thermoanaerobaculia bacterium | reverse complement strand
ACATCGGCGGGTGCGGCTCCCGCCGGGGGCGCTGGCGCCACCGAAGAGGGAGGGCCGCGCCCGAACGAGCCGCAGGTCGAGATCCGCATCAGCGACGGCGCCGGCAAGGTCATGCGCGCGATGAAGGGGCCCGCGAAGCTGGGTGTCAATCGCGCCGTCTGGGACCTCGGGCGCGACCAGTTCCGGCAGCCGCCGCGCGGCGAGCGCGGCGACTTCTTCCGCCGCGACAGCGGCCCGCAGGTGCCGCCCGGCACCTACAACGTGACCATCCGCTTCCGCGGCCACGAGGCGAAAGGGACGGTGCGCGTGGCCGCCGATCCGTCGAGCCACGACACCGACGCCGACTGGCAGACCCGCGAGGCGGCGCTGCGGCGGATCGGCGAGCTGCAGGACTCCCTGGTCGAGGCCATCGAGCGGGTGCGCGCCGCCCGTACCGACCTCGATGTCGTGGTCGGCAAGCTGCGCCGAGCCGACGCCCGGGAGGAGGAGAAGAAGAAGAAGGCAGGGACCGAGGCGGCGGCGCCGGCGGCCAATCCCCTGCTGCGCTCGGCCCGCGAGCTGCGGCGCAAGCTCGACGCGCAGGAGCGGCGGCTGTTCGTGCCGCCGAACGCCAAGGGCATCGCCGACGACCGGACGCCGTTCAACCGGGTGCAGCTGGCCCTCTTCTCGCTCGACTCCTCCTGGGATCCGCCGAACCCCACCCACCATGCCGAGCTGCAGCAGGCCGAGACCGCGACGGCGGCGGCCCTGCAAGAGGTCAACCACCTGCTGAGCGAGGAGGTCGCCGCCTTCCGCAAGCAGGTGGCCGAGGCGCACATCGACCTGCTGCCCGCCGAGACGCCTCTCGAGCTGCCGCGGCAGCCCTGAGGACGCTTGGCAAGGACCGGCACCAGGCGTTTTCATTGACCCGGCCGGCCGGCGGCGCGACTGCTGCCGGCCGGCCGCATGGTCCCGCCAGCCGCGGCGGGAACGGGTACACTTTTCACCTGGACTGCGGGCGCTGCAACCTCGGAGCGCCCGTCTCGTAACCCATCCTGACGTCAGAGAGACCACAGACCAGGAGCCCGCGATGACCACCGATGTTCTCCAGGCACTGCGCTCCTTCCGCCGCAGCAAGGGTTACATAGGGGCGGCACTGCTCACCCTCGCCGTCGGTCTGGGCGCCAATGCCGTGATCTTCAGCGCGGTGCTCGCCGTGCTGCTGCGGCCGCTCCCCTTCCGCGCCCCGGAGCGGCTGGTCTGGGTCGGCCACGCCCATCGCGAACGAGGGATCGTGGCTGCCTTCTCGTCGCAGGACTTCGACGATCTTGCACGCTCTACCACCGGTCCGGGTCGCGCCTTCGCGAGCCTCGCCGACTACGCGTGGTTCCCCGGCAACTCGGGCATGAGCCTCACCGGGGCCGGCGAGCCGCTGCGCGTGCCGGTGGCGAGCGTCTCGGGCGCCTTCTTCCCCACCCTCGGGATGCAGGCCGCGCTCGGCCGCCCGCTGTTGCCCGCGGACGACCGGCCGGGCACCAACCACGTCGTCGTGCTCGGCCACCGGCTCTGGCGCAGCCGGTTCGCCGGCGACCGCGCGGTGGTAGGACGCACGGTGACGCTCGACGGCGCTCCGTTCACCGTCGTCGGCGTGATGCCGCCCGAGCTCGCCTTTCCTGACCGCGAGGTGGGCATCTGGGCGCCGCTCTCGCTGGTCGGCGACGACAAGGTCCCGCACCTCCGGGAGGTGCGCTGGCTGAACGTGGTCGGCCGTCTCTCTCCCGGCGTCACGCTGCGCGCCGCGACCACCCAGGCGACGACGGTGCTGACCCGTCTCGAACGGCAGTTCACCGGCAGCAACGAGGGCTGGGGCACCGCCGCGTTGCTGCCGCTGGCCGAGAAGGTGACCGGCGACGTCCGTCCCCTGCTCACCGTGCTCTTCGCGGCGGTCGGCCTGGTGCTGCTCGTCATCTGCGTCAACCTCGCCAACCTGAGCCTCGCCCGGGCGGCCGGCCGCCGCCGCGAGCTGGCCATCCGCGCCGCCCTGGGCGCCACGCCGTCGCGCCTCGCCGGACAGCTGCTGATCGAGAGCGTCGGCCTCGCGCTCGCCGGCGGCATCCTGGGGCTGCTGCTTGCCGAGCTCGGCATCGTGGGGCTTGGCGGTCTCGCCGCCGACTACCTGCCACGCGGCAACGAGATCCGGCTCGACGCCGCGGTGGCGCTGTTCACCCTCGCGCTCGCGGTCGCCTGCGGCTTCGCCTTCGGCGAGGCGGCGGCGCGGCGGGCGACCGGGCGAGATCTGCGCCAGGCGCTCCAGGAGAGGAGCGCCGGCGAGGAGGGCCGCGGGCACGGCGCCCGGATGCTGGTCATGGCCCAGACCGCGCTCGCCACCCTGCTGCTGATCGGCGCCGGTCTGCTGCTCCGCAGCTTCTGGCAGCTGGTGCACGTCGACCCCGGCTTCCAGGCCGCCCACGTCCTGAGCCTGAGCATCTCGATCCCGGACGAGCACGTGAACCTTCCCGACGGCGGCGCCCGGTACCGCGGCGAGATCCTCCGCCGGCTGCGCAGCCTTCCGGGAGTCTTGACGGTGGGAGCCGGCCACACCGAGCCTCTCGCGGACCAGGGCGAGAAATACTCCTTCGTTCCGGTGGGGGCGGCGGACCCGCGGCCGGTCACCGCCGACGAGGGCCTGCTGATCGTCTCGGCCGGCTATTTCCGCGCGCTCGGCATCCCCCTTCTGCACGGGCGCGACTTCGACGAGCGCGACGAGGACGGCAAGGCACCGCCGGCTCTCATCGTCAGCCAGGGCCTGGCCCAGCAGCTCTGGCCCGGAGAGGAGGCGGTCGGCAAGCTGCTGCGCGACGGCAAGGTCGATCTCACCGTCGCCGGCGTGGTTGGCGACGTGCACGGCAAGGGCATGGCGCGGCCGGCCGGCTCCGCGGTCTACGGGCCGCTGCGCCTCTTCCCGCGCAGCACCATCAAGCTCTTCGTGCGCACCGCCGGCGACCCCCTGGCAGTCCTCGCCGCCGCGCGCCGGGCGATCTGGCAGTGGAACCCCGACCAGCCGATCTCCGAGGTCGCACCGCTCAGCCAGTTGGTGGCCGACGACGTCGCCAGGCCGCGCCTCCTCTCCTCGACCGTCGCCGCCTTCGGCGCCCTGGCGGCCCTCCTCGCCGCCCTCGGCATCTACGGCGTCACCATCCAGTCCGTGCGCCGGCGAACCCAAGAGATCGGAGTCCGCATGGCCCTCGGCGCCAACCGCGCGCAGGTCGTCTGCATGGTCGTGCGGCAAGGCATGCTCCTCGCCCTGGGAGGCCTCGCCTGCGGCCTCGCCGCCGCCTTCGGCCTCGCGCGCCTGTTCGAGAGCCTGCTCTTCGGCGTCGGCACCGCCGACCCGCTGACCTACGTCGGAGTGGCGGTGCTGGTCGCCGCCGCGGCCCTCGCCGCCAGCTACCTGCCGGCGCGCGAGGCCGCGGCGGTCGATCCTCTCGCGGCGATCAAGGCGACCTGAGTAGGGGGAGATGGCCCTGGTCGGGGCCGAGGATTTACTGCGCGTCATTCGCTGCGAGGTTAACCGACCGCGGCCTCGGCAGGATCCCCTGCCCTGGTCGCGGCCCGGCTGTGCCACCGTGCCGCCCCGCCTTTCACCTCCCGAGGTCCCGGCTCGCCTCGACAAGATTGACAGCAGCATGGGCTCTAACCCATACTTGTTCATGGCCACGGTAGTTGACGGAGACTTCGAGTGGGATTCTGACAAGGCCGAGGCGAACCTGGCCAAGCATGGTGTCTCGTTTCCCGAAGCTGCGACCGTGTGCGCGGATCCCTTCGCCATTTACATCGACCATGAATCGGCAGAGGATGAATCGGAAGAGGACCGCATGGTGGTCATCGGCACCTCGCTTCGCGAGCGCGTACTCTTCGTGGTCCATGTCGAACGCGGTGAACGAGATCGGATCGTCAGCGCCCGGCGGGCGACGGTCGGAGAGCGGGACGTTTACGAAACGCGAGGTTAACCATGAGTCAGGCAACGAGGCAGCGGGTCGAGCGTGACGCAGAACCGGTGCGGGTTCTCGGCCGAGGGCTGCGCGCGCAGCGGGGAGTCCATCTCACCATGCGAACTCTGCGCGAGGCGGCCGGCAAGACGCAAACCGAGGTCGCAGAGGCGTCCATGATCGATCAGGCGGACATCTCCCGCTTGGAAGGCCGAGAGCACCTCGCCGACTGCCAGGTCTCCACTCTGCAGCGCTATGTTGCAGCGCTGGGCGGACAGTTGGAGCTGGTGGCGGCCTTCGGAAACAAGAAGATCGTCCTCTCCGGCGTGGCCCAGGCAGGCCCTCCGAGCGACGCGGCGCGCGCGAAGAGTTCGCCTTCGAAGCGCGAAACAGGCCGCGGCTGATCGGCGATACAGTGAAGGGAAGGCGCAAGACAGGCGGCGGGTCATTGGACCCTGATCCAGGCCTTGTAGAAGCCGCCGGGGCTCTGCGTGCTCGGAACGCCCGTGCTCTCCAACTCGTTCGCGAGTGGCTCGCCGACGACTCAGGCTACGGCGAGAAGGTCTTCCCCGTTCTCAAGGCGGAGCTGCTAGGTGCCAGCGGATGCGTAGGCCGACCGCTGGAATGGGCCAGGACTTCTTGACCGACTAGCGGGCCTCGCCGCTACTCTGCTACCAATGTGCATCGCCTGTTGCGGAAGTGACCTGTACGGGAGAACGCGGGAAACCGCTTCACTTCGGCCTGCAGCATCGTCCGGAAGCAAGGCTGGTAGCCTCTAGCCTCTTCAGACCTCGATACAGATCTTCCCGAAGTGCCGCCCCGCCGCCATGTGCTCGAACGCCGCCCGAGCCTCCACCAGCGGGAACGCACGGTCGATCACCGGCCGCAGCTGGTGCAGGGAGACGGCCCGATTCATCGCCTCGAAGCTGGCGCGCGACCCGACGAGCACGCCCTCGACCTTCACGCGGCGCATCAGGATGGCGGTCAGGGGGAACTCGATGGCGGTGCCGCCCAGGACGCCGATGAGGTAGATCTTGCCGCCGGCGCGCACGGCTTGCAGGGAGTGCGGCAGGGTGGAGGCCCCGCCGACCTCGAGGATCACGTCGACGCCCTCGCCGCCGGTGAGCTCCTTGACCCGCTGGCCCCAGTCAGGGACCTGGCGGTAGTTGATGCCCGCTGCGGCGCCGAGCTGGCGGGCGCGCTCCAGCTTCTCGTCGCTGCTCGAGGTAATGATCGCTCGGGCGCCGGCCATGACGGCCAGCTGCAGGGCGAAGATCGAGACGCCGCCGGTGCCTTGCAGGAGGACGGTGGCGCCGGGGGCGAGGCCGCCTTCGATCATGGAGCTCCAAGCGGTGAGGGCGGCGCAGGGGAGGGTGGCGGCTTCCAGGTCGGCGAGGTGATCGGGGGTCTTGACCAACCCCTCCTCGCTGAGGACGACCTGCTCGGCGAGCGTGCCGTCGAGGGGGCCGCCGAGGGTGGTGCGCGTCAGGTCGCGGCTGGGCTCGCCGGCGAGCCAGCCCTGGGCGAAGATGCTGCAGACGCGGTCACCGGGACGCACGCGCGTCACACCCTCGCCCACGGCCAGGACCTCGCCGGCGCCGTCCGAGCAGGGGATGAGGGGCAGCTTCTGCTTGGGGTTGTAGCGGCCTTCGGCCATCATCAGGTCGCGGCTGTTGAGCGACACGGCGCGCACGCGCACCAGGACCTGGCGGGGGCCGGCCCTGGGCACGGGACGCTCGACGAGGGCGAGATGGTCGAGGCCGAACTTCTGGATCTCGACGGCGCGCATGGTGCCGGTCGCCTCCGCTGCCGTCATGGCTTCTCCTCCTTGGCGGCCGGCGCGTTTTCCTCCTCGGCTGCCTCGGCGGCCAGCGCGCTGCGCATCTTGGCGACCAGCTCGGCGGCGGTCGCCGCCTCCAGGTTGCCGGCCGGCCAGGTGATGCCGAGGCCGGTGCGCCCGACCTTCGGGATGATGTGGAAGTGCAAGTGCATGACAGCCTGGGAAGCCCGGCGGCCATTGTTCTGCAGCACGTTGTAGTCGGTGGCACCCGTGGCGTGCAGCACGGCGCGGCACAGGCGCGGCAGGACCCGGCCGAGGGCCGCCGCCGACTCGTCGGACAGGTCGTGCAGATGGGCCTTGCGCTCCTTGGGAATCACCAGTGTGTGGCCCTCCGCGAGCGGCCCGACGTCGAGGAAGGCCAGCACGTGCTCGTCCTCGTAGACGCGGTGGCAGGGGATCTCGCCCGCCAGGATCTTGTCGAACACCGTCGCCGGGGATTCGCTCATGCCGGTCATTGTATCCGCCGCCGGTCAGCCGCGCCCAGCGTCGTGGGTGATCCACTACCCGCGCCCAGAGCCCACTTGCAGGCCCCCGGTCCGATCACTACACTCTGAGGCGACGACAGCGTCCCAGATCTACACCACTCACCTTCGGGAGGCTTCTATGAAGAGCTTCACCTTCCTGGGCAGGCAGGGTGTCTTCATCGCCAGCGCCATGGCCAGCGCATCGGTGCTGTGGCTTGCCGTTGCCGGCGCTCCGCGCGGCCTCCAAGCGCAGGCGGCCGGCGGCGCTGCCGGCGGCGGCCCGGAGATCAAGATCGGCGGCATCTTCGACCTCACCGGGATCACCTCGGACGTCGGCAAGTCCTACGCCCAGGGCGTGCGCGACGCGGTCGAGTGGACGAACGCCCATGGCGGCGTCAACGGCAAGCACCTGAAGCTGGTGGACGCCGACTACGGCTACAAGATCCCCGAGGCGGTGGCCCTCTACAAGCGCCTGGTCAACGACGAGAAGGTGGTGCTGATCGCCGGCTGGGGCACGGGCGACACGGAAGCGCTGCGCGAGCAGGCGGCGAAGGACAAGATGCCCTATCTCTCCGCCTCGTTCTCCGCCCATCTCACCGATCCCGCCAAGAACCCTTACAACTTCTTCGTCGCGCCGAGCTACTCCGACCAGCTGCGGGCATGGCTGCTGTGGGTCAAGGACGACTGGAAGGACAGGTCGCGCAAGCCGAAGGTCGCCGCCCTGTTCGGCGACAACGCCTACGGCCGCTCGCCGCTCGCCGCGGGCAAGGACTTCGCCGAGAAGAACGGCATCGACTGGGTCTACGACGGCGTGCTGCCGGGCACCTTCCAGGACGCCACCAGCCAGCTGCTCACCATGCAGAAGGCCGGCGCCGACTACGCCTACATCAACGTGACCACGACCAGCACCTCGATCATCTTGAAGGACGCCGCCAAGCTCGGCCTCAAGACCAAGTTCGGCTCCAACCCCTACGGCTTCAGCGAAGCCCTGCCGGGAGTCGCCAAGGAAGCCGCCGAAGGGGTCACCGGCGTGATGCCGAGCCCACCCTACGGCACCAACGTCCCCGGCATGAAGCGGATCCAGGACTTCGCCAAGGGGACGCCGCACGACGCGCTCTACGTGCGCGGCTGGGCCTCCACCGCGGTGTTCGTCGAGGGGCTGAAGCGCGCCGACAAGGCCGGCCAGCTGACCGGCGAGGGGATCAAGAGCGCGCTCGAATCGCTCCGGGGCTTCGACCTCGGCGGGATCGCGTGCAACGTCACCTACACCCCGACCGACCATCGCCCCTGCACCACGACCCCGATCTACCAGGTCAAGAACGGCACGCTGGTCAAGGTCAAGGACTACGACGTGCCGCGCCGGAGCGAGTGGCTCGGCATGTAGCACGCGGCGTACGGCGAGTTGGATTCGTGGAGGCCTTCGACCAACGACCGATATCGGCATGCTCGAGGTCCATAACGTCGAGGTCGTCTACGATCGCGCCATCCTGGTGCTGAAGGGCATCTCCCTGGCGGTGCGGGCGGGACAGATCGTGGCCCTGCTGGGGCCGAACGGCGCCGGCAAGAGCACGATGCTGAAGGCCGTCTCGGGATTGCTGAAGTCGGAGGAAGGCGAGGTCACCGACGGCTCCATCCGGTTCCTGGGCAAGCGCATCGACCGGATGGAGCCCGAGGCCATCGTCCGCGCCGGCATCTTCCAGGTGATGGAGGGGCGGCGGGTCTTCGAAGACCTGACCGTCGACGAGAACGTCCGCATGGGGGCCTATACCCGCGACGATCAGGCGGCCGTCAAGCGCGACCACGAGCTGGTGTTCGACTACTTCCCCCGCCTCCGCGAGCGCCGCCGCCAGCTCGCGGGCTACCTCTCCGGCGGCGAGCAGCAGATGCTCGCCATCAGCCGCGCGCTCATGGCCCGGCCGCGGCTGATGCTGCTGGACGAGCCCTCGCTCGGCCTCGCGCCGCTGCTGGTCCAGGACATCTTCGCCATCATCCGCAGGATCAACCAGCAGGAGAGGACGACCATCCTGCTGGTCGAGCAGAACGCCAACCTGGCCTTGTCGATCGCCGACTTCGGCTACATCATGGAGAACGGCCGCGTCGTGCTTGACGGCGACGCCGAGAAGCTCCGGGCCAACGAGGACGTCAAGCACTTCTACCTGGGCGGCGGCGCCGGCGACGCCGGGGCTGCCGGCGCTGCCGGCGCTGCCAGCGGTCAACGCCGGAGCTATCGCGACCTGAAGTTCTACAAGCGCCGCAAGCGCTGGCTATCCTGAGACGCCCCGCGATGTCGCCACGGCGCCCCACCATCATCTTCGACGCCGAGCTGGAGTCGCGGCCCGCGGCGGACCGGATCGCCTACCTGGAGAACCGGCTCCGCCAGACGGTGGCCCACGCCTACGTCAACGCGCCGCGCTTCCGCGTCGCGATGGACGCCGCCGGCCTCGCGCCGCACGGCGTGCACGGCCTCGGTGACCTGGCGCGGCTGCCGCTCACCGCCAAGGACGAGCTGCCGGCGCTGCAGGCCGCGGACCCGCCGTTCGGCGGCCTGACGGCGGTGCCGGTCCGGAGCCTGCAGCGGATCTTCGCTTCGCCGGGCAACATCTTCGACCCGCAGGGGCAGGGACGGGACTTCTGGCGCTTCCGGCCGGCGCTCGCGGCCGCCGGCTTCCGCGCCGGCGACATCGTGCTCAACACCTTCGCCTATCACCTGACGCCCGCCGGCTTCATGTTCGACGGCGCGCTGCGCGCCCTGGGCTGCGTGGTGGTGCCGACCGGACCCGGCCACACCGAGCAGCAGGTGCGGGTCGCCGCCCACCTCGGCGCGACCGGCTACGTGGGCACGCCGAGCTTCCTCTATGCCATCCTCGAGAAGGCTGCCGAGGCGCGCTCGCCGTTGCAGATCGAGGTGGCCTTCGTCACCGCCGAGATGCTGCCGGAATCGCTGCGGCAGGAGCTCGAGACCGCGTACGGCATCCGCGTGCTGCAGGGCTACGGCACCGCCGACGCCGGCATGCTGGCCTACGAGTGCCCGGAGAAGCACGGCATGCACCTGCACCCCGAGGTGATCGTGGAGGTGCTCGACCTCGCGACCCGCGAACCGGCCGCGCCGGGGCAGCCGGGCGAGGTGGTGGCGACGATCTTCGACGAGGCGTATCCCCTCATCCGCTTCGCCACCGGCGACCTCAGCACCTTCCTCGATGACCGGCCGTGCCCCTGCGGGCGCACCGCGCCGAAGCTCGCGGGCATCCTGGGGCAGGTCGGCGACGCGGTCAAGGTCAAGGGCATGTTCGTACACGCCAGCCAGATGGCGGAAGTCTTCAAGGGCTTCCCCGAGGTGGCACGCTTCCAGGCGGTGGTCACGCGCGCGGCGCACCTGGACCATTTGAATTACCTCGTGGAGATCGGCGAGATCGGCGAGATCGGCGAGGAGGCCCCGGGGAGCCCCGCCGCCGGCGCGCCGCTCGCCGGCCTGGCGGAGCGTCTCGCCGCGGCGCTGCACGAGCAGCTCAAGGTGCGCGGCGACGTGGAGATCGTGCCCCCCGGCACCATCCCCGCGGCGGCCCGGAAGATCGACGACCGCCGGGTCTGGAAGTAAGGAAGCAGGAAGCAGCTCATGGGCGTGCCGAACCCGCCGCAGCCGCACGCGCCGCCGCCGGCCCCGCCGCAGCTCGAGGTCAGGAACGCGACGCTGCGCTTCGGCGGCGTCACCGCCCTCGACGACGTGAGCTTCGCGGTCGAGAGCGGCTCGATCCACGCCATCATCGGCCCGAACGGCGCCGGCAAGACCAGCATGCTCAACGCCGTCAGCGGCGTCTACCGCCCGCAGCAGGGCCGCATCCTGCTGGCGGGCGAGGACATCACCCGCCGGTCGCCGCACGCCCGCACCCGCCTCGGCCTGGCGCGCACCTTCCAGAACATCGCCCTGTTCAAGGGGATGACGGTGCTGGACAACCTGTTGATCGGCCGCCACACCCATCAGCGCTGCGGCATCTGGCGGGGCGGCATCTACTACGGCCCGGGCCGGCGCGAGGAGGTGGCGCACCGCCTGGTGGTCGAGGAGATCATCGATTTCCTCGAGATCCAGCCCATCCGCAAGCAGATCGTCGGCACGCTCGCCTACGGCCTGCAGAAGCGCGTCGAGCTGGCGCGGGCGCTGGCGCTCGAGCCGAAGGTCCTGCTGCTCGACGAGCCGATGGCCGGGATGAACGCCGAGGAGAAGGAGGACATGGCGCGCTTCGTCATCGACGCCAACGAGGACCGCGGCACGACGGTGGTGATGATCGAGCACGACATGGGCGTGGTGATGGACGTCTCGCGCCGCGTCGTGGTGCTCAACTTCGGCCGCAAGATCGGCGACGGCACCCCGGAGGAGATCAAGCGCGATCCGCGTGTGCAGCACGCCTACCTCGGACAGGAAGACGCCGCCACCGACCGCCGCCAGGCCGCCGCGAGAGAGGAGTAACGTTGGCCGGCGGCAGGAGGGACCTGACCCGCGACCCGGCGGCCGGCCATTGCACGCCGGTCGCACCGGCGCCGGACCTGGACACCTTCCCGAAGCTCCTGGTCGCGGCCGCCGCCCGGCTCGGCGCCCGGACGGCGCTCCGCGAGAAGGACCTCGGCATCTGGCAGGAGACCAGCTGGCGGCAGTATCACGACCACGTTCGCGACTTCTCGCTCGGCCTCATCGCCCTTGGCCTGCGGCGCGGCGACAAGGTCGCGATCATCGGCGACAACCGCCCCGAGTGGGTCTACGCCGAGCTCGCCGCCCAGGGCGCCGGCGGCACGTCGGTCGGCATCTACCAGGACTCCAACCTCGTCGAGGTGGCCTACGTCATCGATCACTCGGACGCGGTGTTCGTGGTGGCCGAGGACCAGGAGCAGGTGGACAAGATCCTCGACATGATCGAGAAGCTGCCGCAGGTCAAGAACGTGATCTACAGCGACCCGCGCGGCATGCGCCACTACCGGCACCCGGCGCTGATCAGCTTCGCGGCCGTGGAGGAGCGCGGGCGCGCGCTCGGGCAGAGCCGGCCGCGCCTGTGGACCGAGAGCGTCGCGGCCGGCCGCGGCGACGACGTGGCGATCATCTGCTACACCTCGGGGACCACCGGCTTCCCGAAGGGCGCCATGCTGAGCTTCCGCAACCTGCTGACCATGGCGGCCAGCCTGAACCAGGTCGACGCCAAGCTGCCGGACGACGAGTTCGTCTCCTTCCTGCCGCTGGCCTGGATCGGCGAGCAGATGATGTCGCTCGCCAGCAGCCTGGAGCTGGGCTTCACCGTCAACTTCCCCGAAGAGCCCGCGACCGTGATGGAGGACATCCGCGAGATCGGCCCGCACATCATGTTCGCGCCGCCGCGGATCTGGGAGAACGTCAACTCCATGGTCCAGGTCAAGATCATGGACACCACCCGCGCCAAGCGCCTGCTCTACGAGCTGTGCATGCCCGTCGGCTACCGGGTCGCCGACCTGCGCTTCGCGCGGCGGCCCGTGCCGCTGGCCTGGCGGGCCGCCTGGCTGCTCGCCCACGGGCTGCTGTTCCGCGCGCTCAAGGACCGCCTCGGCCTCTCCCACATCCGCAGCTGCTCGACCGGCGGCGCGCCCCTGGGCCCGGACGTGTTCCGCTTCTTCCACGCGATCGGCGTGCCGCTCAAGCAGATCTACGGCCAGACCGAGATCAGCGGCATCTCCTGCATCCACGCCGACGACGACATCCGGTTCCACACCGTCGGCCGGCCCATCCCGGGCACCGAGCTCGCCATCTCCGAGCAGGGCGAGATCCTGTCGCGCAGCCCGTCGGTGTTCACCGGCTACTACAAGAACGCAGCCGCGAGCCGGGAGACGCTGGCCGGCGGCTGGCTGCATTCGGGGGACGCGGGCTACCTGACCGAGGACGGCCACCTGGTGGTCATCGACCGCATGCAGGACGTGATGCAGCTCGCCGGCGGCGCCAGCTACTCGCCGCAGTACGTCGAGAACCGGCTCAAGTTCTCGCCCTACGTCAAGGAGGCGGTGGTGATCGGCAAGGACCGTCCCTATCTCACCGCCATGCTGTGCATCGACATGGCCATCGTCGGCAAGTGGGCGGAGAGACATAAGCTCGGCTACACCACCTACACCGACCTCTCGGCCAAGCGCGAGGTGTACGACCTGCTGCACCGCGAGGTCGAGAAGGTCAACGAGACCCTGCCGGCGGCGGCGCGGATCCAGCGCTTCGTCCTGCTCTACAAGGAGCTCGACGCGGACGACGAAGAGCTGACCCGCACCCGCAAGGTGCGGCGCGCCTTCGTCGAGGAGCGCTACCAGGAGGTGATCGCCGCGCTCTATGCCGCGGCGCCGGCGCCGGTGCCGATCGACGCCGTGATCCGCTTCCAGGACGGCAAGACCGCGCGCATCCAGACGACGCTCGAGGTGCGGGAGCTGTTGCCGGCGGAGTCGTCGCCGCCGGCGCTGTCGCCGTCGGCGGCGGGCGCCAGACGCTGAGGTTCCGAGAGCATGGACTTCTTCCTGCAGCTGGTGATCAACGGCCTGGTGGTGGGCAGCATCTACGCGCTGGTGGCGATGGGCTTCGTGATCATCTACAAGTCGACCAGCGTGCTGAACTTCGCCCAGGGCGAGTTCCTGCTGCTCGGCGCCTACATCAGCCTGGCGCTGCTGACCCGCTGGCACGTGCCGTTCTGGGCCACCGTCGTGCTGACGCTCGGCTTCGCGGCCGTGCTCGGGCTGGCGATCGAGCGCTTGATCCTGCGGCCGATGATCGGCGAGCCGGTGGTCTCGGTGATCATGGTGACGCTGGGCCTGTCGAGCATCCTGCGGGCCGTGGTGCAGGGCATCTGGGGCACCGACACGCGGCCCTACCCCGAGATCTTCCCCAGCGCGCCGGTGATGATCGGACCGGTGCCGGTGTCGCGGGCGTACGCGTGGAGCCTGGGCTGCGTGGTCGTGCTGCTGGTCGCCTTCAGCCTGTTCTTCAAGCGCTCCCGCTTCGGCATCGCCATGCGCGCCACGGCCTTCTCGCAGCAGGTGGCGCTCTCGATGGGCATCTCGGTGCGGCACATGTTCGCGCTGGCGTGGGCGATCGCCGCGGTGGTGTCGGCGATCGGCGGCATCCTGCTGGGAGCGGTGCGCACCGGGGTGGACCAGTCGCTGGCGCTGATCGGCCTCAAGGTCCTGCCGGTGGTGATCCTGGGCGGCCTCGACAGCGTCCTGGGCGCCATCGTCGGCGGCCTGCTGATCGGCGTGCTGGAGAACCTGGCGGGCGGCTACCTGGACCCCGTCTTCGGCGGCGGCGTGAAGGAGGTCGCGCCCTTCGTGATCCTGGTGTCGATCCTGATGATCAAGCCGTACGGGCTGTTCGGCAAGGTGCACATCGAGCGCGTATGACTGGCAGGTCGTTCTCTGGGGGGAAGCGGTCATGATCCGTTGCGGTGATTTCAAGACGTCCTATGCGGCCGACATGGCGGTCTTCGACTCCGCCCTGGCGCGCTGGTGCCTGGGGGCCCTGCTGCTGGCGCTGCTTGCCGTGCCGCTCGTCGCCAGCAGCTATTGGATGGACGTGGCCAACCGCATCGGCATCGCCGTCATCGGCGCCCTGGGGCTCAACATCCTGACCGGCTTCACCGGCCAGATCTCGCTTGGCAACGCCGCCTTCATGGCGGTCGGGGCCTACGGCACGGCGTACCTCGGCGGCCACCTGGGCCTGCCGTACCTGGTGACGATCCCGCTCGCCGGCGCCCTGGCCGCGGTGGCCGGGATGATCTTCGGCGTGCCGTCGCTGCGTCTCAAGGGGCTCTACCTGGCGATGGCCACGCTGGCGGCGCACTTCATCGTCGAGTTCGTGGTGAGCCACTGGAACGCGGTCACCGGCGGCGTGAACGGGGTGAGCGTGCCCGCGGCGGCGCTGTTCGGCCGCACTCTCGATTCCGACGGCAAGCTGTTCTACCTGATCTTCCCGCTGACCTGCCTGCTGGTGCTCTTCGCCAAGAATCTCTTCCGCACCAAGGTCGGCAAGGCGTTCGTCGCCATCCGCGATCAGGACGTCTCGGCGGAGGTGATGGGCGTAAACCTGTTCAAGTACAAGCTGCTCTCGTTCGGCGTCAGCTCGTTCTACGTCGGGGTTGCGGGCTCGCTGCTGGCGTACCAGGCCAGGTACATCAGCCCGGAGAACTTCCCCATCACCCTCGCCATCGACGCGCTGGCGATGATCATCATCGGCGGCATGGGCAGCGTCCTGGGCTCGATCCTGGGCGCCATCTTCATCACTGGCCTGCCCGAGCTGCTGCGTCTCGGGTCGTCCAGGCTGAGTGACGTCTTCCCCGCCCTGGTGGGGCTCTTCGCCTCGCTGAAGCTGGGCGCCTTCGGCCTGGCCATCGTCCTCTTCCTGGTCTTCGAGCCCGACGGCCTCGCGGCCCGCTGGCGGAAGATCAAGACCTACTGGCGGCTCTACCCGTTCTCCTATTGAAGGCCGGCCGTTCTCGTAGTGTCCCGCCCGGCCGTCACCGCGGACCGGCAGGCAGCCCGACGCGCTGCAGGACAGAGTCGAAGCGGGCGTCGCCCCTCAGCGGATCGAACGCCGGATCGACGCCGAGGTGGACAAGGAAGCCGGCGCGCTCCTCGACCGCCTTGTCGAGGCAAGAGATGGCTTCGTCGCTCTCACCCAATCCGATGTGCACCATAGCGCGGTGCCAAGCGGATACGTGGCGCTGCCCATTGGCCGCCAGCAGCTCGCCGGCGAGGATCGTGGAGGTGGGCGCCGGGTGGCTCCGGACTTGCACTGCTTCCTGGGCATGTACGCGGCCGCAGTTGAAAATACCCGCGAATTTCCTCTTGACACCAGCGAGAAGTCCGCTACGCTTTACTCCGTGGACGAGATCGCGGCGCCCGACCAACCTCCGAGTACCGGCGGCAGCGTCGCCTTCGCGGACGTCTGGCGACCCATCGGGACGTTGACGTTGAATCTCCCCCTCTTCCACGCCACCATCCTCCCACCTTCTTCTCACTTCCTGCCGCAGTTCCCCGAGTCGCTCCAAGTGACGCTCCCGGTAGCTCGCGGCAGCACCCCGCTTCCCTAGCGCACTGACCGTGATGCGCACGGAGCCCCCCGGGGCAGCGTTTCTCAGTCGATCTCGGACCGGGTCGAGGAGCCGAACAAGACGGAGCCTCGACGGCTTCGCCATTCCCGGGTCGACCGGGTCGACCGGATCGGGTTGCGACCGGGCACCCTTCGACCCGACACCCTTGCACAGAGCCGGCACCATCTCCTCGCCTGCGCGCGAGGGGATTTCATCTCACTACGGAGGACCCCGACGATGAAGCATGAGGCTTACGCCTCGGTTGCCGAACCGCTGACCGCCAGACGCGAAGAGATCTGCGCCGTCGTCAACGACAGCTACGATCCCGCCACCTGGGGGGACTGGCGGTGGCAGATGCGCCACCGCCTGACCCGTCTCGACCAGTTCGAGCGCCTGCTGCGGCTCACCGAGACCGAACGGCGGGGGCTGACGCTGGCGAGCGAGAAGTTCTCGGTCGCCGTGACGCCGTACTTCGCGACGTTGATCGATCCCGAGGACCCGGCCTGCCCGATCCGCAAGCAGGTGGTACCTCTGGAGAGCGAGCTCCTCGTCTCGCCAGGCGACATGACCGATCCCCTGGACGAGGACGGCGCCAGCGTCGTCGAGGGCCTGGTGCACCGCTATCCCGACCGCGTGCTCTTCCTCGTCCTCGACACCTGCGCGGCCTACTGCCGGTACTGCACCCGCAGCCGCCTGGTCAGCCAGGGCGAGCTCGAGCCGCTCGGCCGCCGCGTCGAGGCCGTGATCGCCTACCTGCAAGCGCATCACGAGGTGCGCGACGTGCTGCTCTCCGGCGGCGATCCGCTGCTGATGTCGGATGCCACCCTCGACAAGCTGCTCGGCCGGCTGCGCGACATCCCGCACCTCGAGTTCCTGCGCATCGGCACCCGCATCCCGGGCTTCCTGCCGCAGCGCATCACGCCGGAGCTGGTGGCGGTGCTGCGCAAGCACCGGGTCTGGCTGTCGGTCCACTTCTGCCACGCGCGCGAGCTGACGCCGGAGGTGGCGCAGGCCGCCGACCTGCTGGCCGACGGTGGCATCCCGCTCGGCTGCCAGACGGTGCTGCTCCGGGGCGTGAACGATTCCGTGCCGGTGCTGCGCGATCTGTTCCACGGCCTGCTCAAGCTGCGCATCCGCCCGTACTACCTCTACCAGTGCGATCCGGTGCTCGGCACCGGGCACCTGCGGACCACGGTGACGCGAGGGCTCGAGCTGATGGAGCAGCTGCGTGGCCACACCACCGGCTACGCCGTGCCCACCTACGTCGTCGACGCCCCCGGCGGCGGTGGCAAGATCCCGGTCCAGGCCGAGACCATCCTCGGCCACGACGGCGACGTGTGGCAGCTGCGCAACTGGGCCGGCAACGTTTACAGCTACCGAGACCCTCACGACACGCGCGCGACCGGCGGGGCGCCTTGAGGTGACCCCGACGCCGCCGCCGGGGCCGCCGCGATCGCTGCGGATCGCCCTCGCCTACGACCTCAAGGCCGACTACCTCGCCGCCGGCTTCTCGCCCGAGGCGGTGATGGAGTTCGACGACGACGCCACCGTCGCGGCGCTGGCGGGCGCCCTGACCGCGCTCGGCCATCGCGCCGAACGCGTCGGGCGCGGCGTCGAGCTGGCGCGCCGCCTGGCCGCGGGCGAGCGCTGGGACCTGGTGTTCAACTTCGCCGAGGGAGTGAGCGGCCGCTCGCGCGAGGCGCAGGTGCCGGCGCTCTGTGAGCTGTTCGAGCAGCCGTACACCTTCTCCGACCCGCTCACCGCGGCGCTGACCCTCGACAAGCCGCTGGCCAAGCGTGTAGTGCGGGACCTCGGCCTGCCGACGGCGCCGTTCGCGGTGGTCCACAGCTGCGAGGAGGCCGATGCGGTCGACCTGCCGCTGCCGCTGTTCGTCAAGCCGATCGCCGAGGGCAGCTCGAAGGGCGTCAGCCAGCGCTCGAAGGTCACGCGGCGCGAAGACCTGCGCGGCCGCTGCGCCGAGCTGATCGCCGCCTTCGGCCAGCCGGTGCTGGTCGAGACCTACCTGCCGGGACGGGAGATCACCGTCGGCATCGTCGGCAATGTCACCTCTCCCGGCAATGCCAGTGCCGCCGGCAACGCCGGCGGGGCGCGAGTGCTGGGCACGATGGAGGTGACGTTCGTCCACGGCAGCGATCGCGAGTTCTACACCGCTCTCAACAAGGGCGAGTTCGAGGAGCGGGTCGGCTACGCCCTGCTCGACGGCGAACCGCTCGCGGCGCGCGCCCGCGAGATCGCGCTTGCCGCCTACGCCGCGCTCGGCTGCCGCGACGCCGGGCGGGTCGACCTGCGCTGCTCCGAGGACGGCGAGCCCTGCTTCCTGGAGATCAACCCGCTGCCCGGCCTGCACCCGACCCGCTCGGAC
>DATDGZ010000002.1:0-30866 GCA_036521795.1 Thermoanaerobaculia bacterium | reverse complement strand
TGGGCGAGCAGGCCGTAGGGCCGCCCGCGCAGCTGCCGCAGCCGTTCCGGCGACGCCAGCAGCCGGTCGAGACCGGTCTGGATCATGCGGGGCGCCGGTAGGGACCGCGCTGGCCGCCGCTCTTGGCTTCGAGCCGCAGGTCGGTGATGACGGCGCCGCGCTCGATGGCTTTGACCATGTCGTAGAGCGCCAGCGCCGCCGTCGAGCACGCGACCAGCGCTTCCATCTCGGCGCCGGTGCGCGCCGTCGCCACCACGCGGCTGCGGATCTCGACGCCGTCAGGCACCGGTTGCAGCTCGATCTCCACCTGGTCGAGTGGCAGCGGATGGGCGAGCGGGATCAGCTCGGAGGTGCGCTTGGCGCCCTGGATGCCGGCCAGCCGGCTCACCGCGAAAGCGTCTCCCTTCGGCAGATTGGCGAGGCGGATGAGGGTCTGGGCCGACAGCAGCACCCGGCACGACGCCTCGGCCACGCGGCGGGTGACCGGCTTCTCCGAGACGTCCACCATGTGCGCGCTGCCCTGCGGGTCGAGATGGCTGAACGATCCTGGTGACGTCATGGCGCCGCTCTCCGCCTCCCTTTCTCTCCGGACCGAGCAGGGGTCTGAGGGGGCTGTATGCTAGCATCGCTCCATCTCTCGAAAGCCATGCGAGTCGCCATCGTCGTCCCGACTCTGAACGAGGAATCGACGATCGCGCGCACCTTGCCGGCCGCGCAGGCGGCGCTGGCCGCGCTGGTGGCGCGCGAGCCGCTGGCGGCGGGCAGCGAGCTGGTGGTCGCCGACGGCGGCAGCCGCGACCGCACGGTCGCGGTGGCCCGCGCGCTCGGCGCGCGCGTCGTCGCCGGCCCGGCCGGCCGCGGCGGCCAGCTCAATCGGGGAGCCGCCGCGACCGCGGCGGAGATCCTGCTCTTCCTGCATGCCGACACCACCTTGCCCGAGGGTGCGCTGGCGGCGATCCGCGCGGCGATCGGCGGCGAGAGGATCGGCGGGGCGTTCCTGGTGCGCTTCGACCAGGGCGGCCCGCTGCTGCGCCTGGGCGCCTGGTTGATCAATCAACGCACGCGCGCCACGCGGCTGCCGCTGGGCGACCAGGCCCACTTCGTCACCCGGACCGCCTTCGAGCAGCTGGGCGGCTATCGCGAGTGGCCGATCCTCGAGGACCTGGACTTCGCCTGGCGACTCCGCCGCCACGGCCGCACCGTCATCCTGCGGCAACGCGTGACCACCGGCGCGCGCCGTTTCGTCGAGCTCGGCGTGGCGCGCACCGTCGCCACCAACTGGCTGATCTGGCTGCTGTTCGTGGCCGGCGTCTCGCCGCGGCGCCTGGCGCGCTTCTACGGCCAGGTCCGCTGAGAAGGAAAGCCCCTGGCAAGGGGGAGGGAGGGGGCGTCCCCTTCCCCCCGTGCCTCAGGGTCTCCGCAGGTGGTGAGCGTAACGCGAGAGGAAGAGTCCGCGGCGGCGCGGGGCGGCGCCGCCGATGCCGGCTTCTGGCGCGCTACTTGCGGCGCCGCTTGTTGACCGCTTCCTTCAGCTCCTTGCCGGGCTTGAAACGCACGCTCTTGCTGGCCTTGATGGTGATCGACTCGCCGGTGGCGGGGTTGCGGCCCTTGCGCGACGCCCGCTCGGAGAGGGAGAAGCTGCCAAAGCCTGGAACCTTGGCGCTCTCGCCCGCTTTGACCGCCTCGGTGATGGCCGCGAACACCGCCTCGAAAGCCTCGGTGGCCTGCCTCCGGGTGAGCCCTTCCACGGAGTCCACAATGCCATTGATCAAGTCAGCTTTACCAGCCATCTCTCCTCCTCCTTGGATTCGTTTTTTGCGACGAAAGTGACTGAGAGAGACGATAAGCCAACGGCTTGGGGCTGTCAATGGGCGCAGCTCGCAGAGCCTCTAACGACGGGCTTTCGCGAGCACCGAGACCGAAAAGCCGTCATGGTCGTCGCCGGTCAGGACCCGCCACGCGCCAGGTCCGAGGATGCCCTGGATCAGCGGCGGGTCGAGCCGGCCGTCCAGCGGCAGGCGCTCGAAGTCGGGATGCGCATCGAGGAAGCTCGCCGCAACCTGCTCGTTCTCCTCGGCTTCCAGCGAGCAGGTGATCGCCACCAGCAGGCCGCCCGGCCGCACCAGCGGCGCCACGCCCGCGAGCAGCCGCAGCGCCTGCTGGGAGAGACGACCGATCTCGCTCTCGCTGATGCGCCACTTCAGCTCCGGGTGCCGCCGCAAGGTGCCGGTGCCGGTGCAGGGGAGGTCGGCCACGACGCGGTCGAAGCCGCGAGGGGCGTCGGCGTTCGCCGGGGGAGCCGCGGCCGCCGCGAACGCCGGCGCGGCGGCGTCGGCGATCACCATCGGCAACTGGCGCCCGAGGCGCCGCAGGTTACGGCGCAGCAGATCGATGCGGCCGATCGCCACGTCCATCAAGATGGGCGCCACCGCGGGCTCGCGGGCGAGCAACGCGAACGTCTTGCCGCCCGGCGCCGCCGCGGCGTCGAGCACCGCTTCGCCGGGACGCGGCGGCGGCACCCAGGCCGCGGCCTGGCTGGCCTCGTCCTGGACGTAGAAGTCGCCGCGGCGGAACGCGGGCGAGGCGAGCGGGTTGCCGCGGCGTACGGTGAGCCCGAGCGGCGACAGCGGCGACGGCTCCACTTCGATGCCCTCATCGATCAACGCCTCCGCCAGCAACTCGCGCCCACCGCGGTCGCGGAACGCGAGCAGCTGCATCGGCTTCTCGCGATTGTTGGCGGCGAGCAAGGCGAGTGTCGCCGCGCGGCCGAAGCGGGCCAGCCAGCGCTCGACGAGGAAGTCCGGATGACTCATCTCGAGCGCCAGCCGGCGCACCGGGTCGGCCTCGCGCACCGGCCAGCTGCCGAGCTGGGGATCGCGGGCGATGTGGCGCAGGACACCGTTGACGAAGCTGGCGCCGCCGCGATGGGTGAGCTGGTGCGCCTGCTCCACCGCCTCGTGCACCGCGGCGTGCGGCGGCACGCGATCGAGGAAGAGCAGCTGGTAGGCGGCGATGCGCAGCGGTGCATGGAGCGCCGGCTCGATCTGGTCGAAGCGGCGATGGCTGGCGTCGGCGATGATCTGGTCGAGACGGCGGAGCCAGCGCAAGCTGCCCATCACCAGCTCGCGCAGCAAGCCCTGGTCGCGCTCGTCGAAACGGGTCAGCGTGCTGGCGAGGTAGGAATCGACCGGCGCCAGGGACTGCAGGGTGCGCTCGAGCACCCATCCCGCCGCCGCCCGCACGTTGTCCTGGGGCGTGCGGCCGGGTGCCGGCCGGCGGCTGCGCGAGGCGCCGGGCGGCGGGCTGGGATCGGGACGGTTGCGGGTCATGACTGCCCGGGTCGGCTCAGGAGAACCTCTCGCCTGGACGCAGGCGCTCCCCGTTGACGAAGTCGGCGGCGCGCTGCGCCTTCCGTCCCGGCCGCTGCAGCTCGCCGACCGCGAGCGCCGTGCCGGCGCCGCAAGCCACCGCGATCCCCTGCGGCGTGAGGCCGAGGTACGTTCCCGGTTCGGGCGGGCCAGTCGCCGGGGGTGCAGTCGCCGGGGGTGCCGGCAGGGGCAGCGCCCGCAAGAGCTTGACCGGTGCGCCGCGCAGCTCGGCGGTCATTCCCGGCCACGGAGTATGCGCGCGCAGCTGGCCGGCGAGCTCCGGTGCGCCGAGGCTCCAGGCGGCTCGCGCGCTCTCGCGCCGGAGCCGCGGCGCCAGGGTGGCGCGAGCCGCGTCCTGCGGGCTCTCCGCCAGGTCGCCGCGCTCGAGCTTGTCGAGCGCTTCGACCATGAGGCGTGCGCCCAGCGCGGCCAGCCGCGCCGACAGCTCGCCGGCGGTCTCGTCAGGTCCGATGGCCGTCGCCGCCTGCAGCAGGATCGGACCGGAATCCAATCCCTCTTCCATGCGCATCACGGTCACGCCGGTGCGCTCGTCGCCGGCGGCGATGGCGGCCTGGATGGGCGCGGCGCCGCGGTAGCGCGGCAGCAGCGACGCGTGCAGGTTGAGGCAGCCATGCGCCGGCAACCGCAGCAGCTCGCGCGGGAAGATCTGGCCGAACGCGACGACCAGCGCGACCGCCGGCCGCAGCGCGGCAAGCTCGGCGAGGAATTCCGGCGAGCGCACGCGCTCGGGCTGCAGCAAGGGCAGGCCGCGCTCGCGCGCCCAACGCGCCACCGGCGGCAGCTGCGGCTGGTGGCCGCGCCCGGCCGGGCGTGAAGGCTGGGAGACGACGAGCGCCGGCGTCCGGTCCGCCGCCGACAGCGCCTCGAGAGTGGGGACCGCGAACTCCGGCGTGCCGAAGAAGACCAGCGGAGCCATGGCTGGCATGGCGCGATGCTACCACTCGCCTCCGGGGAATCTCCCTCCGGCCACCAGTCTCTCCGGCCACCAGTCTCTTCGGCTACCAGTCTCTTCGGCTACCGGCCTCTCGGCTACCGGCCTCTCGGCTAACGACCCGAACACTGTCGTGACCACGTCCGTATACAGTGCGGAAATAGTGCCATGCACGCGACGGCTGAATTCAAGGCCGGCGTCGTCGAAGGAGTCGAGCTCTCGGATGGAAGCTGGAGACGAGGCGCCCGCGCCCAGGCTTCGCGCGCGACTGTCGGGAATGGTGCGCGGCAGGGCCGGCATCTCGGTGGTCGGCGCGCTGGCGGTGCTCGGCGCGATCGCGGCCGGCGCGACGTTGCGGCTGTGGAACCTGGGGGCGCAGGTCCTGTCCGGGGACGAGTTCCACGCCGTCATCGCGGCGCTCGATCGCCCCATCTCACGGATCCTCTTCTTCTACCAGGCGGCGGACAACTGCATCCCTCTGTCCGTCCTCGACCGCTTTCTCATCGACAGGGGCGCCGCTCTCAGCGAGTGGAGCGTGCGGCTGCCGGTGCTGATCGCCGGCTTCGCGCTGCTGGTGCTGGCGCCGGTGTGGGCCTGGCGAAGGCTGGGTGCCGGGACGGCGGTGGCGCTTGCCTGGCTGGTCGCGATCTCCCCGGGACTCGTGTTCTACAGCCGGATCGCGCGGTCCTACGCTCCGGCGACCCTCTTCGGGTGCGCCGCCGTGGCGGCCTTCGAGGCATGGCACCGCCGGGGCGGGGTGGCGCCGGCTGCGGCCTACGTCGGCTGCGCGGTGATGGCGGCCTGGTTCCACCTGGGCGCCTTGCCGCTGGTGCTGAGCCCTTTCCTGGTCGCCGCGCTGGCGCTAGCGGCGCCAGGCAGCCGCACGCGAGGCCAGGCCCTGGCGCGCCTGCTCCTCCTCGGCGCCGGCACGATCGCCGGCCTGGCGGTCTTGCTCGCCCCTGCGCATTCCACCCTGCTGCCATCGCTCGCCGGCAAGCATGACAAGCTCGGGGTTACGGCTCAGGAAGCAGCGGAGGTCGGCGCATGGCTGGCGGGCGTCAGCAACCGCTGGGCGGCGGTCGCGGCCGGAGTGGCCTGCTGCGCGGGTCTGGCGATTCTGCTACGCCGGAAAGGGTGGCTGGGAGGATTCGTCCTGGGGGCGGCGGCGGCCCAAGTCGCGGGTGTCCTGCTGCTGGCGCCCGTAGCGCACCAGGCGACCATCGTCCTCGCCCGCTACCTGGTCTTCGCCCTGCCATGCGCCCTGGTGCCTGTCGCGGTGGCGCTCGGCTCTCCCTGGCGGCCGCGGTGGCGTGCGGCTCAGCCCTGGCTCACCGCGGCCGGTCTTGCCGGCCTCATCGCCTGCGGCCCGTTCCTGGACGCGGACCTCGCTCGCAGCTCGTTCGCCCATGACGCGCTCTACCTGCGCTTCACCGCGCCGCGGCCCCGGTTGGAGGACGAAGGACCGGTCGCCGTCTATCACTGGCTGGCGCAGGCCGGTCCGGGCGTGGTGTTCGAGCTGCCCTGGGATCCGGTGTTCATGCCCGATCGGATTCTTGCCATGTACCAGACCGTTCACGGCCGCGAGGTCGTCGTCGGAGGCTTCCGCCCGGACGCCCGCATGGGGTTCCGCAACATGACTTCGGTCCTTCCGCAACAGGTGTTGGCTTCGCGAGCCCGTTGGCTGATCGCGCACCCGCTGATCGTCAGGGAAGAGGCGAGGATCGGCGGGGGCCCCTGGGCGGCGACTCCCGAGCTGCGGCGAGTGTATCGGCGCGCCGCGAGCATGACGGCGGCGAGGTACCGCACCCTCTGGGGACCGCCCGACTACGAGGACCGCTGGGTCAAGGTCTGGGACCTGGATCGCCTCCGGGCGCCTCCGGGGAATCCCCCTCCGGCCGGGCATCGGTAGGCGGATCTCCTTGCCGCCTCCCTTTGGGCGAGGCGCTGGGGTGGTGGATGCCGGGGGGGTGGTGGAATGCGGCGCCTCGCCCAAAGGTCGGCAGCGAGGAGATCCGCCTACCGATGCCCTCCCTCCTCCCCTCCGGCCAGAATTCTCTTCGGGTCAGCCTACGGGATCGGGTTCTCGACCGTGATCGGGAGCTTGCCGATGAAGGTGGTGTTGTTCTGGTTGTCCACTACGATCACGGAGAGCTGATGGATGCCGTTCGAGAACTGGGTGGTGTCGACGAAAGTGAGCCAGCCCGAGTCGAGGGCGTTCGGGTAGCTCGGGTATGCCGACGCGACGTCGGGGCGCGGAAAGAAAGGAGTGGTCTGGGTAATGAAGTTGCCGTCCACGTAGACCTGGACCGCAAACACCCCTTGGAAGTCGAGCGCCCAACCGGAGACCTGGATGACGCCGCCGTAGACGAGGCCGACGACGGGGGTGTCGATGTGGCCGATCGAGAGATCGTCCTGGGTGAAGTCGCGACAGGTGAAAGTGACCACGATGGAGCCGATGTCGGTGACGTTCTCGAACTGGTCGCCGACGCGGATGCCGAGCTGGTGGCTGCCGGGGGTGTACAGCGGAAAGCCGTCGGAGTCCGTGGTGCCGATGAGGGCACCGACGTCGAGCGCGAAGCGGAAGCCGGCGTGCGGAGCATCCTTGAGGCCGGGGAAGTTCTGCTCGAGGTCCAGGCGGCGGATGCCGTAGCAATCGGTGAGGCCGCCGGCGGTCGAGTCGAAGTGGCAGTCAAGCTGACTGCTGAAGGTCAGCGCGCCGTCGATCAGCAGCTCGACGTAGGCGACGCCCGGATTGTTGTTGGCGGCGTTGACGTCCAGGGCGTAGCCGGAGACGATGCTCCAGAGGGGCTGGCGATTCGAGTTGCCCACGTCACAGTTGCCGAACAGGTCCGGCTGCCCGTCCCCGTTGCCGGACAACTCGGCCTGCTGGTTCGGGAACTCGATCTTGCCGAAAGGCAGCAGGTCGGCGTTGGTGTTGGCGAACTGGAACTGCCGAGAGCTCAGGTACACGACCTGGCCGGTCCGGCTCATCACCCGCGCCGTGACGCTGTGCAGGCCGTTCAGGAAGTGGGTCGTGTCGAGCTCGTAGCCGAAGCCGGGCGCCGCCGAGTCGGGGAGCCCAGGATGCAGCTTGGTCACGGTAGGACGCGAGCGGCCGTAGTTGGCGCGGCCGACGATCACGCCGTCGACCACGATGTCGACCGCGAAGACACCGGTCTGCGCCAGCGCCCAGCCCTGGACCGCGGTGACGCCGTTGCCGGCGTTGCCGCCGCGCGCAAACCCGTCGAACGAACCGAAAGGCGCCGCGGCCGCCCAGGCGCCCGTCGCCCCGGACACCAGGAGCGACAACACCACCATCGTCAGGAAAGCCTTTCGCCTCATCGCTCCAACCTCCGCTGCGGCGCGCCCTCTCCCCTCGCGAGGCGAAAGAGCCCTAACGACGCAGGCATCACAGGCCTTCTTTCAAGTGATACGTTAACTTTCGCCCATTCTACGGAGAACATAGCTAGAAGTCAATCTGTTAAATCGAGCAGGCAGAGACATTTGACCGCCCCAGGCCCCCTCCACTACCGGTAGGTTCCACACATCGCAGAGCCACAACATATCGAGGGGCCTCCGGTGAAGCCCTCCGATCCGGGGTTGGGGGACGGCCCCCTTGGGCGAGCCACCATAGTCCGCTCGTCGGACCCAGAAGGCACGATCCCTCGAAGAAGAACCACAGCCGTAGTGGGAGGAAGAGAGGGTCTGGGGAGTAGGGCCTTCCTCTGCCGAGCTTTGGGCGAGGCGCCTGTAGACCGCCGCCCCTGCATCTACCACGGGCGCCTCGCCCAAAGCGAGGTCAGAGGAAGGTCCTACTCCCCAGGCCCGGGTCGGAGGGCTCCCCGGAGGCCCCTACCCGGCTTCGAGCCCCTCGAGGTGCGCCGCCACCAGCCGAGGGAGGGCTTGCAGATCGTAGCCTCCCTCCAGCACCGCCAGGATGCGCCCGCCGCACACCTCGCCGGCCAGCCTGCGCAACCACTCGCCCCAGCGGGCGAAGCCCTGCTCGCTGACCGCCATCCCGCCGAGCGGATCGCGCATCCAGGCGTCGAAGCCCGCCGACAGCAGCAGCATGTCCGGAGCGAAGCGCCGCAGCGCCGGCAACACGCGGCCCTCGATCGCCGCGGCGTAACCGTCGTCGCCGGTGCCCGCCGGGAGCGGCACGTTGAGCGTGGCTCCGGTCCCGGCCCCGATGCCGATCTCGTCCGCGGCACCGGTGCCGGGGTAGAACGGGTACTGATGGGTGCTGGCATAGAAGACATCGGGCCGGTCCTCGAACAGGTGCTGCGTGCCGTTGCCGTGGTGCACGTCGAAATCGAAGATCGCCACCCGCGACAGCCCGTGCCGGCGCCGCAGGTGCTCGGCCGCCACCGCGATGTTGTCGAAGAAGCAGAACCCCATGGCCGTCCCCGCCTCCGCGTGGTGGCCGGGCGGCCGGACCGCGGCGAAGCCGACGCGGTCGCGCCCTCCGGCGACCCAGTCAGCGGCGGCCAGCGTCGCCTCGACCGCCGCCCAGGCGGCCGCCCACGTCGCCGCCGACAGCGGGTTGTCGGCGGAGTCGAGGAGGGCGTCGCCGCGAGCCACGGCCGCGCGGAAGCGGCGCACGTAGCTGTCGGCATGGAGGGCCGTCACCGCCGCCACGGCCTGCGGCGCCGGCTCCCCGTCCGGTTCATGGCCACCCACCGTCGCTGCATGGAGGTCGACGACCTCGAGCCCCGCGTAGCGCAGATACGCCAGGATGCCCGACAGCCGCTCGCGGCTCTCGGGATAGCCGCGCGGCGCCTCGTGATCGAGGCATCGCGAATCGGTCACCACCCGGATCACCGCGGGATCATAGATCACCCGCCGGCCACCCGCCGCGCGGCACCGGACCGGCGCCGCCGCTCGCCGCCATGCGCGCGTGGCGGCGAACGCGCAGCAACAGCCCGTCGATGCTGCGGGCGGTCAGGGCGCCGCCGACGGCGCGGGCGATCTCGCCGCTGTTCATGCCGGCGACCGCCAGCGCCAGGATGCGGGCGTTGCGCCGGTAGTCGCGGCGGCCGGCCAGGGCGCCGCAGCGCTCCAGGAAGAGCCGCAGGCGCTCGCGGCTGAGCACCAGCTCTTCGGGATTGGCACGTGGGTCTACCGCCCGTTCCCCGCGCTCGCCGCCGCCGCCCCGCCATTCCCCCTGGCGGCCCTCGGCCTCGGCCGCCGCGACCGGCGCGCTGGGGCCGCCGCGCTTCTGGGCGCGCGCCGCCCGCAGCTGATCGAGAGCCACCCGCTCGGCCACCCTGCCGAGATAGGCGCCGACCTGGCTCTCGCTGGTCGCCCGGCAGCGGCGCAGGCGACGGCTGCCGCCCGCGAGCAGGCGGCAGTACACCTCCTGCACGATCTCCTCGACGTGCTCGTCGCGCGGCCGTACGCCGCAGCGCCGCAGCACACTGCCGACACGGGCCTTGAGGCCGGCGCCAAAGCGGCCGATCAGCTCCTCCCAGGCGGCGTCAGGCTTGGACGAAGACGAAAAGCACAGGCCGACAAATGGTTCCATCGCTCCGCTCCTTCTCGAAGGGAGAGGAGCGGCGAGCGCGTCAGGGCACGCCAGGAGGATACGCCGGAGATTCCGGGAGCGACAGGGAGACCTTTTATAACATGCAGAAGCGACGCCGCCAAGCCCCACCGGAAGAAGCGGACCAGGTAGTGTCCCGGACCCACTCGGCTACAATCCTCGCTTCGAGGCCCGTCTTGCGCCGCAACCCCCAGTCCTCCATCCCACTGCAGACCCCTCGCGGCAGCCGGCTCGCGTTGGCGGGCATGGTCGGGCTCGCCGTTCTGGCCGGCTGCCGGCCCGACCCTGGCGGCCATCCCGGGGCGGCGGCAGCCGGCCGCGGCGGGGCGCTGGCCGGCGCGGCGCGCGGCTGGAACGTGGTGCTGCTGACCATCGACACCCTGCGCGCCGACCGTCTCGGGGCTTACGGCTATTCGCGACGCGACGCCAGCCCCCACCTGGACTCCCAGCTCGGCGCCGGCGTGGCCTTCGACCGCGCGTTCTCCCAGCGCGCGGCCACCTGGCCCTCGCTGGCCTCGCTGCTGAGCGGGCTCTACCCCAGCGGCCATGGCGTCGAAGAGAACGGCTATGGCTTTCCCGACGACCTGCCGACCTTGCCCAAGCTGCTGCGCGCCGCCGGCTACCGCACCGGCGCCTTCCTGAGCAACATGTGCGAGGCGAACCACCAGGGGTGGGACGCTTTCGGCTGCAGCGGCGGCAAGGACGGCAAGACGGTGCAGGCCGCGCTTGCCTGGAGCACGCCCGCCACGCCTGCCACGCCTGCCACGCCTGCCACGCCTGCAAGCATTGCCGCCGGCCAGCGGCACCCGGGGCAGCCGCCCTTCCTGCTCTGGGTCCACCTGTTCGGCGCCCATCCGCCGTATTACAACGGCGGCGACCTGTCGAGCCAGCTCGATCCCGGCTACGAGGGATCGCTGGGGCCGAAGAAGTGGCGGCTCGACGCCGTCATGACGCGGCACCTGCGCCTCGACGGCGCCGACCGCCGGCATCTCGACGCGCTCTATGACGCGGCGGTGATGGGCAGCGACCGGCTGGCCGGCGAGCTGCTCGCGGGCCTGCGGCAGAACGGCAGCCTGGACCACACGCTGGTCATCGTGGCCGCGGACCACGGCGAAGAGCTCTACGCACACAACGGCTACCTCTACCACGCCTGCTCGGTCTACCAGACCACCCTGCACGTGCCGCTCGGCTTCGCGGCGCCGGGCCTGCTGCCCGCCGGTGTCCGGATCCCGCAGGCGGTCGAGCTCATCGACGTGTTGCCGACCCTGCTGGCGCTGCTGGCGGTGCCGCCGCCGCCGCGCCTGGACGGCCGCTCGTTGGTGCCCTACCTCGAGCGTCCCGGCGGCGGCGGCTCCGGCAAGCCGGCATTCTCCGAATACGGCGCCAGCCGCATCCATACCGTCGTCGAAGGGAACTGGAAGCTGGTGGACAACCCCGACAGCCTCGCTCCCGCGTGCATCCCCGGCGGGCCGGGCCAGCCGCCACTGCGCTACCCGATCGGCCGCACCGAGCTCTACGACCTCGCCCGCGATCCCGGCGAGACCAGCAACCTCGCCGCCGGCCATGCGCCGCAGGTCGCCGAGCTGCGCCGCCTGATCGATCAGCGCTTCTCCCACCTGCCGCACCGCGCCCATCCGCAGCAGATCCCCGAGAAGCTCCGCAAAGAGCTGAGCAATCTCGGCTACGTCGCCCCCTGAGGCGGACTCTCTCCCCCATGAGGGAGTCCGCCTCCCCAGCGCCTGATTCACGCGAGAAAGCGGGTTAACATCAGGCGGCGCGTTTCCCGGGGCGGGTATGAGCGATCTGTTGCGAATCACCGAACGTTATCGCCTCGACAAGCTGATTCATGCCAGCGACACGGCGAGCGTCTTCCGCGCCGCCGACCTGCGCTCGGGAGAGACGGTGGCGCTCAAGCTGATCCGCGGCGGCATCGACGAGTCCCGCCACGACGTGCGGCGCCAGTTCGACCTCGCCATGCAGGCCCTCGGGGACTGCCGGCAAGCGAGCATCCCCCGCCTGATCGACCATGGATTCACCGCCGCCGGCAGCGGCTTCCTGGTCACCGAATACCTGCCGGGAGCCGGCTTCGAGCTGCTCGCCGGCTCGCCGGTGGGGCGGGTGCTGCCCTTGCTGCTGCCCGTCCTGGACGGCCTCGAGGAGCTCGGCCGGCACCAGCTCGCTCACCGCAACCTGCGCGCCGACAATCTCCTCCTGGTGGCAAGCGGCGACGACGAGCGCCTGGTGCTGCTGGGCTGGGGGAGTGCGGCCGCCGGCGCCGGCGAGGAGGGGCGCCGCGCCGACCTGCGAGACTTCGCGGCAGCCACCTGCGCGGCGATCGGAGCCGAGATCCAGCGCCAGCCGGCGCTCGAAGTGATCCTGCCGCCGTCTGCCGCGGGAGACCCGATCGCGGATGCGCCCGAGCTGGCGATGCTGCTCTCGCTCCTCCTGCAGCCGGGGACGTCCGCGCCGGCGAGTCTCTACGCCGAGCTGCGGCGGGCCTTCCACCAGGCTCTGCTCGGGCAGCCCGAGCCTGCCGCCGGCAAGCGGCAGGGCGGCGACGGCGCCGCGGCGGCACGGGAGCGTCCGGACACTCCGGAGACCCCGGAGGTCGTCGATCTCGACCAGACCCGCGCCGTGGCTGCCGACGTCACCATCGCCGTGCCTCGCGACCGCCTGCTCGGCGCCATGGATCGGTGGTCCGCCGCCGGCGCGGCTGGAGGAGGCGGCGCGGACGAGCCCGCGGGCGTCCCGGAGCTGCGCCTGGTCGCCGCTGCTGCGCCGCCGGCCTCGCCTGCTGGCGAGGTGCGCGGCGACACCTTGCCCGCCTTCCGGCCGGAGGATCTCGGCGGCGGCCTTGCCGGCGAGGCCGTGGCGCCGGTGACGCCCTTCCAGCCGGGGCAGCGCCGGTCCGCGGCCCCCGGGCGGCTGCTGCGGCCGGTCTCGCCGCCCCCGGGCGACGCCGCTGCCGGCTCCGCCGCCAGCGGCGTGCCAGCCCTGGAAACCGCAGAGGTGGCCGGCGAGGTTGGCGAGGCTGGCTCGACCCCGGCAGATCCCACCCCCCTCGTCGCCGGCGCGCCGGCTCGATCGGCTCTCGAGCCCGCCGGGTGGCCTGGGCGGCGAGTCGCGGCAGCGGTGGCGATCGCGCTGGTCGGAGCCGCCGCTCTGGTGTTGGTGATCGCCGCGCTCGCCTTCCTCCGCCGGCCGGCGGCTCGGCCGCACACCGCGGCGGCGAACCGCCGCGCGGCCGCCGCCGGGGCCGCGGCGACCGCGCTTCCGCGACGGACCGCGGCCCAGGCGCCGCCGGTGGCCGCCCCGGCGGCCCGCGACCCACGCCTGCAGGCGGCGGACGACCTCCTGGCGGCTGGCGACGCCGCCGGCGCGCGGCGAGAGCTGGCGCAGATCTCCACCGCGCAGCTGGCGGCTTTGGACCCGGGCAGGCGCGCCGACTACGATCGGCTGGCCGCCGCGCTGGCCGCCGACCGGCGGCGGCAGATCAGCGCGGATCTCGCGGCAGCCCTTCGCCGCGGCGACATCCGGCGGATCAACGCCGCGCTGACTGCCGCCAAATGGGAGCCCGACCTGCCCACCGCGGTGCGCCGCGACCTGGATCGCGCCCGCCAGGCCATCGACCTCGATGCGCGCCTGGGCCGGACCGACGTCGGCCAGGCTCCGCAGGACGTGCTCCGCGGCGCCACGGACCTGCTCGCGCTGCTGCCGCGCTACAGCCGGGCAAGCGCGCTGCGCGAGCAGGCCGCGAGGGCGATCGAGGATCAGGCCGACGCCGCCCTGGCGGCCGGTGACGGCGAGCGCGCGGCCGGACTGCTGGGTGGCTTGCGCCAGGCCTGGCCCGACCGTCCTGGCCTGCAGGACCGCTTCGAGCGCATCGAGGGACAGCGGCGCGCCGATGCCCAGCTGGATGCGGTGCTGGCGGCCGCGGGCCGCGCGGAGGCCGCGGCACAGCCGCTGCAGGGGCTCGAGCTGCTGGCCGGCGCCAACCCCGGCGGGCGCTACCGGGAGCGTTTCCGCCGGGAGAGGGAGCGGCTGGAAGAGATGCTGGCACGGCTCGACGCCGCCCCGCCCTCGATCGCCCTGGCTCCGGGATTCAAGCTCGAGTACGACAAGGGCGCGCACGTCGTCGTGCCGTTGCGGATCACCGACGACCTGGCGGTCAAGAGCGCCGAGTGCTGGGTGCGGCCCGAGGGCGCGGCGGCTTTCCGGGCGGTGCCGGTACGGCACCTCTCCGGCGCGGACTACGCGGTGGACATCCCGCCGGAGCTGCACCAGAACCGCACCCTCGAGCTGTATGCCACGGCCAGCGACAACTCCGGCCACCGGTCGTTGCTCGGCAGCCGCGACCAGCCGCTGAAGCTCAAGCGCCGCAACTGGATCGAGAAGATCTTCAGCGGCAAGGAAGGGGAGCGCCCGGGAACCGGCGGGGGCGGCGGGCATCGCGGGGCTTGGTAAGTGGGGCCCCGGGGCCCAGGGGGCCCAGGGCGGTAGTGGGGTCATATGACCCACTACCCCCAGGGCTTCGTGATTGACTTGGCGCCGGCCCGCGGCATAGGATTGCGCTCCTTTGGCGGAGGGAGGTTAGCTCAGCGGTAGAGCACCTGCCTTACACGCAGGGGGTCGCGGGTTCGAATCCCTCACCTCCCACCAGGCCGGTGGGAGGCCCGCCAGGCATGTGGTCGCCGGTTTGCGGGGTCGTAGTTCAGCTGGTTAGAATGCCGGCCTGTCACGCCGGAGGTCGCGGGTTCGAGTCCCGTCGGCCCCGCCATTCGCTCCTCGTCCCAAGGCCCAGGAACCCGCGCCGCGACCACCGTCGTGGCCCAGCGAAGGAAGAAGACTGATGCGCGACAAGATCAAGCTGGTATCCACCGCCGGCACCGGCTATTTCTACACGACGAGCAAGAACAAGAAGCTCTCGACCGAGAAGCTGCGGCTGAAGAAGTACGATCCGAAGGTCCGCAAGCACGTCGAGTTCGTCGAAGAAAAGCTGCGCTAGTCTCCGGGGCATGTCCCCCCGGCCGGGCCGAGGGCTGCGGATCTCCCCCCGGTCCTCCCTCCCCCCCTCCGACCACCAATCCCTTCGGCCACCTTCGATGATCTCCGACCGCGAGTCTCTTCGATCGGCTTCAATCTAGAGAAGAGTGGACGTGGCCGCCGGTGGCCGCCGGTGGCCGACGGCGGCCTCGCCGGCCGCTCCCCTCCGGTCTCGGCCGGCCCGGGAGAGGTAAGATGCTTTCGGCCACCGGGAGAGTGCCTGGCTCCCTTGGTCTTGGTCTTCGGCAACTTCATCACCAGGAAGGGAGGTCGCGATGTTTCAAGTCCCCGCTCTGCCCTATGCTTTCGATGCGCTCGAGCCGCACATCGACGCCCGCACCATGGAGATCCACCACGACAAGCACCATGCCGCCTACGTGAACAATGTCAACAAGGCGCTCGAGAGCCACCCGGACCTGCAGCAGAAGCCGGTCGAGGACCTGCTCCGCGGGATCGACGGCGTACCGGAGTCGATCCGCACGGCGGTGCGCAACAACGGCGGCGGCCATGCCAATCACAGCCTGTTCTGGCAGATCATGGGGCCCGGCGGCGGTGGCAAGCCGAGCGGCGACCTGGCGAGCGCCATCGACCGGGACCTCGGCGGCTTCGATGCCTTCAAGGAGAAGCTGACCAATGCCGCGGTCGGCCAGTTCGGGTCCGGTTGGGGCTGGCTGGTGTGGAGCGGCGGCAAGCTCGAGGTGTTCGGCCGGCCGAACCAGGACAGCCCGCTGATGGAGCACAAGCAGCCCGTCCTCGGCGTGGACGTCTGGGAGCATGCCTACTACCTGAAGTACCAGAACCGCCGGCCCGACTACCTCGCGGCCTGGTGGAACGCCATCAACTGGAAGGCAGTCGAACAGAGCTTCGCCAGGGCTCGGCAGTAGCCCAGACCTCCCACGGTCCCGCGGCCGCGGGAACCGGCCGCGGCTCGGCAGGTCGCTTCTCGCGGCGCCCCAAGGCCCAGCATGGCCTGGCCGAGTTGAACTGGGACCAACTTCGGCGGCGTTCTCGGTGAAAAGGGCTCCGGGCATCCCGGAGCCCCATGCCGCGCGCCAGTGATCCCTTCTCGGACGTGTCTCTAAATTTTGTTTATAGAGAAGTTTGCACCTGTCTGCGCAGTTACTTGGCAGCACTACCTCGAAATATGGGCGCTACTTCAACTATAGTTCAACTATCCCATCCTTAGAATAGCGACATCAGGGGCTGACCAGGCGAACGGAGAACGGCGCAGTCGAACCGCTTCCAAGGGAGGGATTTCAGTCATGGCTACCATCGACCGTGTCAACCAGGACTTCAGGCGCGAGGAGCGGCACCTGACCAAGGTCTTCAAGGCGCTCTCCGACGGGACGCGCATGGAGATCCTGCGGCTCCTCGAAGGCCAGCAGCGCACGGTCGGCGAGATCGTCTGCAACTTCAGTCTCTCGCAGCCTACTATCTCACGGCACCTCTCCGTCCTCAAGGAGGCCGACCTGGTGGTCGACCAGCGCCATGGCCAGAACGTCATCTATCGCCTCAACGACGACGCGCTGTCGACCTCGATGCAGGAGTTCTTCGGCCAATTCCGCAGCTGCCAGGAAGTGATGCGCTGAGTGGATCTGCCGCAGCGCCGAGGTCGGCGGCGCCAGCGGCGCCGGCAGCCAGCGAAGCCTCCTTGAGGTAGCCGCCGCCGGCGCGCTATAATCCGCCTCCTTGGACATCGGCCGACCGTCCGGCTGCACCGCCGGTCTGGTTGTCTTCCTAGTGGGACACTAGCTCTAAGGCGGTGTAGCTCAGTTGGTTAGAGCAAGCGGCTCATATCCGCTGTGTCAGGGGTTCAAGTCCCTTCACCGCCACCAATCACCGTTTCCCCGAACGATGGACCTCCTCGAGGCCCTGCAGGCCTTCTTGTGGCGGCTGCCGCCGGACCCCGGTGACCGCCGCCTCGTGGTCGCCTTCTCGGGAGGCTGCGACTCCACCGCCCTGCTCTGGGGGCTGACGCGGCTGGCCCCGTCGTGGGGGATCCAACTCGTCGCCGCTCACCTCGATCATGCCATGGACCCCGCTTCGGCGGCACGGGCGGTCCGGGCCGCGGCCATGGCGCGCCGGCTGGAGGTACCGCTCGTCGGTGCCCGCCGCGCGGTCGGCGTGCACCGCCGCCCGGGCGAGAGCCCGGAGGCCGCCGCCCGCCGCATCCGTTACGAGTTCCTCGACGAGGTCCGCCGCGGCTGTCGGGCGCGCCACGTCGCCACCGCCCATCACCGCGACGACCAGGCGGAGACGGTGCTGCTGCGGCTGCGCTTCGGCAGCGGTCTGCGCGGCCTGGCGGCAATCCAGGAGGAGGCCGGCACCGTGGTGCGGCCGCTGCTCGCCCTGCCGCGAGCGACCCTGCGGCAGGCGGTCGCCGCCGCCGGCCTGACGCCTGCCGAGGATCCCGGCAACCACGACCCGCGGCAGCCGCGCAGCCGCATGCGGCACCAGGTGTTGCCGGCCTTGGCGGGCTTGGCCGCGGTCGATCAGGCTCGGCTCGCCGCGGGCCTCGCCAACCTGGCAACGCGTGCACAGCGGGCGTTGCCGGCGCTCGATCGCCGCCTGGCCGCCGCCATCGGCCTGCGGGTCGAGACGACCGGCGAGAGCGGCGGCGAGCTCGTCGCCGCCGATCGCCGCCGGCTGGCGGCGCTGCCGACGCCGCTGCTGCCCTTCGCCCTGGCCCTGCTGCACCGCCGCGCCGGGGCGGGATACCCGGCGAGCCTCGCCGCCACGGCCGAGCTGCGGCGGCAGCTGCGTCCGGGCCGGCTGGCCGCGGCACCGGAGCGGCACCACCGCCCACCGCGAATGGCAGGCCACGAGGGTGCCGACCCGCGACCAGCCGGCCGGCGGGTCGCCTGCGACTGCGGCGCGGGATGGCGCTGGCTGGCCGCCGGAGAGATGCTGCGCCTGCTGCGGGTCCGTCCGGGCGAGACCTTCACGCCGTTCACATATACTCTGGAGATTCCGGGGGAGCTCGCCATTCCGGAGCTCGCGGTGACCGTCAGGGTGAGCCGCCAACCCGTCGAGGCCTGGATGCTGCGCGGCGCGCCGCTCCGGGCCGGCTTGGCGTTGCCGCTGCCGGATTCCGGACGCCCCGGCCGCGTCACGGTGCGCAACCGCCGCCCCGGCGACCGCCTGTGGCCGCTGGGCGCGCCGGGCAGCCGGAAGTTGAAGGACGTCCTGATCGACCGCGGCGTTCCGAGGTGGCAGCGGGATCGGCTGCCGCTGCTCTGCTGGGCAGGGGAGATCGCATGGGTGCCAGGCATCACCATCGACCACCGCTTCCGGTTGACCGGCGAGCCGATGGCGTGCCTCGCAGAGATGACCGAGATCAGCGAGATCAGCGAGATCAGCGAGATGACCGAGATGACCGAAACCAGCGGGATCGGCGAGCCGCTCGAGATCGCCGCCGAGACCGTCGCGATCGTCGAGCCCCCTGGGCTAGGCCCGGGCCGCCGCGTCGGGCTGGGCGCGCATCCTGCACCGACCGGGAATCCGGGTCGGGAGTCCGCGGTTAGTGACTTTGAAGGGACATCCCTGCCCCCGCGCCCATCCGGGGTCGCGCGCCAAGCGGGACGGGTCGGGCCTGCCCCGCTAGAGGTGGCCGAGCTTTGAACTCTACTCTCAAGACACTGTTTCTCTGGATGGCGATCTTCGTGGTCGTGATCTTGCTCTGGAACACCTTCCAGACCGGCAAGTCCGCCCGCAAGGAGCTGAAGTTCTCCGAGTTCGACCAGGCGGTCGAACGCGGCCGCGTGGCCGAGGTCACCCTCCACGGCCAGCAGGTGACCGGCAAGTTCAAGGCGGGCGGCGAGTACGCCGAGGGTGACGAGTTCCACACCCAGGTCCCCACCGACTACTCCTCGGTGCTGGTCCCGAAGCTCCGCGCCGCCCACGTCGACATCACCGTCGAGGAGCCGAAGGACAACCCCCTGCTCACCGTGCTCTTCACCTGGGCGCCGGTGCTGGTGATCGTCGCGCTCTGGGTGTTCTTCATGCGCCAGATGCAGAGCGGCGGCAACAAGGCGCTCTCCTTCGGCAAGAGCAAGGCGAAGCTGCTCAACGCCTCCGGCAAGAAGGTGACGTTCAAGGACGTCGCGGGCGTCGAGGAGGCGAAGGACGAGCTCTCCGAGATCGTCGAGTTCCTGAAGGAGCCGCAGAAGTTCCAGAAGCTGGGCGGCCGCATCCCGAAGGGCGTGCTGTTGATGGGCCCGCCCGGCACCGGCAAGACCCTGCTCGCCCGCGCCATTGCCGGCGAGGCCAACGTCCCCTTCTTCTCGATCTCCGGCTCGGACTTCGTGGAGATGTTCGTCGGCGTCGGCGCCTCGCGCGTGCGCGACCTGTTCGAGCAGGGCAAGAAGAACGCCCCTTGCATCGTCTTCATCGACGAGATCGACGCCGTCGGCCGCCATCGCGGCGCCGGCCTCGGCGGCGGCCACGACGAGCGCGAGCAGACCCTGAACCAGCTGCTGGTCGAGATGGACGGCTTCGAGTCCAACGAGGGCGTCATCCTGATCGCCGCCACCAACCGCCCCGACGTGCTCGATCCCGCGCTGCTGCGGCCCGGCCGCTTCGACCGGCGGGTGATCGTCGACCGGCCGGACATCAACGGCCGCCTGGGCATCCTGAAAGTGCACACCCGCACCATCCCCCTCGACGACGACGTGCAGCTGTTGATCATCGCCCGCGGCACCCCCGGCTTTGCCGGCGCCGACCTCGCCAACCTCGTCAACGAGGCGGCGCTCATCGCCGCCCGGCTGAACAAGAAGAAGGTCCAGATGTCCGACTTCGAGTTCGCCAAGGACAAGGTGCTGATGGGGGTCGAGCGCAAGACCCTCATGCTCACCGACGACGAGAAGCGTGTCACCGCCTATCACGAGGCCGGGCACGCCCTGGTGGCCGCGTTCACCCCCGGCGCCGATCCTTTGCACAAGGTGACCATCATCCCGCGCGGGCGGGCGCTGGGCCTCACCATGCAGCTGCCCACCGAGGACAAGTACACCTACCGCAAGCAGTACGTGGAAGCCCAGATCTCCATCCTGATGGGGGGCCGGGTCGCCGAGGAGCTTACGCAGGAAGACATCACGACCGGCGCCGGCAACGACATCGAGCGCGCCACCGACGTCGCCCGCCGCATGGTCTGCGAGTGGGGCATGTCCGACCTCGGGCCGCTCTCCTTCGGCGGTAAGGAGGAGCCGGTCTTCCTCGGCCGCGACTTCGCCCAGCGCGCCGACTACAGCGAGGACACCGCCCTGCGCATCGACCGCGAGGTGTCGCGCATCGTGCAGCACGCCTACGTGCAGGCGACCGCCGTCTTGACCGAGCACCGCGACGTCCTGGAGCGCATTGCTCATGAGCTGCTCGAGCGCGAGTCGCTGGACGGCGAGGACGTCTACCGCCTCATCCGCGAGATGACCGGCCACGAGCCCGCGAAGCCGCGCCAGGCGGGCCCCGGCGAGGGGCTGGTCATCGGCGGCCACGACGTGCCCGAGCCGATCCTGGCGCCGCGTCCCGCCGCCAGCGCCTTGCTGCCGGAAATGCCGGAAATGCCGGAGATGCCGGAGATGCCGGAGAGACAGGAGATAAGCGAGGCGGCCGCATCCGCCCCGCCCACCCCGTCCGTGGCGTCCGCCGCGAACCCGCCGAGCCCGCCGGCCCGGGAGACCACCGAGGCGGCCGCACCGCCGCAGCCGGCGGCCGCCGCCGCGCCCGAGCGGCCGGACCGCACGGACCGCACGGCGCAGCCCCGCGAGGCCCCCAGGGAGCGGGAAGCGCCCGAGATCGCCGGCGCCAAGCGCCGCACCGCGGTTCCAGGGCCCGAGAAGTCGTAGATTTCGAGACCGAAAACGGGCGCCGCGATCGCTCCCGCGCAACCCAGCGCGATACACTAGCCGGGCGCTGGTTGCCATGGAGGCTGCCCGACTGCCCGGAACTCCTGCCACTCTCCCGACCTCGGCGCAATGGGCCCTGCGGCTGCCCGGCGACCGCCGTCTGCCCCTCGGCGGGCGGCCGGGGCGGCCGCTGGTGATGGGCATCCTCAACCTCACTCCCGACTCGTTCAGCGACGGCGGCCTGTGGACCGACCCGGGGCGCGCCGTCGAGCATGCCCTGGCGATGCTCGCAAGCGGCGCCGACCTGGTGGACCTGGGCGCCGAGTCGACACGGCCGGGCGGCGGCGTCTACGGCGCCGGCGCCCGCACCATCTCGGTCGACGAAGAGGTCGACCGCCTGCTGCCGGTGCTCGCGCCCCTGCGCCGCGCCACCGCCGCGCCGCTGTCGGTCGACACGCGCAAGGGCGAGGTGGCCCGCCAGGCGCTCGCCGCCGGCGCCGACCTGGTCAACGACGTCAGCGCCCTCGGCGACCCGGACCTGGGCCAGGCGGTGGCCGCCGCCGGGTGTCCGGTGGTCTTGATGCACAGCCGCGGCGAGCTGTCCACGATGCAGCGTGACATCTCGTTCGCCGACCTCCTGGGGGAGGTCCGCGGCGAGCTCGAGCTCGCGGTGAGGCGGGCCGTGGCGGCCGGCATCGACGAGGAGCAGGTGATCGTCGACCCGGGCCTCGGCTTCGGCAAGACCGCCGAGCAGAACCTGGCGCTGCTGCGACGCCTGCCGGAGCTGGCCGCGATCGGCCGCCCGCTGCTCGTCGGGGCGAGCCGGAAGAGCTTCCTGGCCCTTGCCGAGCGCGGCGGCGCGGCCGCGGCCGCCGCGCCCACCGCACCCGCCGCGACAGCATCGCCGGCGCTGCCGGCAATCGCAGCCGCCGCCGCGCCGCCCGCCGCCCCCGCGCCACCCGCCGGCCCAGCCCCCTCCGGGCGCCCCGAGCACCGGCTGGCCGGCTGCCTGGCGGCGCTGGTCTGGGCGGCGGCCGCCGGCGCCGCCATCGTCCGCGTCCACGACGTCCCCGAGTCGGTCCGCTTCCTCGCGGCATGGCGGGCGATCGCCGAGGCAGGCCTTTGAGCTGGGCAAGCTGGACGCAGTTCTTCGGGCTGCTCAACTGGCACGACGCCGTCGACATCCTGGCGGTGACAGTGGTGATCTACAACCTGTTGCTGCTGATCCGCGGCACGCGCGCGGTGCAGGTGCTGCTGGGGATCGTCTTCGTCGGCATGGTCTACTACGCCGCCCGCTGGGCCGAGCTGGTGACCCTGCAGACCATCCTCGAGAGCCTGCTGATCGCCCTGCCCTTCGCCATCATCGTGCTGTTCCAGCAGGAGATGCGGCGCGCCCTCGCCAACTTCGGCCGCAACCCGCTGCTCGGCCTCGCGAAGCCGCAGCAGATGGCGTCGGGATTCGGCGACGTCGTGCTCGCCGCCACCACGCTGTCGTCGCGGCGCATCGGCGGCCTCATCGTGATCGAGCGCCTGCAGGGGCTGCGCACCTACGTCGAGAACGGCATCGCCCTGGACGCCGTGCTCTCCTTCGACCTGCTGATCAACATCTTCACTCCCGACACGCCGCTCCACGACGGCGCGGTGATCGTCCAGGAGGACCGCATCGCCGCGGCCGCGTGCTTCCTGCCGCTGTCCACCAATCCCAGCCTGTCGAAGGACCTCGGCACCCGGCATCGCGCCGCGCTCGGCATCACCGAGGAGACCGACGCGGTGGCGGTGGTGATCTCGGAGGAGACCGGGATCATCTCGGTCGCCTGCGACGGCCAGATCGTGCGCGATCTCGACGGCAAGAGCCTGCGCAACTCGCTCTACAAGTACCTGATCACCGACGTCGTGCCGGCCGGGCCGCCGGGGCGGGGCATCGCCGGATGACCGGCACGACCCAGACCTGGGGCCTGCGCCTGCTGGCGCTGGGCGTCGCCATCGGCTTGTGGTTCAACTTCTCGTTCGAGGCGCGCGAGGCGCCCTCGGAGCGCCTGACCGAGGCGGCGGTCAGCTACAACCGCCCGCGCGACTACATCGTCCTCGACCCGGTGCCGAGCGTCAACGTCCGGCTGCGCGGCAGCAGCAAGGCGATCCGCCGCCTGACTCCCTTCCAGGTCGACGTCCAGGTGGACCTGTCGCGCTACCAGGCGGGGAGCTGGACGATCAACCTGGGACCCGAGAACGTGCTCATGCCGGAGAACCTGGAGGTGGTCTCGATCGAGCCGCCGGTGATCCGCGTGGAGCTCGAGAAGGAGGTCACCCAGCGCATGCCGGTGGTGCCCAAGCTGACCGGCGAGCCGGCCGGCGGCGCCACCCTCGGGGAGCCCGAAGTGCTCCCCAACCAGGTGCTGGTCAGCGGCCCGCTGTCGCGCATCACCAAGGGCGGCACCCTGTCGACCCAGCCGATCAGCCTCGACGGCCACGCCTTCCGGTTCGAGGTGCAGGTGCCGGTGGCATCGCCCGACCCGCTGATCCAGATCGTGCAGCCGTTCAAGGTGCTGGTGCGGGTGCTGCTCACGCCACCGCAGGTGGAGACCCCGCCGGAGCGCCCGGCGCACCGCGGCCGCGGGAGGCACGGCTGAGCGCCGAGACCGCCCGCGAACGGCTGTTCGGGACCGACGGCATTCGCGCCCGCGCCGGCGAGCCGCCGCTCGACCGCGTCACGGTGACGGCGCTGGCCCGGCAGCTGGCCGCGCTGCTCGGCGAGCGGCTCACCGCGGGAGGCGCGAGTGCCGCGGGAGGCGCGAGCGGCGCGGGAGGCGCGAGCGGCGCGGGAGGCGCGAGTGCCGCGAGTGGCCGCCGCCCGCAGGTCGTCCTGGGCGGCGACACTCGGGAGAGCACGGCCGAGATCTGCGGCTGGCTGGCGGCCGGCCTCGCCGCCGGCGGGGCGACGGTGAACTACGCCGGGGTCATTCCCACTCCCGGCGTGTCCTTCCTCGCCGGCGAGCTCGGCGCCGACGCCGGCGTGGTCGTCTCGGCGAGCCACAACCCCTACCCGGACAACGGCATCAAACTGTTCGACGGCGAGGGCTTCAAGTGGAGCGAGGCGGCGGCGGCGGAGCTCGAGCAACGCCTGCGCGCGGCCGCAGAGACCGCGGGCCCTGGCCTGCCGCCGCCGCTGCTGCCACCGCCGCCGCTGCCCCCGCTGCCCCCGCTGATCACCGAGACCGATCTCCGCGAGCGCTACCTGAGCCACCTCGCGTCCACGGTGGCGGCGGGCGGCGGGCCGCCGCTGGCCGGCCTGCGCGTCGTCCTCGACACCGGCAACGGCGCCGCTTCGGCCTATGCCGGCGAGCTCTTCGGGCGCCTGGGAGCCGAGGTGACCCGGCTCGGCGCGGCGCCGGACGGCCGCAACGTCAACCTGGGCTGCGGCTCGACCGCTCCCGAAGGCATGGCCGCGGCCGTCGTCGCCGCTGGCGCCCACCTCGGGGCGGCCTTCGACGGCGACGCCGACCGCTGCATCCTCGTCGACGAGCGCGGCGAGGTGCGCGACGGCGACGCCATCCTCTACCTGTGGGCGACGCAGCTCCTCGCCGAGGGGCGCCTCGCCCCGCCGGCCATCGTCGCCACCTCGATGAGCAACCTCGGCCTCGAGCGGGCGCTTGCCGGCCATGGCATCGCGGTGGTGCGCTGCGGCGTCGGCGACCGCCTGGTGGTCGAGACCATGCGCCGTGAAGGCATCCTGCTCGGCGGCGAGCAATCGGGCCACATCGTCCGCCTCGACCTCGCCGCGACCGGCGACGGCCTGCTCACCGCGGTGCAGATGGCCGCCCTGGTGCACCGCGCCGGCCGCCCGCTGTCCGAGATCCTCGCCGGTTTCCGCCGTTACCCGCAGATCCTGGTCAACGTCCGCGTGGCCAGCAAGCCCGACCTCGCCACCCTGCCCCGCGTGACCGCGGCCGCCCGCGCCGTCGAGGAAGAGCTGGGCGCCGACGGCCGCCTCGTGCTGCGTTACAGCGGTACCGAGCCCCTCGCCCGAGTCATGATCGAAGGCCCCGATCAGCAGACCATCGAGACCCTCGCCGGCCACCTCGCCGCCGTCCTCGCCGACGAGCTGGGGCAGCCGGCAGGGTAGCGCCGCAAGCGCGCGCACCAGGAGAGTGGCTCAAGTGCCCGAGATTGCCACGTTCTTCGGCATCATCATCAGGATATACGCGGAGGCTGGAGAGCCTCACAGCCGTCCACACCTGCATGCCTATTACCAGGAAGAGGTCGCGATCTTTGCCATCGATTCGATCGACCTCCTCGCAGGAGCCCTTCCAAGGCAGCAACAGCGCCTGGTGGAGGCGTGGGCCGAGCTGCACCAGGCGGAATTGCTGGCGAACTGGGAGCGTTTGTAGCAAGGCCGCGCTCCGGCTAAGATTGAACCCTCGAGCTAGTAGGAACCACCATGGAACACCCCATCTACCGTGTCACTTCTGTTGACCACCTCGGCGGCTATCGGCTGCGAATCAGTTTTGATGACGGTTTGACGAGGGACCTCGATCTCGAACCCGTGCTCGAGGGGGAGCTATACCGTCCACTACGCGATCCGGGCATCTTCGCCGAGGTCTCGGTAGACCCCGAGGTTCACACCCTTGTCTGGCCCAGCGGCGCCGATTTCGATCCTGCAATCCTGCATGATTGGCCTGAACGCGAGCCGGCCATGCGGGGCCTTGCCAAGCGCTGGGCTCCGAGAGGGGTACGAACGGCTGCCCCAAGGCGCTCGGTCCGCTGAACCGGCACGGCGCGATGGAGTTCAAGCGGGCCCGCGCCGTCGCGATCGGCTGGAGCGAACGTCGCGGCGGAACCGACGACATTCGTGCTGAGAGGTGGTGGCCGTTAGGCGCCTGTCTGCGGATCCGGATCGGGCGTCTTCTCAGCACGCACCTTACCTTCCCTTGCTGCACGAGACCCATAAATGAGTCCGAGTATGCCTCCAGCAGAGGTAAATAGTGCAGAAATCGGCAAAGAGACGCCGACATCCCTCATTACCCACCCATCGCGTGCAGCATCTCGCGCACAGCGACGGTGATGCCGGTGAGGACGGCGCGGGCGATCAGGGCGTGGCCGATGTTGAGCTCCTCCATGCCGGGGAGGGCAGCGATGGGACCGACGTTGGCGGTCGTGAGGCCGTGACCGGCGTAGAGGTGGAAGCCGCGCGCGACGGCGAGCGCTGCCGCGGCGCGGAGCTTGGCCAGCTCGCGCTCGACCATCGCGGGATTCCCGGAGAGGGTCGCCCGGGTGTAGGCGTCGGTGTTGAGCTCGAGACCGGAGATCGCCCGCGGCGAGCCGGCGGAGGGCGCCCCGGCGCCGCCGGCGAGGCGGGCGAGCTGCTCGATCTGGCCCTCGTCGGGATCGACGAAGGCCGAGACCGCGATGCCGGCGTGGGCCAGGCGCTCGGCTGCCGCTGCCACCTGGGCGCGCTGGTGCACCAGGTCGAGGCCGCCTTCGGTGGTGATCTCCTCGGGCCGCTCGGGAACCAGGGTCACCTGGTCGGGCCGCACCGCGACGGCGACCGCGAGCATCTCGGCCGCGACCGACATCTCGAGGTTCAGCTTGCCGCGCACGCTGGCGCGCAGCCGCTCGACGTCGTGGTCCTGGATGTGCCGGCGATCGGCGCGCAGGTGCGCCGTGATGCCGGAAGCCCCCGCATCCTCGGCCAGCCGGGCGGCCTCGACAGGGTCCGGGTAGGGCGCGCGGCGCGCCTGGCGCAGCGTCGCCACGTGATCGACGTTCACCGACAGCTTCACCGTGGGCAAGGCGGCCTTCCGGCGCTCTAGCGCTCGATCTCCAGGTCCGGGCGCAGGACCTCCTCCGGATCGCGGGCGATCAGCACCGTGCCCTGGACCGGGAAGAGGGTGCGGTGCGCCTGCTCGCCAAAGAGGCAGTTGACCTCGTAGTAGCCGTCCGGGCTGATGGTGATGAGGGTGCCCGTGATGCCTTTGAAGCCCATGATCTCGTTGTGGATCAGCACCTCGGCCGGTAGTTCCATCACCTCTCCTCAATGGCCCGACGGTCCATGGGTTCGCGGCGGCGGCTCCCTCGGTGGAGCCGCCCGGCACCGCCGCGGATCAGTCCTGGATGAACCCCTCGTCCTTGTACTCTTTCAACTTGCGCTGCAGCGTGCGCAGGCCGATGCCCAGGATGTCGGCGGCGCGCGCCCGGTGGCCGGCGGTGCGGCCCAGGGTCTCGAGGATGGCCTGGCGCTCGATGTCGGCCATGGTGCGCGGCTCGCCGACGACGGATTGCACGGGCGTGCCGCTGGTGGAGAGAGTCGACGAATCGCGGATCTCGGGCGGCAGGTCGTTGAGCGTGACCTCGCCGTCCTGGTGGAAGACCACCACCGACTCCATCACGTTCTTGAGCTCGCGCACGTTGCCCGGCCAGGGGTAGCGGCTGAGCAGCTCGAGCGCCTCGACCGACAATGCCTTGGGCGGCTTGCCGTGCTCCTGGCAGAACTGCACCAGGAAGTGCTCGAGCAGCGGCGGGATGTCGCTCGGCCGCTCGCGCAGCGGCGGGATGCGTAGCGTCACCACCTTCAGCCGGTAGTAGAGGTCCTCGCGGAAGCGCCCGTCGGCGACCTCCTTCTCGAGATCGCGGTTGGTGGCGGCGATGAGCCGGAAGTCGACGTCGATCAGCTCGCTGCCGCCCACCCGCATCACTTGCCGCTCCTCGAGCACCCGCAGCAGCTTGACCTGCAGCTCGGGATAGAGCTCGCTGATCTCGTCGAGGAACAGCGAGCCGCGGTGCGCGAGCTCGAACTTGCCGATCTTGCGCGACACCGCGCCGGTGAAGGCGCCACGCTCGTGCCCGAACAGCTCGCTCTCCAGGATGTCGCTGGGGATGGCGCCGCAGTTGATGGCGAGGATGCGCTCGTTGCGCCGCGGGCTGGCGCGGTGCAGCGCGTTCGCCACCAGCTCCTTGCCGGTGCCGCTCTCGCCGATGACCAGCACGCTCGAGCGCGTCGGGGCGACCAGCTTCATCTGCTCGAACAGCTTCTCCATCGGCGCCGAGCGGCCGATGATGCTCTCGAAGCCGTAGCGCTTGTCGAGCATCTCGCGCAGGTTCGAGACCTCTTCCTTGAGCTGCTCCTTCTCGATCAGGTTGTTGACGCGCTGGCGGAGCTCGTAGAGGTCGACCGGCTTGGTGAGATAGTCGTCCGCGCCCACCCGCATCGCCTCGACCGCCGACTCGATCGAGCCGTAGCCGGTGACCAGGACCAGGCGCAGGTCGTAGCGGCGCTCGCGCACTTCGTTGAGGAAGGCCAGCCCGTCCATGCCGGGCATGCGCAGATCGCAGATCGCCAACCGAGCTCCGTCATTCTCTTCGAGGAAGTCGAGCGCGTTGCGGGCGTCGTCGAAGGTCCGCACGGCGTAGCCGGCCTTCTCGATGGCGATGGCCATCGATTCGCGGGAGCCTGTTTCGTCGTCGATTACCAGTACCAGGGGGCGGTCCAATGCAGTCATCGGCGTCATTTTGGCACATTCCGGGCAAGTCTCGATAGGATGGAGAGCCATGCTACCTACCGCAGGACCCGTCGCCGACCGTCCGGAGGTGCTCGAGGGCACCTTGGAGCGGGTGGTCTACGCCAACGAGGAGAATGCCTGGAGCGTGGTGCGCCTGGCGGTCGCCGGCGCCCGCGAGCCGGTGACCGCGGTCGGCAACCTGCTCGGGGTGCAGCCAGGCGAGAGCCTGCGCCTGACCGGCTCCTGGACCGAGGACCCCCGCCACGGGCGGCAGTTCCGGGTCGTCTCCTACGCCACCGTGGTGCCGGCCACCGCCAAGGGCATCGAGCGCTACCTGGGGTCCGGCCTGATCCGCGGCATTGGCAGAGTGATGGCCCGCCGCCTGGTGGCGGCCTTCGGCACCGAGACCCTGGAGGTCATCGAGAACCAGCCGCAGCGGCTGCGGGACGTCGAGGGGATCGGCCCGAAACGCAGCGCCGACATCAAGCGGGCCTGGGACGAGCAGCGCGACATCAAAGAGGTGATGATCTTCCTGCAGTCGCACGGCGTCTCGACCACCTACGCGATCAAGATCTACAAGATTTATGGCGGCGCCGCCGTGCGCTGGGTGCGCGACAACCCCTACCGGCTGGCGGTCGACGTCCACGGCATCGGCTTCGCGACCGCCGACCGCATCGCCGCCTCGCTGGGCATCTCGAAGCTCGCCCCGCAGCGCCTCGAGGCCGGCGCCCTGCACGTCCTGGGCGAGGCCGCCGACCGCGGCCACCTCTACCTGCCGCGCGCCCGCCTGGTCGAGGAAGCGGACCGCCTCCTGGGGGCGGGTCCGCCGCTCGTCGACCAGGCGGTCACGGCGCTCGCGGGCGCCGGATTGGTGGAGATCGAGGAGGTCGAGGACGCCCCTGTCTACCTCAAGCCGCTGCACGCCGCCGAGACCGGCGTCGCGGCGCGGGTGCGGTCGCTGCTGGCGCAGGCGCCGCTGCCGTTGGAGATCGACCTCGAGCGCGCCCTCGCCTGGTTCGAGAAGGGCGAGCGCCTGGTCCTGGCGCGCGAGCAGCGCCAGGCGATCCGCGCCGGCCTCACCCGCAAGCTGCTGGTGATCACCGGCGGCCCCGGCACCGGCAAGACGACGCTGGTGCGCGGCCTGGTCAAGATCCTGACGCGCAAGGGCCAGCGCGTGCTCCTCGCTGCCCCCACCGGCCGCGCTGCCAAGCGCCTGGCCGAGGCCACCGGCGGCGCCGCCAGCACCATCCACCGCCTGCTCGAGCTCAATCCCAAGAGCCGGGCCTTCGACCGCAATCAAGAGCGGCCGCTGTCCTGCGACCTGCTGATCGTCGACGAGGCGTCGATGATCGACACGGTGCTGGCCCACCACCTCCTGCGGGCGGTCCCCGACGGCGGCCGCCTGGTCCTGGTGGGTGACGTCGACCAGCTGCCCTCCGTGGGTCCCGGCCAGGTGCTCGCCGACCTCATCCGCTCGACCGCCGTCGAGGTGGTCCGCCTGCAGACGATCTTCCGGCAAGCCGAGCGCAGCCTCATCGTGGTCAACGCCCACCGCGTGCAGAGCGGCCAGATGCCGGTGCTCGAGTCGCTCGACAAGGAGGGCGACTTTTTCTTCGTCGAGCGGCGCGACCCCGAGGAGGCCCTGCGCACCTTGGTCCAGCTGGTAACGCAGCGCATCCCGGCCCGCTTCGGCCTCGATCCCTTAGAGCAGATCCAGGTCCTGACACCCATGAAGCGCGGCCTCCTGGGTTCCGCCAACCTCAACGCCGTCCTGCGCGAGACCCTCAACCCCCACGGCCAGAGCCTCACCCGCGGCGGCCACACCCTCCGCGCCGGCGACAAGGTCATGCAGGTCCGCAACAACTACGACCTGGAGGTCTGGAACGGCGACATCGGCCGCATCACCCACATCGACGAAGAGGAGCAGCGCCTGCACGTAGCCTTCGACGGCCGCGAGGTCGCCTACGAGCTCGCCGCCATCGACGAGCTGGCCCTGGCCTACGCCTGCTCCATCCACAAGTCCCAGGGCAGCGAGTACCCCTGCGTCGTCATCCCCCTCCACACCCAGCACTACGTCATGCTCCAGCGCAACCTCCTGTACACCGGCATCACCAGGGCCAAGCGCCTGGCCGTGCTGGTAGGAGAGACCAGGGCGCTCGCCACGGCGGTCGCCAACCGCCGGGTCCTGAAGCGCTTCAGCCGCCTCGCCGAGCGGTTGACCACCCCGTCTGGGAGAGACTGAACATCAGTCGGCGCCGGCTAGGTCCTCATCCCAGTTGGAGGAACAGGAACCGTGGTGATCCTTCGCGCCGGTCTCACGGGAGTGGCGCCCGCCATATCCTTGCCACCCCGAAAGAGGCAGAGTACTCGCCCTCTGGGCCGCGCCGCGCTTGGCGCGATCAGCCCCGACCAGCCCTCCGTGAAGATGGCCTCGCCTACGGCCTGGAAGGGTGGCCAAGTACGACGGCCCGGCTTGGGTTGCGGCAGTCCCACCCTCTTGAGACGCGACTGGCTACGAAGATTCGCGACCTCGACTTTGACCTGCCACGTCCACAGGTATGCAGGTAGCCCCAGCTGAGGAGGAATTCCACTCTCGGCAAGGTAGCGGAACCACTCAGCCCAAGCAGTAGC
>DATDGZ010000001.1:0-28322 GCA_036521795.1 Thermoanaerobaculia bacterium | reverse complement strand
CCTACCTCTACGTCGAGGGGCTGCAGGACCCCGGCAACCTTGGCGCCCTGGCGCGCGTCGCCGAGGCCGCCGGCGCCGCCGGCATGGCCCTGTCGGCCGGCACCGTCCATCCCAACCATCCCCGCGCGCTGCGCGCCTCGGCAGGCAGCCTGCTGCGCCTGCCGGTCGCCGTCGGCGTCGACCCGGACCTGCTCGACCGCCATCTCCGCGGCCCGCTCGAGTCGGCCGGCGACCTCGGCGCTGGCGGAGCTGCCGGCGCTGCCGGAGCTGCCGGCGCTGCCGGAGCTGCCGGAGATCAGCGCGCTCGTGCCGCGTCCAGCGTTCACGGTGCTCACTTCAGGGCGCCGCGCTGGATGGCCCTGGTGCCGCGCGGCGGCGTCGATCTGTATGACGCTCTGCGGGACGCTCCCGGCGGCACGATCGTCCTGGCTCTCGGGGCCGAGGGACCGGGGGTATCGCCGGCGTTGCTCGAACGCGCCTCGGTTCGCATCACCATCCCGGTGGCGCCGCCGGTCGAATCGCTCAACGCCACGGTCGCGGCAGCGCTCACCCTGTTCGAGCTGCGCCGCCGGAGAGGGCTCGAGGGCGGCGACGCCTGACGCCTCGTCCGGCCGAACGGCGATAGAATCCGCCCGGGCCCCCGGCGGCCGCCAGGGGGGGCCCGCGGCTCCGCCTGTCGCCAGTCGCGGCATCCCAGCTGGGAGGCCGCGGCTCCGCCTGTCGCCAGTCGCGGCACCCCGGCTGGGAGGAAGGGGGTTGGAGGGATGCGGGGGGCGACCCGATAGACGCTGGTAAGTTGCGCGACACGTCTGAGTCCCGAAGGCGCTACCAGGCGAACCGGGCAGGCGGGTCCTCTTCCCCTAGTAGGAGAACGCATGAAGATCGCCATCGGCTCCGACCATGCCGGCTTCCAGTACAAGGAAGCGATCAGGGAGTACCTGCGCAGCGAGGGCCACGAGGTGCAGGACCTCGGCACCTACGCCGCGGCGCCGCCGGTCGACTACCCGCTGTTCATCCGCCCGGTCGCCGAGGCGGTGGCGAGCGGCGCCGTGGAGCGTGGCATCGTCCTCGGCGGCTCGGGCAACGGCGAGGCGATCGTCGCCAACCGGGTGCGCGGCGTGCGCTGCGCTCTCTGCTGGAACGCCGAGTCGGCCCGCCTCGGCCGCCAGCACAACGACGCCAACGCGATCTCCCTGGGCGAGCGCATGATGTCGCTCGACGATGCCCTCGAGATCGTCCGCATCTGGCTCGCAACGCCGTTCGAAGGGGGGCGCCACGCCCACCGCCTGGCGCTGATCGACCCCTGATCTCGCCTTCCTCCACCGGAGTCGCAGCAGAAGCGGGATGAGAAATGCGGGCTAGCCTGGCGGCGCTGGCGACCGAGCTGGGAGCGTCGCGCCTGCGGCGAGACGCGCCGCTCGCTCCCTTCACCACCTTCCGCATCGGCGGCCCGGCCGATCTCCTGCTCGAGGCGGCGAGCGCCGACGAGCTGGCGGCCGCGGTGACCGCGGCGCGCCGCCACGAGGTGCCGTTCTTCCGCCTCGGTCTCGGCGCCAACATCCTGGTCGGCGACCGCGGCTTCCGCGGCCTGGTGATCCGCAACCGCGCTCGGGGTGTCGAGCTGCTTCCCGCCGGCAGCGGCCTGGCGGATCCGTCGTCACCTCGCCGCCTGCGCGCCGAGAGCGGCGCCGTCGTCTATCCCGACCTCATCGAGTTGGCGATCTCGCACCGCCTCTCGGGCCTCGAACACTATGCCGGCATCCCCTCGACGGTGGGCGGCGCGATCTGGCAGAACCTTCATTTCCTGGCGCCGGCGCCGCTGCGGGAGCGCACGATGTTCATCGCCGAGGTGACGCTCGAGGCCGAGCTGCTGGACGCGGCGGGCGAGCGCCGCATCGCCGGGGTCGACGAGCTCGCCTTCGGCTACGACACCTCGATCCTCCACCATCGCCCGGACACGGTGCTGAGCGCCACGTTCGAGCTGACTCCCGACGATCCCGAGCGGCTGCGCCGGGTGGTCCGCGAGAACCTCGCCTGGCGCTCTCTGCGCCATCCGCCCCTCGACTCCGAGCCAAGCGTCGGATCGATCTTCAAGAAGATCACCGGCGCCGGCGCCGGCCGCCTGATCGAGGACGCCGGGCTCAAGGGAGCGGCCCGCGGCGGCGCCATCGTGACCCACCGCCACGCCAACATCATCGTCAACCGCGGCGGCGCCACCGCCGCGGACGTCCGCGCCCTCGTCGAGCACGTCCAGGACGTGGTCGAGCGCCGCACCGGCCAGCGCCTCGAGACCGAGATCCAGATGGTGGGTGAGTTCTAACCTAGTGGCCTGTACCAGATGAATCGGTAGCGGATGGCGAAGCAATCGGCGGCGCGCCTGGCCAGGAGCCCGGATGGCTCGCCGACCAATGATGCGAATCTCTGAGACGGGACACTACCCGCCCTGGTGCAAGCGGAAGCTGAAGGGCAGCTCGGTCCACATCTTGCCGGGGAGGCCGTCGCGGCTGGCCGGGTTGAAGGTGGCGCGGAGGGCAGCCCGGCGCGCGGCCTCGTTGAAGCCGACCCCGGGATCGTCGGTCCGCTTGACGATCGTCCGGATCACGTGGCCACTCTCGTCCACCAACACCAGCAGCAGAACGTCGGACTCGACCTCGCGCCGCCGCGCCCGGTCCGGGTACACGGGCTCCGGGCGGCTGAGGAGCCGCGGCGGCGAGGCGCCCGGAGCGCCCGGCGGAATGAGATCGCCGCGCACCATCGGCCGCAGCGGCGCGCCCGGCTGGACCGCCTCCTCGCCCTGACCGTCATCACCCGCACCCGACGGGGGCCCAGGCTCCGCGGCCACACCGGCGGCCCCGGCCTGCCCTCCCGCGGTCCCCGTCCCGGGAGCCGGAGCCGCCACCGTGCTCGCCGGCTTCTCGGTCCGGACGCCGCCCTGCGGGCCGCTCTCCCGCGCCGCGGCGTCCACGCCGCGCGGCTCGGCCGCCGGGGCCTCCAAGTGCTGCGCGGCAACGGGCGGGCGCGCCGCGGTGCCAGCCGGCGCCTGGCGGCCGTCCTTCGCATCCGCAGGAGCCGCATGGCGAGCCCGCGACGACGCTGGCGAGAGCGGCTGCGCGACGGGCGAGCCTGGCGACGTCACCGGCGCCGCTGGGCGTGGCGCGACGCCCTCCCCTCCCCTCGGCGCGACGGCCACCCGCGATGCCGGCGCTGCCGTCTCGCTCAGCTGCCCCGGCGACGCCGCCGCCTGCCGTGGCGCCGGTGGCTCCGGAGGTCGAGACCGCAGCAAGGCACGACCGCCCACTCCCAGGATCGCCGCCATCATCACCGCCGCTGCCGCGAGGAGCCAGCCGCGAGCGGCGGCGGGAGCCGGAGCGGCCTCGCCGGCCGCGGCGTCCTTACCCGCCGCCCCGGCGCCGGCGATCTCCATATCCGTCGCCAGCGCCGGCAGCGCCGCCGGCGCCTCCGGCAGCACCGGGAAGGGGCCCGAGCGCAGCGCCGCGATCTCCGGCTCCAGCACGGCGATGATCTCGCCGAAGCTCGCGTAGCGCTGCGCCGGGGCCTTGGCCAGGCAGCGCCTCGCCAGCTCCGCGATCGCCTGGCTGTGGATGGGAGCGAGGTCGCGCAGTGCCGCGGGCTCCTCGTTGAGCAGCCGGTAGGAGACCTCCGAGAAGGTGCTGCCCTTGAAGGGGCGCTCGTAGGTCAACAGCTCGTAGGCCAGCACGCCGAACGAGAAGATGTCGGTGCGCCGGTCCACCTCTTCGCCGCGCAGCTGCTCGGGGGCCAGGTAGCCGACCGTGCCCACTGTCACCCCCTGCGTCGTGACGTCGGAGACCTCGTGCAGGAGCTTGGCGATGCCGAAGTCCATGATCTTCACCGCCCCCGGCGGGAGGATGCGGATGTTGGCGGGCTTGACGTCGCGGTGCAGCACTCCCTGCAGGTGGGCATACTCCAGGCCCCGCGCCACCTGCGCCAGGATGTCGAGCCGCCGCAGCACGGTGAGCCCCTCCTGGCGCGCGATCATGTGATTGAGGTCCTCGCCGGCCAGGAACTCCTGCACCAGGTAAGGCACGCCGCGCTCGACCCCCAGGTCGTGGACGGTGGTGATGTTGGGGTGCTGCAGCCCGGCGGCGATCTGCCCTTCGCGGAAGAAACGGCGGCGCAGCTTCTCGTCGCTCGACGAGCAGGTCTTGACCGCGACATAGCGCTGCAGCACCGCGTCGCGCCCCTTGTAGACGACCCCGAAGCCGCCCTCGCCGATGCGCCCGAGGATCTCGTACTTGCCGATCTTGCCGAGCGCCTCGAGCGGCTCGGGCTCGGCGGCGAGCAGCAGGTCCGAACCGCGCCGGATGGCGTGCTCGATGAAGCTGCCGGCCTCGGCGTCGGAGCGCAGCAGCGCCTCCACCTCCTGGCGCAGCTCGTCGTCGCCGGCGCACGCCGTCGCGAGATAAGCCGCCTGCTGGCTCGGCCGCAGGTCGGCCGCCCCCTCGAACAGCTCCTGCACCCGCCGCCACCGGTCGCGGCCTGCACCCTCCATCCGCTACTCCGTCGGTCCCGCGTGGGCTGCCGCCGCGAGCGGCGGCTGCGGCCCGGCGGCGATCTGGCCGTGCAGCCACGCTCGCGCCAGGCGCGTCTCCTTGACCACGGTGGGCACCGAGATCCCCAGGACCGCCGCGGTCTCCTCGAGCGTGAGACCGCCGAAGAAGCGCAGCTCGACGATCCGGCTCTTCCGCGGATCCAGCACCTCGAGGCTCTTCAGCGCGTCGTCCAGCGCCACCACGTCAGGACCGCTCTCCACCGCCGGATCGCGCGCCTCGTCCAGCGACACCTTGACGACGCTGCCGCCACGCTTCACCGCATCCCGGCCGCGGGCATGATCCACCAGCACCCGCCGCATCATCTGCGCCGCCACCGCATAGAAATGCACCCGGTCGTTCCAGTGCAGCTCCGCCCCGCCGCTCAGCCGCAGATACACCTCGTGCACCAGCGCCGTCGCCTCCAACGTATGCCCATGCCGCTCGCCCCGCAGGTGCCGCCGCGCAATCTTCCGCAGCTCGCCATAGATCAAAGGCAACAGCGCCTCGGTAGCCTCCTGGTCCCCCTGCTGCCATCTTAGGAGCAATTGAGTGACATCTTGAGAGCCGCCTTTTTTCACCTCTTCATAATATCCCCGCCACCGACCCACAGTCGCGCCCAAGGACAACGCTCGCCGCAGAGACCACCACGCCGAAGGGGAGGAACGGCCGAGGAGGGAGCCCCGGAGGCGCCCACACGAGGCGTCGCGCTCCTCAGAGCTCAGTGCTCAGAAGTGCACGCCCACCATCACCCGGTAGGTCCGAGGAGCCTGCAGATCGAGGATCGAGCGCGGCGCGCCGAAGAAGCCGGTGTCGGTCAGCGTCTCCACCCCGAGCAGCTGCTTCTGATCGGTCACGTTGAACACCTCGGCCCTCACCTCGACGCTCAGGCCCGGCCGCAGCAGCAGCACCTCCGAGCCGAGCGACAGGTCCACCTGGAACTCGTCCGGCAGGCGCAGCGACCCTCGCGGCGTGAGGAAGCGTACTCCCAGCGGATCGAGCGCCTCCACCTGGTAGGGCACGCCGCTGCTGTAGAGCAGCGAGGTGCCGAACGAGAAGTTGGCCCGCCGCCAGGGCCAGCGATAGCTGCTGAAGATCTTGATCTGGTCGCGCCGGTCATAAGGCGCCAGCCCGTAGCGGTTCACCAGGTTGACGTCGGACACCTCGCTGAAGTCCCCGAAATGCGCGACGTCCGCGCCGCCGTCCTCGAACAGATTGCCCTCCGTCCGGCTGCGGGCGTAGGAGCCCAGCAGCTGCCAGTGGTCCGAGTAGCGCTTCTGGACCAGCAGCTGCAGCGACTGCTGCTGGCGCCGCGCCTGCGGCAGGTTCAGCACCTGCGCCGTCGTGCCGACGAGATGCCCCTGCGCGTCGAACACCCCCTGCAGCACGTTGTCCCAGAGATCGTGCCAGCGGCGATGGATGTAGTAGAGGCTGACGCCGACCGACGCGGTCACCTGGCGCTCGAACCCGATCGTCGCCTCGTCGAGCCACGAGCGGTGCAGGTCCTCGTTGGGATTGGTGGCGAGGTGATTGAAGAAGGGCACCGGCGTCCCCGCGACCCAGCAGGGCGAGCGCAGGTTCCCCGGGTCCTGGCCGGCGCAGGCGGCGTTGCCCGCATTCCAGGTGTACGGCGTGTAGCCCGACAGCGCGTCCAGGTTGCTGTAGGTGTCGAGATAGCTGTGCAGGAACGGTTCGTAATAGATCCCGTAGGTGCCGGCGAGCAGCACCTTGCGGTCGCCGGCGGCGTCGAACGTTACCGCCACGCGCGGCGCCACGGTGCTGGAATCGATCAGCGGTCCCAGGTCGCGGTCGGTGGCCCGCACCGACTCGAAGCGCCCGCCCAGGCTCACCAGCCAGCGCTCCACCGCGATGGCGTCGCTCAGGTAGACGGCGAAGGTCTGCTCCACCGTCTTGGTGGTGTCGCGGGCGTAGAACTGGTCCAGCTGGAACGGCTGGAAGGCGCCGCTCACCGGATCGAACGGCGGCGCCCCGCTGCCGGCGGCGCCGGCGGCCGCGGCGTCGATGAACAGCTGCCCCTCGACCGGCAAGCCGGTCAGGGGGTCGACGCCCGGTTGGCCGGAGAAGTTGAAGTGGCGCTCCGAGACGGTCCGCTCGAAGTCGATGCCGGTCTTGAGCTCGTGGTCGGTGGGCCCGAGCTGCACGAAGCCGGTGATCAGCAGGTTGCCCTGGCGCCGCGGCCGGCGCTCGAAGCCGTCGTCGGTGATGCCGTTGTAGAGGACGAGGTCTTGGAGCGCCGGCGCCTCGCCGGCGGCTGCTCCCGCAGGCTCGACCGGCGCGATGTGCGGGGCGCCGCCGGTCAGGCCGCGCGAGTTGAGCGGCCGCCGCGTCAGGTCCCGCACCTGCTGCGCCAGCGTCACCTCGAGAGTCATGTCCTGGCGGATGGCGCTGTTGAGCTGCAGCTTCTCGAAGTTGCCGTCCTGCGACTGGCGCTCCAGGGCGAAGATGTCGCCCGGGATGCGGTCCACCACCGAGCTCTGCAGCGCGCCGAACGCATGCGGGATGACGTTCTCGGCGTACCCGCGGTCGAACGGGGCGAAGGCCGCGAACCCCGTCGAGTCGTTGGTGAACTGGCCGACCACGGTGTTGCCCTCGTCCGCCTGCCAGGTCACCTTGGCCGCCGAGCTCTCGATCTCGGACCCACGGTTCCACAGGGTCCCCTCGTGGGTCGGGCCCTCGAAGGTGCTCTGGCTGTCGTCGTAGGCGCCGAAGAGCCACATGTGATCGCGCCACAGCGGTCCGCCCAGCGACAGCGCCAGGGTCGGATCCAGGCGGTTGGGGCTGGCATTGGCCGCGGCGATCTCGGGCGCCACATGTGCCACCTCGCGGGCCGGGTAGCTGTACGGGCTGTTCCAGCCGTTGTTGGTGGCCAGCAGGCGCGTCACGCCCTGGTACTCGTTGGTGCCCGAGCGGGTCACGACGTTGATCACGCCGCCCGACGAGCGGCCGTACTCGGCGGGAGCGGCGGCGGTGGTGACGCTGACCTCCTGGATGGCCTGGTAGGCGAGATTGAGCCCGAACAGGCCGGTGGCCGGGTCGGTGGTGTCGACGCCGTCGATCAGGAACTGGTTGTCGCTGCGCAGTGCGCCGTTGACGTTGGGGTTGCCGTCCGCGCCGCCGCTCACCCCCGGCAGCAGCAGCGCGACGCCCTGGTAGAAGCGCGGCAGCGGCAGCCCGTCGATGAAGGCGAAGCTGACGTTGGCGCCGATGCGCGTGTCGAAACGGTCGATCACCGAGGCCTCGGCGAAGACCTGGATCGATTCCTGCGCCGCGAGATCCGCCTCGCCGCCGGCGGCCACGCCGGCGGCAGGCGGCGACGAGGCCGGGCCCGCCGCGGTCCCGGCCGGCTGCGCCGGGCCCACCAGGCGCAGCTGCACGATCGTCGTGCGGCCGATCGACACGCCGACGCCCCGCTGATCGGCGGCCAGGCCCAGCAGCTCGGCGTGCAGGTCGTAGGTGCCGACGCCGAGGGCGGGGAAACGGAACCGCCCCTGGTCGTCCGCCACCTCGGTGCGCCGGATCTGCGGACCCACGGCGGTCACCTGCACCGCCGCGACGCCGGCGCCGGAGGCGTCCACGACCTGGCCGGTGATGAGGCCGGTCTGCGTGCCGTCGGCCCAGGCCGGCCTTGTAGAGATCACTGCGATCGCTGCGATTCCTGCGAACGCTGCGAACACGGCCAGCAGCCCGCGCAGCAGCTTGCCGGCAGCTACCGCCCGAGCGCCGCCGGGAGGCCGCCAGCCGAGGAACCCCATCTTGGTTGCCGGCTTCATGCCATGTCCCGCGATGCCGGGAGATTCCAGGGTTCTCTTCGCTAGCCCGGCCGGCTGCCGGGCTTCTGCGGCAGGCTTCCCGCCCGGCACTCAGGGCACTCGGCAGGGGCATAGGACGGCAGGTCCAAGGTAATCAACGCCCGCCATGCCACGTCGAACGGCGAATGACCGCCGGGGTCGCTCGGCCCACGGGGGCCGCCGCCCGTGCGGTCGATGATCGCGCCGATCGCCACCACCCGGGCGCCGCGGCTGGTGGCCAGCGCCGCGGTCTCGAGGGTCGAGCGGCCGGTGGTCACCACGTCCTCGACGATGACCACCCGCTCCCCCTGGCGCAGGGTGAAGCCCCGCCGCAGGCCGAGCTCTTCGCCCTTGCGCTCGGCGAACCGGAACGGCACCCCGAGCGCCGCCGCCACCTCGTGGCCGATGATGATGCCGCCGAGGGCCGGCGACAGCACCGAGTCGGGGTGGAAGGAGCGCAGCTCCTCGGCGAGCTCGGCGCCCACCCGGCGCGAGCGCACCGGGTCCTCGAGCAGCAGGGCGCATTGCACGTAGGCCGGCGAATGGCGCCCGGAGGAGAGCAGGAAGTGGCCGCGGCAGAGCGCGCCGCTCTCTTCGAGCAGCCGCACCAGCAGGCCTTCGCGGCCGCCGGCGGGCGATGGCTCAGGGCTGCTCACGCGGCGCCTCCTCGCGGCGGATGTCGTACTGCTCGAGCTTCTTGTAGAGGTTGCTGCGCGGGGTGTCGATGGACTGGGCGGTCTGCGTCACGTTCCAGTTGTTCTCCTCGAGCTTGTGGATGAGGAACATGCGTTCGGAGACGTCGCGGAACTCCCGCAGGGTCTTGACCGCCAGCACACCGCTCGACAGCTCGGGGCGCGCGCCGCCGGTGGCGCCGATCACGTCCTCGCGGGTCACCGTCTCGCCGGGCGACAGGATCAGCAGCCGCTCGACCAGGTTCTTGAGCTCGCGGACGTTGCCTTTCCAGGGCAGCGCTCGGAGGTGGGCGAGCGCATCGGGAGCGAGCTCCTTCGGCCGGCAGTTGTTGCCTTCCGCGTAGCGGCGGGTGAAGTAGTCGACCAGCAGCGGCAGGTCCTCGAGGTGCTCGCGCAGCGCCGGCGTGCGGACCGGGATGACGTTGAGGCGGTAGTAGAGATCCTCGCGGAAGCGCCCGGCGGCGATCTCGTCCTCGAGCTTGCGGTTGGTGGCGGCGACCACCCGCACGTCCACCTGCACGGTGCGCTCGGCGCCTACCGGCTCGACCTCGCCGTTCTGCAGCACGCGCAGGACCTTGGCCTGGGTGCGCGCCGACATGTCGCCGATCTCGTCGAGGAAGATGGTGCCGCCGTCGGCCGCCACGAATTTCCCCATCTGCTTGCGCACCGCGCCGGTGAAGCTCCCCTTCTCGTGGCCGAACAGCTCGGACTCGATCAGCTCCTCGGGGATGGCGGCGCAGTTGACCTGTACCAGGGGCCGGTCGCGGCGGGCCGAGGAGCGATGGATGGCCCGCGCCGCCAGCTCCTTGCCGGTGCCGCTCTCGCCGGTGATCAGGACGGTGGCGTTGGTCGGGGCCGCCTTGTCGATGGTCTCGCGGAGCTTGCGCATCGCGGCCGCCGAGCCGGTCAGGGTCTCCGGCTCGACGCCGAGCGAGCGGTTCTCGGCACGCAGGCGCGCGTTCTCGACGGCATTGCGCAGCGACACCAGCACGCGCTCGCGCTGCAGGGGCTTCTCGAAGAAGTCGTAGGCCCCCAGCCGGGTCGCCTCGACCGCGGTGGCGACGTCGGCGTGGCCGCTGACCACCAGGACGGGCACGTCGTAGCCGCGCTCGCGCATCGCCCTCAGCACCTCGATGCCGTCCATCTCCGGCATCTTGACGTCGAGCAGCACGGCATCCGGCAGGCGGTCGGCGATCCGCGCCAGCGCCTGCGCGCCGCCGCCGGCCTCCTCGACGCGGTATCCCTCGTACTCGAGGATCATCCGGAGGCTGTCGCGGATCGCGGACTCGTCGTCCACGATGAGCACCGAGGCGCGGTAGCTGTCGCTGTTCTTGGGCATCTTGGAGAGTCTAGCAGGCCGGCTCTAGGGCCGGGCGAAGAGGCAAAGGGAAAGGGAAAGGGCGGCCCGGTTTCCCGGACCGCCCTGTTCTATGGCAAAGCGATGGCCAGTGGTTCGTGCCAGAAGGCGCCTACGGCACCTGGACCACCGCGAAGAAGGGGGGAAGCGACTGCCCTTGTCTGCCGAAGCGGAGGGTGTACAGCCGCAGGAAGGACTTGGACTTGGCGGCGCCGACCGCGCGCTCGAACTCGCCCACGTTGTGGACTTGCTGGCCGTTGACCTCGCTGATGATACTGCCCGGGCGGACCGCTTGGTCGTAGAGGGGGCTGGTGGCAGTGACGCCGGTGACCAGGATGCCGCTGATGTTGGTCGGCAGGCTGTAGCTCGAGCGGACGCTCTGGTTGATGTCCTCGTACTGCAGGCCGAGCCAGTTGATGCCGCTGTTGCCCTCCTGCCGCTCGTCGTTGCTCGCCTGCTGGTTCAGGCCGGGACGCTCGCCGAGGTTGACGCTGCGCTCGAGGGTCTTGCCGTTACGCAGCAGGCTGAGGTTGACGCTCGCGTGGGGACCCTTGGCGGAGACGTAGTCGATCAGGTCGCGGGTGTTCTTGATGTGGCGGCCGTCGACCGCGGTGATGATGTCGCCGTGCTCGACGCCGGCCTTCGCGGCCGGGGTGTTCGGGACCACCTCGCCCACCAGCGCGCCGTCCGTCGAGGACAGGCCGAAAGCCTGGGCGTGCGGCCAGTCGAGGTTCTGGATGTTGATGCCGAGGTAGCCGCGGCTGACCTTCCCCTTCTCGCGCAGCTGCGGCAGGATCTCCTTGAGCGTGTTGACGGGAACCGCGAAGCCGATGTTCTCGGCGCCGTAGTTGATGGCGCTGGCGATGCCCACCACCCTGCCCTGCAGGTTGACCAGGGGGCCGCCGGAGTTGCCGAAGTTGATCGCGGCGTCGGTCTGCAGGAAGTTCTCGAAGGAGATGTCGTTGATGCCGAGCGCGCGACCCTTGGCGCTGATCACGCCGGTGGTCACGGTCTTGTTCAGGTTCAGCGGGTTGCCGACCACCATCACCCAGTCGCCGACCCGGGCCCGGTCGCTGTCGCCGAGCTCCAGGTACTTCAGGCCGCTGCCGGCATTGATCTTCAGCAACGCCAGGTCGGTCGCCGCGTCGGCGCCCTTGACCTGCGCGGTGTAGTCGCGGTCGCCGAGATGGACCTTGACTTCCGAGGCGCCCTCGATGACGTGGTTGTTGGTGACGATCAGACCGTCGGGAGAGATGACGAAGCCGCTGCCGCCGGCTTCGGAGCGATAGTCCTCGGGCTGCTGTTGCTGCTGGATGCCGTCCTCGTCGGACCCGCCAGGCCCACCGGGTCCGCCCTGGCCGCGATCACCGCGGCCGCGCGGGCCGAAGAAGAACTCGAACGGATCGGTACCTTGTCCCTGCCCGCCAGGGCCCCGGCGCAACCGGCCGCCGCGCGGCGCTTTCTCGATCGTCGAGGCTTGGATGGAAACGATAGCCGGGTCCACGGCCTCCGCCAGATCGGCGAAGCTGGGCAAGCCGTGCGTGGTGGCAGCGGCGGTGGATTCGGCGACTCGACTGGCGGAGAGCGACGCATCCGTGGTCTGAGTCATCCCTGGCATCGTCATCCCCAACCCCCCTGCCAGGACCATTCCAAAGACAACCGCTCCCAAGACCAGCACGAAGGTGGATACTTGACGACTGCGGGTTGTGATCATGAGTGCTGCGACTCCTTTCGGTATGGCGTCAGACTGTCTACAAGCAAGGGTCTTGCCAGGATTATTCCCGAGGGGAGACGTGGAACGGAGCGATCCGTTCACCGCCATAATGGCACCCCGGCCAGGTAGCCCGCCGCCTTCCTCGCCAGCCCCCGCCGGGCCGCTCGTCCGCACCCCGCCGGGCCGCTCGTCCGCGCCCCGCCAGCCATCAGATCCGCCGGTCTACCAGCAACTTGCGGCTATCGCCAGGATGGCCTATAATCCGCTGCGGGAGCTTGTCCCGATCCCATCAGGACCTTCGTTCAGGGCCGTAAGGGATCGGTACGAAGTGGGCCTCATGCCCACTTTTTTTGTTGGAGGAAGGTTCGGAAGACACGCGATGCACACCCGGAAGTCCACTGCAGCGGCCTCGGCGGCGAGTCACACCCCCGATCGATCCGGGCGCGCCGGCAAGCGCCGGCCGGACCGCTCGTCGTCCAGCTCCTCCACCCGGTCGCCATCGGAGCTATCGGAGCCATCGCAGATCGGCAAGAGGTGGACCCTGTCGCCCGAGATCGAGGCGGAGATCGCCGAGGTCGCGGCTTCCTGCGGCTGCGAGCTGATCCACGCCGAGTGGAAGGGCGGCGTGCTGCGCCTCGTGCTGGATCGTCCGCCCGTCGAGACCCGCGCGGAGGCCGCCGCGCCGGCCGCCGCCGAGGCACTGGACGTTCCGCCCGCTCCGCTCCCTCCGATCACCGCGCTCGTTCCCGAAGTCGCCGGGGTCTCGCTCGCCGACTGCGAGCAGGTGGCCAAGCAGACGTCGGCGCTGCTCGACGTGCTCGACTTCGGCAACGGCCGTTACCTGCTCGAAGTCTCCTCGCCCGGCCTCGACCGGCAGCTCTACCGCCCGAGCGACTATCAGCGCTTCCTCGGCCGGCTGGCGCGGGTGACTTACGAGCAGGCGGCCTCCCCCGCCGCTCCCGCCGCTGCGGGCATGCCGCGCCGCCGCACCGTGGTGGCGCGCCTCGCGGAGCTCCGTCCTGCGGCAAGCGGGTCCGGCGCCGGCGACGTGACCCTGGTCGACGACCGGACCGGCGAGCGGCTGACCCTGAATCTCGAGGACGTCCGGATGGCCCGGCTGGAGGTCGAGCTGTGACGCCGCGGCCGCAGAAGCAAGCAGAGCAGGCCTAGCAGCATAGGACAAGGCAGAAGACGGAAGAGAGAGAAGGAAGAACGCACTCATGCCCCAGGCACAGACCACCGAGCTGAATCTGAACGAGATCTTGCGCCAGGTCGCGCGCGAGAAGGACATCGATCTCGAGCGCTGGATCGCGGCGCTCGAGGATGCCATGGCCTCCGCGGCCAAGAAGCAGCACCGCATCAAGGAGCCGGTGCGCTCCCGCCTCGACCGCGACACCGGCAGGTTCGAAGCCTTCATCGTCAAGAAGGTGGTGAGCGAGGTCGAGGACCCGCTCGCCGAATGGACCGTCGAGGAGGCCCAGGACCACAAGACCGGCGCCCAGGTGGGCGACGAGATCCACCTCCCGATCCCGACCGACGGCCTGGGCCGCATCGCCGCCCAATCCGCGAAGCAGGTGCTCTACCAGCGGGTGCGCGAGGCCGAGCGCGAGAACATCTACAACGAGTACATCGATCGCGTCGGCGAGGTGCTGAACGGCACCGTCAAGCGCTTCGAGCGCGGCGACATCGTCGTCGACCTCGGGCGCACCGAGGCGGTGGTGCCGCGCTCCGAGCAGGCGCGCCACGAGCGCTACAGCCAGGGCGAGCGCATCCGCGCCGTCATCGTCGAGGTCCACAAGCAGCCGAAGGGGCCGCAGATCGTGCTCTCGCGGACCGACCCGCGCCTGCTGGTCAAGCTGTTCGAGACCGAGGTGCCCGAGATCTACGACGGCACGGTGGTGATCAAGCACGCGGTGCGCGCTCCCGGCGAGCGGGCCAAGGTGGCGGTCTACAGCCGCGAGCGCGACGTGGATCCGGTCGGGGCCTGCGTCGGCATGAAAGGCTCGCGCGTGCAGTCGATCATCCGCGAGCTGCGCGGCGAGAAGATCGACATCATCGAGTACAGCGACGACCTGGTGACCTTCGCCCAGAGCGCGCTCGCGCCGGCCAAGATCACCCGCGTCTCGGTCACCCACCAGGGCGAGGTGCCCCACCTCGACGTGATCGTCGAGGACGAGCAGCTGTCGCTCGCCATTGGCAAGCGCGGCCAGAACGTCCGCCTGGCCTCGGAGCTGATCGGCGCGCGCATCGACATCAAGAGCGAGAGCGACGTCAAGGACGAGGTGGCCGACGCGCTGGCGCGGATGCTCCAGACGGCGCTCGGCCCTGCCGCCGCACCCACCGCGGACCTCGGCGAGGCGCCGGGCATCACCCCCGAGCTGCGCGCCACCCTCGAGGCCGCCGGCCTGGGCACCGCCGAGAGCCTGCACGAGCGCGGTCGCGACGCGCTGCTCGAGCTGCCGGAGATCGACGAGGAGCTGGCCGACGCCCTGGTCGCGTGGGCCGGCGAGCAGGCCGAGCTGGCTGCGGCCGCCGCCGCCGCCGCGGCGGAGCAGAGCGCCGCCGAAGGCCGCGCCGGCATCGGCGTCACCTTCCGCAAGCCCGAGTCCTCGTCGTCGATGGGGGACGAGGACTTCATGGCCGCCCTCTCGCGCGCCTTCCAGGAGAGCGAGGCGCAGCGCGCGACCCGCGACGCCGGAGTGGCCGCCGCGGAGGCGGAAGCGTCCGCGGCGGCGAACGCCGCCTTCGGGCCGGAGACGCGAGAGGCCGAGGAAGCGGCGGAGCGGGCGAGCGAGGAGGCTGCCGGCGCGCCCGACGAGTCGGCGAGCGCGGCGACGCCGGAGACGCCGGAGACGCCGGAGACGCCGGAGAATGAGTAGAGCGAGCGGTAACGCGCACGCGGCGCCTTAGGAAGAGGATGCGCGGCCGCCAGGGTTGACGAGGTTTCGACAGGAGCTGCCAGGAATATGGGAAAAGTTCGCGTCCAGGATCTCGCTCGGATGATGGGGATCGCCAATCAGGACCTCGTCTTCAAGCTGAAGTCGATCGGTGTCCGCGTCGAAGGCGATGACGCGCACATCGACACCGACATCATCTCGGCGATCCTCCAGGGCAAGAAGCTGCCGCATCCGCGCGAGGTCATCCTGCGCGACGAGCCGGCCGCCCCGGAATCGCCGGCGACGGCGCGCCGCCGCGTGCCGGCGGCCCCGCCGGTGCGCCGGCCGGCCGCCAATCCGCTGCGTCCCAACCGGCCGCGCACGTTGATCCAGAAGGTCGAGCCGCGCATCCAGACGTTGCCGGCCAGCGAGCGTCCGGCGTACCTGGGCGCGCCCGGCGGTCCGTACCCGGGAACGCCGGGAGGTCTCGGCGCTCCGCTCGCCGCCGGCGGCTTCGCGGCCCATGCACCGGGAGCGGGGCTTGGCGGCGCCCCTGGATCGGCCCATGCCGGCGCTGCCGCCGCGGCTGCATCTCACGCCCACGACTCCCAGGCGACGCACTCCGCCGGCCATGCCGGCGATCCCGCGCATGCGCCGCACGCGGGGCACCCGGCAAGCATCGGGCACGCCGCGACCGGCGCCCATGGCTCCCACGCCGGTGTCGCCGCTGCCCCGGCGCGTTCAGGGGCCGGTCCAGCGGCCCGCCCGCTGGGCGGCGCCCACGCACCATCCGGCTACGGCGGAGCCGACCGCGGTGCCCCGCGCAGCGCCTACACGGCGGGCGCCGCGGGTACCGCGGGCGCTCCGGCGTCTGGCGGCCGCCCGTCCTCGCTGTCGCCGGTCGGCGCCCGCCCGCCCGGCGCTCCCGGGCATGTTGCGGCCCGCGAGCGAGTGATCGAGACGCCGCCCAAGCAGGACAAGAACAAGAAGAAGGCCGGCAAGGGCGTCAAGAAGCCCGGCCTGCGCTCCGCCGAGGAAGAGGACCTCAGCGCCTACAAGGGCACCATCGAGGAAGACGACATCGAGGGCGTCGAGGAGGCTGCCGACGGCACCGGCGGCCGCCGCCGCCGCCGCGCCCAGCGCAAGGAGGACGAGGGCGGCAAGATCCTGACTTTCAAGAAGGCGCCGCCCCAGGGCACGGTGATGATCGGCGAGGGCATGACCCTGCGCGAGTTCGCGGAGAAGCTCGGGGTCAAGGCGCGCGACCTGATCAAGGCGCTGTTCGACCGCGGCATCCTCGCCAACATCAACCAGGTGATCGAGCCCGAGCTGGCGCAACAGCTCGCCAAGGACCTCGGCGTCGACACCATGGTGGTGTCCTTCGAGGAGGAGGTGCAGCTCAACGAGGAGCTCGCCGGCAGCCAGCGCGGCCAGCGCGGGGAGAATCCCGAGGGAGAGCCGGGCACCGAGGCCGCGGCCGTCGAGGGCAGGGTGCCCCGCGCGCCGGTGGTGACCATCATGGGCCACGTCGACCACGGCAAGACCTCGCTGCTCGACTCGATCCGCTCGTCGAAGGTCGCCGAGAGCGAGTTCGGCGGCATCACCCAGCACATCGGCGCCTACCACGTCGACGTCAACGGCCGCCAGGTGGTCTTCCTCGACACCCCGGGCCACGAGGCGTTCACCATGATGCGCGCCCGCGGCGCCCGGGTGACCGACATCGTCGTGCTGGTGGTGGCGGCGGACGACGGCGTCATGCCGCAGACCATCGAGGCGATCGACCACGCCCGCGCCGCGCGCGTGCCGATCGTGGTGGCGATCAACAAGATCGACAAGCCGAACGCCAATCCCGACCGGGTCAAGCGCGAGCTCTCCGAGCGGGGCCTGATGGCCGAGGACTGGGGCGGCGACACCGTCATGGTGCAGGTCTCGGCGCTCAAGAAGCAGGGCATCCAGGAGCTGCTCGAGATGATCCTGCTCACCGCCGACATCCTCGAGCTCAAGGCCAGCCCGGACATCCAGGCGCAGGGTGCGGTGCTCGAGGCGCGCAAGGAGGTCGGGCGCGGCATCGTCGCCACCGTGCTGGTGCAGAACGGCACGCTCGAGGTCGGCGAGGTGTTCGTCTCCGGCGCCACCTGGGGCCGCGTCCGCTCGATGAGCGACGACCTCGGCCGGCGCGCCCAGCAGGCCGGCCCCTCGACGCCCGTGGAGGTCACCGGCTTCAACGACCTGCCCGACGCCGGCGACCTGCTGCAGGTGGTCGACGACGAATCGCGGGCGCGCGGCATCGCCGAGTACCGGGCGCAGGAGGTGCGCAGCCGCGACCTCAACCCCACCCAGGGCCGGCTGTCGCTCGAGCAGCTCTTCAACCGCATCCAGGAGGGCGACGTCAAGGAGCTGCCGGTGGTGCTCAAGGCCGACGTCCAGGGCTCGGTCGAGGTCCTGCGCGACGCCCTGTCGAAGGTCTCGACCGACAAGGTCAAGCTCATGGTCATCCACGCCGGCGTCGGCGCCATCTCGACCAACGACGTGCTCCTCGCGTCGGCCTCCCGGGCGGTGATCGTCGGCTTCAACGTCCGCCCGGAGCGCAGCGCCACCGAGCTCGCCGAGAAGGAGCAGGTCGACGTCCGGCTGCACACCGTCATCTACGAGCTGCTCGACGAGCTGCGCAAGGCGATGACCGGGCTGCTCGAGCCCACCTTCCGCGAGGTCGCGACCGGCCGCGCCGAGGTCCGCGACACCTTCAAGGTGCCGAAGGTGGGAACGGTCGCCGGCTGCCACGTGGTCGAGGGGCTCATCCCGCGTCACGCCGCGGTCCGGCTGGTCAGGGACAACCGGGTGATCTACGAGGGCAAGATCGCGTCGCTGCGGCGCTTCAAGGACGACGTCTCCGAGGTGCGTGCGGGCTTCGACTGCGGCCTTGGCCTCGATCGCTTCCAGGACGTCAAGCCGGGGGACTTCATCGAGGCTTACGTGCGGGAGGAAGTCGCTCCGGTCCTCTGAGTTTTCTTCTGCTCCGGCACGCCCACGCCGCGCACGAACGGCTGAATGGACGGGCGGACGGTGCCGTGGACACGGCCGCGCTGCCCGCGCGGGGAACTGCTGCCCGCGGGTGGAAAGCGCGGTGGTCCCTCGCAAAGAGATCGTTGCCGCAGATCGCGAGCCAGCCCTGTCAATGATCGTCGGCATCGTCAGCTGTGAGCTGCATCTGCCTGAGAGCCGCAGCCTCAAGGACAAGCGGCGGGTGGTGAAGTCGCTGGTCGACCGGATCTTCCAGCGCTACCGGGTGTCGATCGCAGAGACCGGTTTTCAGGAGCTGCACCAGCGGGCCGAGATCTCGATCGCCGTGGTGACGCAGAAGGAAGCGGAGCTGAACAAGCTGATGGAGCACATCCGAGACCTGCTGGACAGCCAGCCGGAGGTCTACCTGACACGCTGGGAGCCGCAGCTGCTCGAGGCCCAGCCATGAGCCGGCGCACGCACCGGGTGGGAGACCTGCTGCGCGCCGAGCTTGCCGACCTGGTGCGCCGCGAGGTCCACGACCCCCGCGTCACGCAGGCCAGCCTGCTGGGCTTCGTCGAGATCGACGTCTCCCCCGACCTGCGCCAGGCCGTGATCAAGGTCTCGGCCCTGGGCACCGACGAGGAGCGCCAGGGGACCGTCGCCGCGCTCCAGCACGCGCGCGGTTTCCTACGCACGGAGCTCGCCCGCCGGTTGCGGCTGCGGGTGACTCCGGAACTGCACTTCGAGCTCGACCGCGGCGCCGAGCACAGCCAGACCATCGCCGACCTCTTGGAGAGCCTCCATGCCCGCGACGAAAGCTCCTGAAGACCTGCTGCGCAAGATCCGGCAGGGCAACCGCTTCCTGCTCACCAGCCACGTCAACCCGGACGGCGACGCCATCGGCTCGGAGCTCGGCCTGGCGCGGCTGCTGCGCCGTCTCGGCAAGGGTGCCGCGGTGTGGAACCTCGACCCGATCCCGGCGATCTACCGGCCGCTCCCCGGGAGCGACCGCGTGCACAGCGGCGCCGAGCCGCCCGCCGGCTTCCCGGAGAAGTTCGACAGCATCGTGGTGCTCGAGTGCCCGAGCCTGGACCGCACCGGCATCGAGGAGCACCTGTCGGCGCTGCCGGTGATCAACATCGACCACCACCTGGGCAACCAGCACTACGGCGCGGTCAACTGGGTGGACTCCGCGGCGCCGGCGGTCGGCGAGATGGTCTTCCGCCTGGCGCAGGCGCTCAAGGTGGCGCTCGAGCCTGAGATCGCCAGCTGCCTCTACCTCACCCTCGTCACCGACACCGGCGGCTTCCGCTACTCCAACGCCACGCCGGCGGCTTTCGAGGCGGCCGCCGCCCTGGTGCGGGAGGGCGCCCACCCCGAGCAGGTGGCGCAGTGGCTCTACGAGAGCCAGCCGGTCGCGGTGGTGCGGCTGCTCGGCGAGATGCTGCAGACGCTCGCGCTGCACCACGGCGGCCGCATCGCCACCGTGCGCCTCGACCCGGAGATGTTCGCGCGCGCCGGCGCCGCGGCCGGCGACTCGGAAGGGCTGATCGACCATCCCCGTTCGATCGCCGGGGTCGATGCGGTCGCCCTCATCCGCCGCCGCGAGGACGGCTCGCACAAGGTGTCGCTGCGCAGCCGCGGCGAGGTCGACGTCGAGAAGATCGCCCGCCATCACGGCGGCGGCGGGCATCGCAACGCGGCGGGCTATGCCCTCGACGGCGGCGAGGGGAGCACCGCGGAGGTGGAGCTCGAGGCGGTCTCCGAGATCGCAGCGGCATTACCAGCGGCTACCTCCGCGGCGGCTCCGGCAGGCGCGACGGGGACGGAGACTGCGGGGACTCCGGCGGACCCAGTTTCCGTGGAAGCCGGAGCCGAGGCGGGCGACTCCGGCATCGCACAGGCGACAGCCGGCCTTGCCGGGCCCGCGGATGCATCGGCGGCAGCCACCGCCGATGCGACCGGTGCGGAAAAGCACGCTGCGGCGACCGGTGCGGAAGAACACGCTGAGGCCACCGGTGCTGGAAAGCCGGCGGGATGAAAGACGGACTGCTGCTGATCGACAAGGAGGCTGGCCTGACGTCGCACGACGTGGTGCAGCGCGTGCGGCGCCTGCTCGGCCAGAAGCGGATCGGCCACTGCGGCACTCTCGACCCGGATGCCACCGGGCTGCTGCTGCTGACGCTGGGCACCGCAACTCGGCTGACGCGGTTCCTGATCCGGGCGCCGAAGGTCTACCACGGGGTGATCCGTTTCGGCGTGGTCACCGACACCTACGACGCCTCCGGCAAGGTGCTGAGCGAGGCGCCGGCCGCCGCCGTCGAGCGCCTCACCCGCGAGGAGGTCGCGCGCGCCATGCTCGGCTTCGCCGGCGCCATCGAGCAGCAGGCGCCGGCCTACTCGGCGAAGAAGGTGCACGGGGTCAAGCTCTACGAGATGGCGCGGCGCGGCGAGGAGGTGCCGATCGAGGCCAAGCAGGTCACGATCTACGAGCTCGAGCCGGCGGGCGAGGTCGCCGGCGGCCGCCTGGCCTTCCGGCTCTCCTGCTCGTCAGGCACGTATGCGCGGGCGCTGGCCCACGACCTGGGCGCGCTGCTGGGGGTGGGAGCCCACCTGGCGGAGCTCCGCCGCATCCAGATCGGCTCGTTCCACGTCGACGCGGCGCTGACACTGACGGCGCTGGCGGCGGCGGTCGAGGCCGCTGCGCCGCCGGGGGAGGCCTGGCTCCCGTTCGACGAGATCCCGCTCCCCTTCCACGAGGTGACCACCGATCCCCAGCAGGAGCTGCGCATCAGCCACGGCCAGACGGTGCTGGTGCGGGAGCTGGCCGGGGGCGAGGGCGACTGGGTCAAGCTGGTGAACCGGCGCCGGCAGTTCATCGCCATCGGCACGGTGGTCGAGAAGATCGGCAGCGCGGGAGTCGGGGTCGTGCAACCGAAGGTAGTGTTCAAATGAGGGGCCGGCCATAAGCAGCGGGTTATGCTACACTTACGCGGTGAACATACGAGAGGAAAGGAGTTTAAGCTTTGGCGCAAAGCACAGAAATGAGGCAGCGGGTCATCGAGGAGTACCGGCTGCACGAGCGCGACAGCGGGTCTCCTGAGGTGCAGGTGGCGCTGCTCACCAACCGCATCACCGAGCTGACGGACCACTTCAAGACCCATATCAAGGACCACCACAGCCGCCGCGGCCTGCTCAAGCTGGTCGGGCGCCGGCGCCGCCTGCTCGATTACCTCAAGGGGCAGGACGTCGAGCGTTACCGCGCGACGATCGAGCGCCTCGGGCTTCGCAAGTAACGATCCGGCCGCTCCGGCGGGCTCAGGCTGGCTCAGGCCGCCTCAGCTGGCTCGGGCGATGGAGACCGGTTCCGATCGGCGCTGACTGGCACAGCTTGACTCCGAGCGAACCCGCCGGCTCCGGGAGATCCCGCCGGCCGGCCGCTCCCGCCCGCCCCGAGCTCCGGGCGGCCGCCTCGGTCCCGCCCCGCCCCACCGCCCAGGCTCATGCCTGCCCGGCTGGGCGCGGGTGAACGCGGACCGGCGCGGCCATCAACCCTCCTCTGCCCGGCAGCAGGCGACCGCAGGCAAGGCGAAGACGACAGACAAGACAACGAGACCGAGAGAAAAGAGAACAGATCCTATGAGGCAATCCAGAACGATCCCCATCGGGGAGACGCAGCTGATCATCGAGACCGGGCACCTGGCCAAGCAGGCCCACGGCTCCTGCACGGTGAGGCTCGGCGACACGGTGGTCCTGGCGACGGCGTGCATGGAGAACAAGGCCGGCGTGGAGCGCGACTTCCTGCCGCTCACCGTCGACTACCGCGAGTACACGGCGGCCGCCGGACGCATCCCGGGCGGCTTTTTCAAGCGCGAGGGCCGGCCTACCGAGAAGGAGATCATCACCTCGCGGCTGATCGACCGGCCGCTGCGGCCGCTGTTCCCCGAGGGCTACTTCACCGAGACGCAGATCATCGGCTTCTGCCTGTCGGCCGACGGCGAGAACGACCCCGACATCCTGGCCATCAACGGCGCCTCGGCGGCGCTGGTGCTGTCGGAGATCCCCTTCTACCATCCGGTGGGCGCGGTGCGGGTCGGCTTGATCAACGGCGAGATCATCTTGAACCCGGTCAACAGCCAGCGCGACGTCTCCGACCTCGACCTGGTGGTGGTGGGCACCGAGGAAGCCGTGGCGATGGTCGAGGCCGGCGCCAACCAGGTCTCCGAGGAGGTGATCCTCGACTGCATCTTCAAGGCCCACGCCGAGATCCAGAAGATCATCAAGGCGCAGCACGACCTCTATCGCCAGAGCGGCAAGCAGAAGCCGGCCTGGACGGTGCCGGAGGCCTACCCCGAAGAGCTCTACCGCCAGGTCCATGGCGACCTCCACGACCGGCTCGAGGCGGCCCTGTTCCGCAAGGGCAAGTTCGAGCGCAAGGATGCAGCGGCCGCCGTCACCAAGCCCTACCTGGAGGCGATCCCGGAGGACGACGCGAAGCGCCGCGCCCAGGTCAAGAAGATCCTGACCCGGCTCGAGGAGGAGATCCTGCGCGAGGTGGTGCTCGAGAAGCACACGCGGTTCGACAGCCGCCGCCTCGACGAGATCCGGCCGATCGCGGTCGAGGTCGGGCTGCTGCCCAGGACGCACGGCTCCGCGCTGTTCACCCGCGGCGAGACGCAGGCGCTGGTGACCGCCACCCTGGGCACCAGCCGCGACGCCCAGGTGATCGAGGAGTACGAGGGAGAGAGCGTGCAGAAGTTCCTGCTGCACTACAACTTCCCGCCCTTCTCCGTCGGCGAGGTGAAGTTCCTGCGCGGCCCGGGCCGGCGCGAGATCGGCCACGGCGTGCTGGCGCGCCGCGCGTTGCTGCCGGTGCTGCCGCACGAGGACGACTTCCCTTACACGATGCGCGTCGTCTCCGACATCCTGGAATCGAACGGCTCGTCGTCGATGGCCACGGTGTGCGGCGGCTCGCTCGCCCTGTTCGATGCCGGCGTGCCGATGCTGGCGCCGGTCGCCGGCGTGGCGATGGGGCTGATCAAGGGCGACACCAGCTTCGCCGTGCTCTCCGACATCGCCGGCCAGGAGGACCATTACGGCGACATGGACTTCAAGGTCGCCGGCACCCGCAGCGGCGTCACCGCGCTGCAGATGGACATCAAGATCACCGGCGTCACCAGGGAGATCATGGAGCAGGCGCTGGCCCAGGCGCGGGCCGGGCGGCTGCACATCCTCGACGTCATGGAAAGCTCGATCGCGGCACCGCGCGGCGAGATGTCGCGCTACGCGCCGCGCCTCTACACCCTGGTCATCGCCAAGGAGAAGATCCGCGACGTCATCGGACCCGGCGGCAAGACCATCCGCTCGATCATCGAGGAGACCGGCTGCCAGATCGAGATCGGCGACGACGGCAAGGTGGTCATCGCCTCGCCCGACGAGCCGGCGGCGCGGCGCGCCATCCAGATGATCGAGCGCCTGACCGAGGTGCCCGAGGTCGGCAAGGTCTACACCGGCACGGTGCGGCGCGTCGAGGCCTACGGGGCTTTCGTCGAGATCATGCCCGGCACCGACGGCCTGGTGCACATCAGCGAGCTCGCCCCCTACCGCGTGCGCGAGGTCTCGGACCTCGTCAAGGAAGGCGACGAGATGACCGTCAAGGTCATCAACATCGACGAGGGCGGCAAGGTCCGCCTGTCGCGCAAGGCGGTGATCATGGAAGCCCCCGACTACGATCCCGCGCTCTATGAAGGTATGGGAGAGCCGGTGCCGGTCGGCGGCGGCGGCGAGCGCGAGCGAGACCGCGACTTCGGCGGCCGCGGCGGCCGCGGCGGCGGCGGCCGTGAGGGCGGAGGTGGCCGGGGAGGCTTCCGCGGCGGCCGCGGCGGCGGCCGCGGGCCCGGGGGGCGCAGCTAGGCCCACCTCCCCCTCTACTCCAGCTGCACCTGCCTACCAGGGGAGCCGCGGTCCGGGCTCCCCTGTCGTGTCTGCGGCAGGATTGACGCGGTAATACCTGTGCGGTAATACTTCGTCCGATGAAGACGAGTACCATGACGGTCAAGGGCCAGGTCACGGTGCCGAAGGCATTTCGCGACGAGTTCGGCTGGAAAGCCGGAGACGCGCTAGCCTTCGTGCATCAGAAGGACGGGGTCAAGATCGTCAAGGGGAAGCGTCGGAAAAGGGGCGCGGAGCTGGTCGCAAGCCTCAGGGGCGCCTCCTGGGATCCTCGCTTGACCACCGACGAGCTCATGAAAATGACGCGCGGTGAGCCGGATTGAGGTACCTTCCAAGCGGCGAGCCGTGATCCTCGTCGACACGAACATCTTCGTCGATCTTTGGACTCCAGGCTCGAGCTGGGCCAACTGGTCCGCCGAAGCGCTCGAGGCGGCGGCCGACAAGGGCCCTGTCGGCGTGAATCCCATCATTTACGCCGAGCTCTGCCTGGGCTTCCGGCGTGAGGCCGATCTCGAAAGCGCACTCTCGCGAACGGGCATCCTCCTCCGGTGGCCTCTGCCCTACGCGGCGGCATGGCACGCGGCTCAGGCGTTCGCCGCCTATCGGAAGAGAGGAGGCCAGCGCGCCACCGTGCTCCCCGACTTCTTCATCGGCGCCCATGCCCAAGTCGCGAAGCTGGTGCTCCTCACTCGCGACGCCGCCCGCTACCGGACCTACTTCCCCGGTGTCAGGCTGATCGCTCCTTCTCCTTGACGGAGACGGCTTTTGCTAGACTCCCGGGGTGACGGCGAACCAGGCAGCCGGGGACGGCGGGATCGGGCTAGGCGCGCTGGTCGCTTACCTCGACGAGCTGCTCGAGGCGGGCAAGGGATCCGACTTCGGGCCCAACGGGCTGCAGGTCGAGGGGCGCGAACGGGTGCACCGGGTGGTCACCGGGGTGTCTGCCTGCGTGCAGCTGTTCGCGCGGGCGCGGGCGGCCGGGGCGGACGCGGTGCTGGTGCACCATGGGCTGTTCTGGGAGGGCTTGCCGCGCACCCTCACCGGCTTCCGCTACCGGCAGGTGGCTGAGCTGATCCAGGGCGGCATGAGCCTGATCGCCTACCACCTGCCTCTCGACCGCCACCCGGAGGTCGGCAACAACGCCCTGGCGGCGCGCGCCTTCGGGCTCGGCGCGGTGGAGCCGTTCGGCGAATATGACGGCATGCCGATCGGCTGCAAGGGGCGCTTCCCCGAACCGGTGCCGGCCGCCCACCTGGTCCAGCTCTGCCGCACGGTCTTCGGCCAGGAGCCACTCGCCTTCCTCTTCGGCCGGGAGCCGGTCGCCGCCGTCGGCCTGATCAGCGGCGGCGGCCAGCGGGAGGTCTACGAGGCCATCGCCCAGGGCCTCGACGCCTACGTCACCGGCGAGGCCAGCGAGTGGGTGATGAACGTGGCGCGCGACGCCGGCATCCACTATCTCGCCGCCGGCCACCACGCCACCGAGCGACTCGGCGTGCGCGCCCTGGGCGAGCACCTCGCCCGCCGCTTCGGCATCGAAGTCGAGTTCGTCGACGTGCCGAACCCGGTCTAGGTGCGCTGGCCGTCAAGAGCACACCTAGATCAGATCCCTGAGCACCACGACGACCTCGCCGCGCGTGCCCGCGCGCAGGACGGTGAAGCGGACGCGGGTGCCTGGCGGATCGTTGCGCAGGCGCTCGCGGAGCGCCGGCAGGGGGAGCTCGGCCGGCGTCTTGCCGTCGACCTCGACGATGCGGTCGCCCTGCCGCAGGCCGGCTTCGGCGGCCGGGCCGCCGGCGTAGACGTCGATCACCTCGAAGGCGGGTAGGGCCGGCGGGGTCTCCTCCGCCAGGTTCAACCAGGCGCCGGCGCGGTCGAAGGGAATGGTCAGGTCGCCGCCGACGCCCTTGCTGCGGACATCGCGGGCATCGCGGGCACCGCGGGCATCGCGCTCGAAGCGCTCGAAGATCACCTGCTGGCGCCCGTAGTCGAAGGTGACGTTGAAGCGGCTGAGCAGCGCGCCGCCGACGTTGCCGGCGACGTACTTGTCGGAGAAAGCGCCCTTCGTCTGCAGCGTCAGCTCGATCGGCGGACGGGAGACCTCGAGCCCACCCAGCCGCAGGGTGCCGGCACGGGCGAACTGCGCCCGGGCGGGGCCGCCGACGCCCCAGCCGGCGACGCCCTCCACCTTCGGCGCGTAGCGTGCCCGCAGGCCGTGCTGCTCGACGAAGGACCCCAGCAGGTCGACGCTGGCGCGGCTGCCGGTGTCGAGGTCGAAGGCGCCGGCGATGCCGTCGATCGCTCCTTCGACCTGCGGGACGTGTTCGTTGAACTTGAATGGCACGACCACGCCGCCGCCATGGTAGGAGAAGGCGGCCGGCAGGGTGAGCGTCATCGTCCGGTGCTCGTAGTCCACGCGCACGACGAAGCGCTTGAAGACCTCGTAGCCGATCAAGCCGTTGACCGGCGCTCCTTCCGCGCTGGTCAGCGGGTCGAGGTTGAAGACCGCGAAGACCTGGTCGCGCAGGGTCGCGCCGCCGACCTGGAGACTCGCCACCGTGACCAGGCCGATGTCCTCGGACTTGTCGCCGACGCCGCGCCCTTGCAAGGCGCCTTGCGGCTTCAATCCGAGGGTCCTGGCAAGCTCCGGGGTGACGATGTTGGCGCCGCCGGTGTCGCAGAGCAGCCGGAACGGGCCCTTGCCGCCGAGCTTGACGTCGAGGTAGATGTGGTTGTTCAACAGCTCGAACGGCACGCTGGTCGAGGTCGCGCCTGCCGCCAGGCTGAAGTCCGAGGGCGGCGGCGCCGGCATGGCGAAAGCACCGGCCGCGATCGGCTCGTTGAAGCGGATCGACTCGGCGGTGACCAGTTGGTCGTAGCGTGTGTCGCCGTTGGTCGAGCGGGTGGCGAAGGACAGCTTGACCCCGTCCACCTCGCGGAAGTCCGAGAAGAAGGCAGTTCGCGTGTCGATGGCGCCGGTCTCCACCACGCGGTCGAAGAGGCCGCTCGCGGCGTCGACCCAGAGCTCGAAGGGCCGGCCGCCGCGCGGCGTGATGCGCAGCACGTCGAAGCGGCGGGGGCCGTCTTCGCGCCGGCCAAGGGACTCGATCTGGGCCGGCCAGCGCTGCGGATACCAGAACGCCAGCGCGGTGCGATACGCCTCGTCCGCCGCCCCGCGCCGCGCATCCTCGCTCTCCTCGGCTTGCGCCTGGCCCGAGGCGTCCTGGGTCCACGCCGCCGTGCCGTCGAAGCCCTCGGCACCCCTCAGCGGACCGAGCGAGTAGTGCAACGCGTGATGACCGGTGCGAACGTCCTCGATCGACTCCGCCGAGCCGTCGAGGCCACCCACGTGCAGCCGGGCGCGCACGTGCCGCGTGGCGACGGCATCCCACGCCTTGCCCCCGGAAGCCTCCTTGGCGCGAGCCAGGACGGCGGCGGCGGCGGGGGCAGTACGCGCGTCACCGGACCCCGGCGCGGGCGCGGCGGAGCCGCGCCCGGCGTAGACGATTGCAAGCAGGCTCAGGATCGCGAGCTGGCGCATGGTCGATCCTCCATTCCACTCGACGGGCCAACGCCCGAGCAGGGCGCGGCGCGGCGAGACTTAATTACGCGTAAGTATGATACGCGACGAACCGCCGGTCAATCCCCGCCTGCTTCGGCGCCGCCGGCGCCGCCGGCGCCTGCGGCCAGTTCCCGGTCGTGGGCATGGCGGCCGGCCTTCGCGAACAGGCGGAAGAAGTTCTCGCTGGTCTGGCGGGCCACCGTCTCGGGAGTCTCGCCGGTGGCGGCGGCGAGATGGTGCGCGATCTCGACCACGTAGGCGGGACGGTTCGGCTGGCCGCGGTAGGGCACTGGCGCCAGGTAGGGAGTGTCGGTCTCGACCAGGGCCCGCTCGGCGGGCAGGATGCCCAGGATCTCGCGCACGTTGTCGGCCTTGGGAAAGGTGATCATGCCCGAGAGGCCGAGATAGCAGCCGCGCGCCAGCAGCTCTTCGGCCATGGCCAGGCCGCCCGCGAAGGAGTGGAAGTCGGCGGCGATCCCGGCGAAAGCCGCCTCGCGCAGGGCTCCGAGCATCGCCTCGTTGCTGTCGCGGTTGTGCACCACGACCGGCAGGCCGAGGTCGAGCGCCAGCCGCCACTGCTCGCGCATCGCCTCGAGCTGCACCGGCCGCGGCGCGTGGTCATAGTGGAAATCGAGGCCGCACTCCCCCACCGCCACCGCCTTCGGGTCCGCGAGCAGCCCTGCCAAGCGCTTCGCGTCGCCGGCCCGCCAGGTCGCCGCCTCGTGCGGATGCACGCCGAGGGCGCACCAGACGTCCGGGTGGCGATGGCAGAAGGCGAGGATGTCCTCGGAC